>NZ_QOCC01000014.1:0-5645 GCF_003318185.1 Tenacibaculum sp. E3R01 | reverse complement strand
ATTTATACCTTAATATTTTTAGGTTGTTATGTTTTTCTTTACTTCTTCAAAAATGAAAAATATTTCTCCAGCTATTTGTTTGCTAGATGCTAAATAGGTTTCTTTAGTATCTTCTCTTTCGTCAGATATTTTTGGATCTGTAAAGGGTAAATGAAATCGTTCAATTGCATCAGGAATAAAAGGGCAATTTTCATCAGCACTGTCACAAGTAGTTATGGCAATATATGGATAGTCATTGTGTGAATTGTCAAAAACCTTTGAAAAAGCCATTAAAGGTGTTTTGCATCCATGAAAAGAAATTAAATATTTAGGGTTTTGATGTGAGAAATTATCAACATTAAATTCAAAACCATTTTTCTGTAAAGCTCTTACTGTATTTCTATGAAAAGCAGTAGTTTCTGTTCCGCCAGAGAAAGAAAAAATATTTTCAATTGAAAAATAATTAATAGCAAAAAAACTCCATACTTGAGCAAATTGACTTCTTCTAGAGTTGTGAGTGCAAATAAAATTTAGATTCAGTTTATCGCGTTCAAAATACTCGTCAATAATAGTGTCAGCAATTTTTAGCAATAGCTCTTTACGTTCGTCACTTAAAACCAAATTTCTTTTTGCTTCTTCAAAGAAAATTTTTGTGTCTATGTTTTTAGTGTTAATCATTTATTTAATGTTCTTTTGCAAATTAAAATATCGCCAAAAATAAGAGTTAAAGCGTTAAGGTAAATTAAATAATAGTTAATTATGTGTTTTGAAATTGGAAACAAAGTAGTTGTTATAGATGATGTTATACGAGGAGAAGTTTTTGGTTTTCTGGATGAATTAGTTTTGGTGAAAGATGAGGAAGGTATGGAGTATCGGTTTTTAAAAACTGAGTTAGTAAAAATTGAAGTAGAGCAAAAAGAGTTAAGTAAATATCTTAATATAAATAATACTATTTTAAAAGAAAAGATAAGTAAAGAGCAACCCAAAAAAAATAACTTTATTAAATCTAAAAATGAAGTTGTGATGGAGGTTGATTTGCATGCTGAAAAAATATTAAAATCTACAAAAGGTATGGATAATTATGATATACTTTCATTTCAGATAGAAAAGGCTAGGCAGAAAATAGAGTATTGTTTATCTAAGAAAATATCTAAAATTGTATTTATTCATGGTGTTGGTGAAGGAGTTTTAAAAACTGAATTGAATTATTTATTAAATAGGTATCCAGTCAAGTATTATGAAGCTTCTTATCAAAAATATGGAATGGGAGCAACTGAAGTTTATGTATATCAAAACCCTAATTAGTATTACTTTTGTAGAATGAAAAGAATTTATTTAGATAATGCAGCAACTACACCTATGTTGCCAGAGGTGATAGAGTTAATGTCTGATTCAATGCGTGTTAATTTTGGTAACCCATCATCAACACACCAGTTTGGAAGAACAGCAAAAGTTTCTGTTGAAACAGCAAGAAAGAATATAGCGAAGCACTTTAATGTATCTGCAAGGGAAATTATTTTTACCTCTGGAGGTACGGAAGCTGATAATTTAATTTTGCAAAATGCAGTTGCTAATTTAGGAGTAGAAACTATTGTTACAACTAAAATAGAACATCATGCAGTTTTACATACTATTGAATTTTTGGAAAGTAAGTATGGGGTAGATGTAGTGTATTTGAAAGTGAATGATGATGGTGGGATTGATTTAGATGAGTTAGCGAGTGTTTTAGAGAGTGTAGATACAAAAGCATTGGTTAGTTTAATGTGGGTGAATAATGAGATTGGTAATTTGTTGCCAATTAAAGAGGTTGCTAAGTTGTGTGAAATTAATGGAGTGTTGTTTCATTCTGATACTGTTCAGGGGATTGGGCATTATGAATTGGATTTAAAAGAAGTGCCTATAGATTTTATTACAGCAAGCGCTCATAAATTTCATGGACCTAAAGGAGTTGGTTTTGCTTATGTGAAGAAAAATATTGGTGTTTTTCCTATGTTCCATGGAGGTGATCAAGAGAGAGGGAGTCGCTCAAGTACAGAAAATGTACATTCAATTCTTGGAATGGAAAAGGGATTAGATATAGCGATGAGGAGAATTGAAAAAGATACCATATATATTAAAGGAATTAAAAAACAATTGATTGATGGCTTGATTAAAATATTTCCTGAAATTCATTTTAATGGATTATCTAGTAATATGGATAAGAGTACGTATACTGTTTTAAATGTAAGGTTTCCGTTTACAGATAAGCTGTTACTTTTTAATTTAGATTTGTTTGGGATTTCTGTCTCCGGAGGAAGTGCTTGTCAAAGTGGAAGTGACAAAGGGTCTCATGTTTTGGATGGTTTTTTGAATAAGTATGATGCTGAAAAAACTTCAGTGCGTTTTTCTTTTAGTAGGTTCACTACAAAGGAAGATATAGTTTCGGTTTTAAGTTTTTTTGAAGTTTTAAAAAAATAAAACACGATTACGGTGTGTTTAAGGTGTTTTTTTTGTATGAATGGTGTTATTTGTTGGCTTTTTCATAACAAGGCCTTAGAGTTGGTTTATGAGCTCCATTTGAATAGTTTTTGAATATGTAAAACTTTGTTGCTATAGTTTTTTGTTATCGCTGTAACGTGACTTTTTTTTATAAAAAGTTTCTAAATAAATGTAGGATGTAAATAAAAGTTAATTATATTTGCATCGTTTATTAGAAACGTCCCCCCAAACTATAGATTTGTCGTTGTAACGGCTAAATGTATTTTTTTGGGGGCTTTTTTATGCCCTCCATGTAATTTATTAAAATTAAAATAACACTAAATATAGTGTTGTAACAATATATACTAAATTCAATTTATATGGAGAAGTATTACTTTTCATGTTTAAAAATCAAAAAAGAAATATTTTTATTATTTGTTTTTTTATTTTCTTTTTTTTCAGTATTTGCTCAGTCGACTATTACTATAGAAGTTAATTGGCCTAATTATGCTGAAGAAAATAGAGTAACTTTTAGGACAGCAGCAAATGCTCAGATTGGATCTCAAATATGTTTTCCTACTAATTGTTATAATAATGATAGTTCAAATAATAACTATTCTACTTCAGTTAATTATACTGGGATTGCAGATGGAACTTATAATCTTTTTTTAGAAGATAGATGGGGGGATGGATGGAATGGAGGAGCTTCTTTTGTAAGGGTTTTTGATGATGGTGTTTTAGTTGATACATTTGATTTGACTGGAGGGTTTTCTTCTACTGAAACATTTACTATTTCAACACCTTATTCATTTACTTGTGGAAATGTGTATGCAAGTGCTTTTTCTGGGGGTAGAACTTCTATATATGAATTAAGTGGTACTACTATGACGTCTGTATATACAGCTCCTCAAAATGTTGGAGGTCTTGCAATTAGTGCTAATGGGAATGCTTATTATGATAATGCTACTTTTGGTTCTCCTCCGTTATTGAGTTCTAATGGAGCTACACAAACAAATACAGGAGCAACCTTACCAGGTTTTTTTGTAGGTCAAGCAGCTGATGCCTCTGGGAATGTGTATTATATTGATAATTCTTACCATTTAAGAAGGGTTAATAATGGAGCAACTGGGGCAGCCACTGATTTAGGAGCTTTAGTTTTTGATGCTGGTGATGCCATAGGTACTACATTGTCATATGGAGACATGACTTTCGATGGTAATGGTAGATTACATTGGTATGCATCTGTGAGTGGAAGTGGAGCATCATACTTATATGTAATTGACATAGCAACTTTATCAGCTAAAAATCTTGGTAATGTAGGTCCAAATGGAGCTACTGGTGTAGCTTTTGATTCAAGTGGTAATTTAATAACAACTACTGATTCTGGTGCAACTGTAGTTTCAGTTGATTTTTCAGCAGCAACCTTGTCAGGAACTGTAGTAGGTACAGTTTCTCCAACAGTTTATGATTTAGGTTCTTGTGTGTCACCTGTGTTTAATTCTAATTTAGGTGCTGTAAAGTCAGTACGAAACATAACAAAAGGTCAAAATCCAGCTTTAATTGCTGTATCTGGAGATGTTTTAGAGTATAGTATAGTGGTTTCTAATTCTGGAAACTTTCCTTCAGATGATGCAACTTTGCAAGATGCTATTCCGTCATCTACTACTTATGTTGCAAATTCAACTACTTTAAATGGAGCTTCCGTTGCTGATGTCTTAGGTAATATGCCGTTTTCATCTGCGTCAGAAATCAATTCACCATCACAACCAAATGGTGTTGTAACCGTTGGGTCAAATGCTACAATTACTTTTAGAGTACAGGTAGCTTCAGGAAGTTTGCCTAGTTCGATCACAAATCAAGCTACTATAACATATCCTACAGTTACTGGTGGAGTTACAACTACACAGACAGAGAATTCTAATACAGTGTCAACGTCGACTTCTGATCCCTGTACTGATGGTGCAGTTGTTGGAATGGTAACAGCAAATGATCCTGATGCTGATGGAATAAACAATAGTTGTGATTTAGATGATGATAATGACGGTATTTTAGATACTGTTGAGTGTGCTTCTTTTTCTTCTAGTTTTAATATAACTGGGGCTACTGGTGGTAGTACAACAAACTTTTCTCAAGTAGCAGTTTTATCAGCTACTGTTGATCTTGCATCTATAGATAATTCTTTCGCTGTACTTATCAATGGGGGAGGACTAAATGCTAATAGTGTATTTCAGTTGGAAGGGGCTGTTGGTGCTGGTCAAGTATTTTTAAGATTTGCATCTGATAATGCTTCTATAAGTACACCTTGGGTAACAAATAATAACGGTTTACCAAGAATAAGAGTTATAATTGATTCAGCAGGAGTAGTCTCTATTTATGGAACTCGTAATACCAGTTCAGTAAGTTTGGAATTGATGGAAACAGCTGATGGTTCTTCTTACAATACAATTTCTTTTCTTACTGGAGTTAATAGTTTCAGTGTAATAAATCAAGATGGACAAGGACCAGATTCAATAGATGGTGTAGCTAATTTAATATCTTGTGCAGATACAGATAAAGACGGAACACCTGACTATTTAGATACAGATAGTGACAATGATGGGTGTCCAGATTCAGTAGAGTCTGGAGGTACAGATGCTACTAAAGATGGAGTTTTAGACGGAACTGGCTTCGATAGTAGTGGTCGAGTAACTGGAGGAACAGGAGGTTATAATGGAGTTAATGGAACTGAAATTATTAGTGAAGTAGTTTCGAGTTTAAGTGTTGCTATAGCACCTGATCCAGCTTCAGTTTGTGAAGGAAGCAATATTACATTAACAGTTAATCCAGCAGGACTTAGAGTAACTAATTTTGGAACAACAGGAGCAACTGGGGATGATACAACAATAGCTATTCCTTCAGGAGATTATGTGTATAAATGGTATTTAGGAACTAGTACTACTCCTTTAACTAATGTAGCACCATATAGTGGAACGACTACAGCTTCTTTAGTAATAACAAACGCAACAACTGGTTTATCAGGGAATAATTATAGAGTTGAAGTTACAACAACAAATAATAGTTGCCCTGTAGAAGATACTGTTGCTTTAACGGTAACCCCAAATACAGAGTTAGACTTCTCAGGAGTAGATGCTACAATTTGTAGTGGAGCAGCGTTTAGTTTCCCAACTACAAGTGGAATCACAGGAACATGGAGTCCAGCGGCTATAGAC
>NZ_QOCC01000005.1:0-2194 GCF_003318185.1 Tenacibaculum sp. E3R01 | reverse complement strand
TATCTCTCCTAATTCGATTCGATAACCTCGTATCTTTACTTGATGATCATTTCTTCCTAAGTACTCTAAATCTCCTTCAGGTAACCATCTTACTATATCCCCTGTTTTATACAAACGCCCTTCTCCAAATGGATTGGCTATAAAACGTTCTTCTGTTAATGTAACATTATTAATATAACCCGATGATAATCCTACTCCACCTATATAAAGCTCTCCTACAACTCCTTTTGGTAATAATTTTAGATCTTTATCTAAAACATAAGCTTGTGTATTTGCAATAGGATACCCTATAGAGATATTACTTCCTTTTAAATCTTCTAATTTTAATTTTTTGGATACTGAAATAACAGTTGCCTCTGTTGGTCCATATTCATTATAAAAATCATAATCTTTTATATATTTCTTTGCCAAACTTGGCTTACATGACTCGCCTGAAACAACTATACGTTTAAGGTATTTTAATGAAGGTAAGGATAAACTTTCTAAAAACGAGGGGGTAACATTTAAATGTGTAATTTCTTCTCTAACTAATACATTTATAAATTTTTGATGATCTATTAAAGTATCTTTCTCTAATAAAACTAAACTTGAACCTGTAGTTAAGGCTAACCAAATCTGCTCTACAGAAACATCAAAATAATATGGAGAGAATTGTAATATCTTATCTGTTATATTTACTCCTAAAAATTCACGCTCATGGTTAATTAAATTTGTAACTGATTTATGTTCAACCATAACTCCTTTTGGAGTTCCTGTTGATCCTGAAGTGTATATTACATAAGCTAAATTTGATACCTCAACAAAAGATAATTTCTTTTTGACTTCTAAAGATAGATCTAATTTTTTAGCTTCAATAAAGGTATATTTCGAATCAATTACAATATCATCAGTATTTACATTTCCTAAAATTAATTCTACATCACATTCTTCTAACATATGATAAGTTCGAGATAAAGGTTGATCTACATTGATTGGTAAATACGCTCCCCCTGCTTTCATTATACCTAAAATACCTGTGATCATTTCTAAAGAACGAGTCATCATTAAACCAACTATAGAACCTTTTAACACTCCTAAACTCATCAAATGAGTTGCCCATAAATCTGAACGAGCATCTAACTCTTGGTAAGTAAGGTTTTTTCCTTCCATAACTAAAGCTATAGAATTTGGAAACTCTTCAACTTTAGAGCGAAACATATCTAAAACTGTTTCCTCTAAATCATAATTCACTTTGGTAGTATTTAAACCTAATAACAATCTATCTTTTTCTGAAGTTGATAGTATATCTATATCCTTCAGTTGCTTTTCTTTATTATCTAATACACTATCTATAATTTTATTTAGATAACCTGAAAATCTTGCAATACTTGAAGAGCTATATAAATCTGTTCGATAATTAAGTGATAAAACTATTGATTCAGAATCTAAAACATCTAACATTAAATCAAACTTCGCTATAGTATAACTAACATCATGGCCTACTATTTTCAAACTCTCTGATTCTTCTATATCAGTTACTTCTTGATATTGATTGTATGAATAAAAAACATCAAATAACGGATTACGTCCACTATCTCGTGAAACATCTAATGCATCTACCAATTCTTCATACTGATACAATTGATGATCAAATGCCATTAATGTATTTACTTGTAGTTCTGATAAAAATTCTTGAAAGCTAGTTCCTGAAGTTACTTGGTTACGTAGAGCTAATGTATTCACAAACATTCCTACAACCTCTTCTAAATCGGCATGATTACGCCCTGCTGTTGGAGTACCTACAACAATATCTTCTTGATTTGACAACTTACTTAGTAAAATTGAATAAATACCTAAAAACAATGTGTACATTGTTACTCCTTCACTTGCTGCTATTTTACGTAACTCTTCACTTTGTTTTTTACTTAGAGTTATTGAATGAACATCTCCTTCTGTACTTTGATTTTGACTACGAGGATAATCTGTAGGTAATTCTAATGCTGTTAACTCTTCACTATACTTATCTAACCAATACGTTTTATGACTCGATACTAAATCTTGATACCCCTCACTTTGTTGCCAAACTGAATAATCTATATAATCAATATTCAAACTTGGTAAAGACTCTCCATGATACAATAACCAAAAACCTTTCATTAAAACCTCATTGGAAACTCCATCATTAATTATATGATGTGAATCTATCATTAACAAA
>NZ_QOCC01000001.1:0-1262 GCF_003318185.1 Tenacibaculum sp. E3R01 | reverse complement strand
AAAAGAATTTTTTTAATCTAATTAAATTAGACTGTGGTAATTCTACTCTTTAATTACGCTGTCAATTTCAATATTTTCAATGAACTTTGTTAACCTTAATATTTGATATCTCTCAACCAAAATCTTAATTAACTTCTTGTAGAAACGTTAGAATCGAACTAACTGACTTTTTAACGGCCTTTCCAAAATCTCTGTGATTGTGTCGCTTTCTCTAAGCGGATGCAAACCTACAAACTATTTTTAATCTGACAAAAACTTTTTTGAAGTTTTTTTTTAATTTGTAAATCCCATAAATCAATGAACTATTCCCTAAAATTCGGACTGCAAAGATACTCACTTTCATTTGTTTTAAACAAGCTTTTTTTTACTTATTTTTTAACCCTCGCATAATATCTTAATAACCCTATTTTAATGAACTTTGCTTACTTTTAAACTCTACGCTTATCCGTTTGCGGGTGCAAATATAGATCCCTTTTCTAACATGACAATGACTTTTTTGAAGTTATTTTTAAAGAAACTCTTAATTAACTACCTGTTAAGCTTTTAAACCAAAAAGTTTTTTTAAGTATTAATAAGAACTATACTAAAACCATAATAGATCTATAGTATTTTAAGGAACCTAATAACTTTATAGCTTATATTTTTGTTATCAATTTTTCTATTTACCTAACAATTTAACGAAGCTTTTCTTATACTAAATACATTTATATTCTCCATATAGTATTTTAAAACGAGTTAGGAATTTAAATAATCAATCAAATACACTTTGATGTTATTCTCTAAAAAAGATTAAAGACTACAATATCCACTGCAAATGTTCAAACCCACACTATCAATTTAAATAAACTCTAAAAAAAAAAGCAAAAAGAAAAGTATTTGATAAATATTTTTTACGCTTAAAATACATATAGCAGTAATTAAATACTCTAGATAATTGAAATTTATAATAGTAAACTCTTACAAAATAAAAAAACATTTCAAAATATAGGAAGGTAATTTAAAGCTCTCTTCTATAAAACATCTAATGTATAGCTAAACATACGATAAATTAGTAACCTAATAAAAAACCTTCACAAGCTTAAAGAAAATTGAAGCTAGATAATCTATAGAGTAGTTTAGTACAATACAACTAACTTGGTTAGTTGTATAATATACCACTTCAAAAGTATTATAAACTAATAGAGTCTTTCCAAGCTAATACTCCCCACAGTATTGAACTACTGATTATTTAGGTTGTGTTTAAAAAGTAAGGTATAGCACAA
>NZ_QOCC01000015.1:0-7767 GCF_003318185.1 Tenacibaculum sp. E3R01 | reverse complement strand
TATCTCTCCTAATTCGATTCGGACACCTCTTATTTTAACTTGATTATCAACTCTTCCAAGAAATTCAATGGTTCCATCAGAATTCCACTTAGCTGTATCACCAGTACGATAAATTCTTGAAGTTGGAATTATAGGATTTTTTATAAATTTATCCTCTGTTAATTTTTTATCATTTAAATATTCTTTTGCTAAACCTTTACCTGAAACACAAAGTTCTCCTGTAACTCCAACTGGACATAACTGTTTGTCTTTATTAAGTATATATACTTGTCTATTAGGAATTGGTTTACCAATACATGAAGTATTATCAAGTGAACTAACCTTATGGTAGGTAATACAAACTGTTGACTCTGAAGGCCCATAAGTATTGTATATTGGATATTTTTCTATTAAATTACTAATATGCCTTGGAAGTAACACGTCTCCTCCACTAACAATCAACCTTAAACTTTCTAAAGCATCTGAATAATTATTTAAAGCATCTACGACAACTGGAACTGTACTTAATATTGTAGCTTTAGTTTCTTTAATTTCTTTAAGAAGAGATTCTATATTTTTCCCTCCATCTGGCATTATAACAATAGATGCTCCAGTTAACAATGCCGGAAATACTTCTTCTACAACTGTATCAAACGCAGGAGAGGCTTGTTGTACAACTTTATCCGATGTTGTTAACGAGAAATATTCTTTAAAAGTAATACTATAATCTACTAAAGAACTATGCTCAATAACAATACCTTTTGGTTTTCCTGTACTTCCAGAGGTATAAATTATATATGCTGGATCACTCTCTTTTATCTTAACTAAAGGATTATTGCTTGGCATTTCTCCAATGTTTAACCCTTCTCTTATTAAATCTATAACCTCTACAGAAGTGTTAATAGCCAACAGCTTTTCATAAGAATTGGTTAAAATAAATTTTAAATTTGAATTCTCAATTAATAAATTAATTCTACTTGAAGGATTATCAGGGTCCAACGAAACGTAAGCAGCTCCAGATTTTAATACTGCCAAAAATCCAATTATCATTTCTGGTGAGCGCCCAAAGTGTACACCAACTTGGTCTCCTTTTTGAACTCCCATAACATTAATAAGATAGTGAGCAAGCTTATTCACTTTGCTATTTAACTCTCCATAATCAATAGTATGATTTTTAAAATATAAAGCTTTAGCTTTTGGATTAAAAAAAACTTGTTCCTCAATTAAATCAACAACAGTTCCTTTAATATTGTAATTTGTTTCTGGAGCATTAAATTCATGAATAATCTGACTTTTTTCTTCCTTTGAAAGAATATCTATTTCTGATATTTTAATATTTCCTTCAGTTACTATTTGTTCTATTATAGCTTCTAAATACGTAGAAAATCTTTTTATTGTTTTTTCATCAAATAAAGAAAGATTGTAACTAAAAAGCATATCATAATAATCACCTTGATTAATTACATCAAGTTCTAAATCAAATTTTGCTATATTATATAGCACTTCATGATTTACAATTTTAAGATCAGAATCATTACTAGAACTAGTACTTCCTTCTTGTTGGTTATATGAAAAGAAAACATTAAATAACGGATTACGCCCTACGTTACGAGAAACATCTAAGGCATCAATCAATTCTTCATAAGGGTACAACTGATGATCAAATGCCTTTAATGTATCCTCTTGAATTTTTGCTAATAAATCACTAAAACTAACATCTGAAGTTATCTGGTTTCGTAATGCTAATGTATTCACAAACAAACCTACTATACCTTCCAAATCTGAATGACGACGTCCAACCGTAGGAGTACCAATGATAATATCATCTTGATTTGATAGTTTATTCAATAAAACATTATAAATAGCCAAAAACAGCATATACATAGTTGCTCCATGTGAACTTGCAAAATCACGTAACTTATCACTTTGTTTCTTTGACAAACTAAGTGTATAAGCAGAACCTTCATTACCAAGCTGAATAGGTCTAGTATAATCCGTTGGTATCTCCAACACAGTAAATTCATCACTATACCTATCTAACCAATACTCTTTATGACTAGATATCAAATCTTTATAAACATCACTTTGTTGCCACACCGCATAATCTATATATTGAATAGGTAAATCAGGTAAAACATTACCTTGATATAAAGACCAAAAATCATGCATTAAAACTTCACTAGAAACACCATCATTAATAATATGATGCATATCAATCATCAATAAATAATCCTCTTCTAAAACCTCCATTAAAGAAATTCGAATAGGAAGCTCCTTAGATAAGTCAAATGGACGAACAAAACTATCCATATAACGATTTATTTCTGACGCTGTACCTTGATGACGAGTTACCTTTAAGGAATTTGAATCCAACACACGTTGAACAGGGTTTCCATCTACTATTTCAAAAACTGTACGTAAACTATGATGACGGTTAGACAATTTTTGAAAAACTTGTTCTAACTTTAATACATCTAAATTTCTACTAACTCTATAAAAACCTGGTACATTATAACTTGTACTCTCTTTATCAAAATTATATAAAAAATACATTCTAAGTTGAGACGATGATAATGGATAATAATTTTGTTTAGGAGCAGGTTTAATAGACTCAAACTCTTTTACTTTTTTTATTGACTTGAAAAAAGTTAAAATATCCTGCTTTTTAGCAGTCAACTCTTTAATAACTTCAGGAGTAATCTTTTCTTTTGATCCTTTCAAAGATATTTTCCCTTCTTTTACAGAAATAATAATATTCTTTTTTCTTAAGTCACTGATATATTCATCTATTTTCATGAGATTAACTTATTTATGTGTGTGTGTAGATGTGATTTTTTTTCTTTCAATTAATTGTGATCAATTCACATTTTAAACATGTGGTAATTAAATACCAATACTATGAGTACCCTTTGACCCTTTGCAGTACCCTTTGACCCTTTGCTATAGTGGGGTTTCGTGAAATTGATAGAAAAGCATCGTAACCAAGTGAGGTTACCTAATAAAACCTCTCTAATACTTACAAGAGTGATGCTACTTTACTAGATTATTAAACTTTGATTGGTCTAATTTTGAGATTATCTGTGAAAATAAAATTATGTTTGTGATAAGAGGATTGGGTTTTATTTTAAAACTAAAAAATATTTAAAACGTAATTAATCTGAAACATCTTTTTATCAAGTGTCTATTTGTTCATACACTTTCGTCTCCGGTAATCTCCAAAAAATATTCCTCTATGTATTATTTTCAATCCTCAATTCAGAATAAAGCTGAACAGATTTATCTGTATCCTGAAGCCCTATTTTCCATACTTCATTTGTTTTCTCAATATTGTATAATGCTTTTAAACTTTCTTCACGTACTTGTGGAAGTTCATGGGTTTTCGACAATTTATGTAGTAAATCAATAGTAGTACTATTGTAAACTAAATTAGTCAATTCTAGTAGTCCAAATCTGGCGGAAGAGCTACCGTGCATTACATTCTTAATTACTTTTTTATTCATATCAAATTCATATTGCTTACAATCAGAATATTTATTTGATTTCATAATAATATTGATTGCCAACGAATCTTCTTTCAAAGGAGCAAACTGAGAATGTATATCTTTCGATGGTCTATAATACAATGCCCTACCAGGAGCTAAAGTCACTTCCTCTAAAAACCTGATATCAACTTTTTCGTTTGCATATCCTATTACTTTTTCATAATCGTATTCCCACAATTTAGTAATATAACCACCTCCTTTGTATCCAGCTGTTAGCAATGGAAAGTTATGGTCATGAGCAAAATCATATGAAAATAATTCGTTTTGAGAATCTCTTACATTATTATTATTAGATAATACAGGCCAGTATGTAACTCTTATATAAAAATCTTTACATTCATAAATCATGTAACTTTGTTCCGAATACACATTCGCATTTTGAAAATCAGAAAGGTCTGATGCTAATTGCTTATTAAGGTATTCTGTAAAAAAATTAGCATTGTTGGATATTTTAAAAAGTGGATCAACACAAGCTAATAGAGAATCTTCATCTCCGGAAGAAATAGTTCTGTTTAAAGTATCAATAAATTCTTCTAAACTGATACTTTCAGTTGTATTTGATTTATAAGTATATGCCATATTATATTTTTTTAATTTTAAACGTTTAGCATTTGTACTGACTGCTTAGCAGCCATACTTATTTCTATATGTTTATCATTCATCATTCTCTTTAACACAGAAACTCCTTCTTCAAAATCAATATTAATTAAAGCTCTTGCAGCTTCCCATCTTACTATATGTGATTCGTGTTGAGATAATTTCAATAATAATGCCTTAGAGTTCCCATCTCCTATATTACCTAAAATCTTCGCTGTGGTTCCTAATCTTGCGAAGTTAACTTCTCTTAACACTATACGTACTGGTTTAAGGCTAATAGAATTATACTCCCAAGAATATTTTAATGTATCTTTTCTTGAAATAATCATAAAAAGGAGCAAGGGTTTAGTTCCATCAAAACGCAGAACATCTTTAAATTTTCTTAAAAAAATCGTCTCGTTCTTAACAAAAACATTTTCTTTTTTTATCTGTAGTTTGACATCTTCATCTAATACATCAGGAGCTACTCGTTTATTTTGTTCATAAATGGTATACCTCACATCATTAACATCAATTAATGGGCAAAAGAATACGTTATTAGTATAAGTATACAATGAAGTAGCTTCGCTAGAAGTTCTTACTTCAGGAGGAGTATGTATCAAACTAAACTCATAACTAGAAGAACTAAACAATGTTATTTTATTTTGTGTTGAATTATTAGGAAGGTAATACTTCTCATTAGAGAATAATTCAAGTAAATGATTTAGTATATCATTTATTGAAATACTTTTACTAAAAATATTTACTTCATTAAGTATATCGTTTTCGTTATTTAACAACAATATTTTGTCCTCAAATTTTTTGAAAATCTGACTGTTTTTTGAATTTAAATTTTGTTTCATATAGCATCTATTTAAAGAAGAATCCAAAACTAAATAGCTTTTTAATTTTGAATTCTTCTACAAAAACATTAATTAAGATTAACGAAAGTAAGGAGGAAGCCATCCTATAATTAAACAAGGCTGTGTTCCATTAGAAGCCCCCTCTTTAACGCTAGAACTAATTGGATTTTTTAGTTCCGGTAGGTTTACTTTTTTTGTCTGTCTTTGTTTCATTGCTGTTTTCATTTTAACAAAATTTAAAGATTAATAATTAAATAGTAAATGTTATTTACTATGCCGATTACACAATTGTTAGTGTATATTTTTTTTGTTGTATACGTTTATAATCACGTATTTCCCTGTAGTTATATATTATTCGGATATAAGAACTTCTTCAAAAGTTAAGCTCTTTTTGTCTTGAATTTGACATTATTGGTACTGTAGGAAGTTCCTATTGAGCAAACCATTGAAGCTAACTGTATAGTTAGACAATACTATCTGAAAAGAGAAGTTATTATGATTAAATAAGTTTTCTAGATTTTTCTACCAGCGCTAAACATAATCTGTTTTAATAAATTGCTTTTATATTTTATAGCTTGTAGTTTATTCTTCGTTAAGAAAAACGAAATTGATTAATTTGAAGGTAATAAAACAGTAGCAATACCATCCGTACTTTTTTTGGCATTGTTAGTTTCAAGACCTTTCGCATTAATTCTCCCAATACCAGTAATGTTTAGATCGGCTACATCAGCAAAACCTGAAATTTTAATATTTGAAACTCCATTCATATCTGTATTAAGGTTATCTACAGACACTTTTAAACTTCCGTTTAAAATTCCTTCACCTCCTATATTGAAAGATTTTTGACTTATCACATCATCCGACATAAGTCTTACTACTCCTGACAATGTTATATCTGAAATACCTGAATGACTAAGTCGAATAATATATTTAGGAGTTTTACTATGGCCTACATTTTTTTCATTATGAATATATAATTCGTCATTACGAACCTCTGTAACTAAATTAGCAATATCTGAGGCCTTTTTTGTTCTAATTTCTATCGAATGGTAAGAGCTTTTTTCTAAATGAAGCTCTATTCTACCTTCAAGATTTACTTTATTAAATTTTTCTAAATTACGAGTTTCATTTTCCTTTGCTGTAGTTTGCCTATTCAATGAAGTACCTAGTAATGTCATAAGTTTATTTATTTTCATTTCGATTTGTTTTAATGAGATTTAATTTTTTATCTTATTAAATTGTCAACAACAATTTATTTTACTATTGGATAACTTAAATAAAGATATTTTCCTGTATTAAGCTAAGCTACAAGCAAAGCTATTTTCATAAAAATTAGAAAAAAGGCTGTATAATTCTTCTGGTGCTTCAAAAAAAGAAATATGACTCCCAAATTCTCTATTGTAAAACTCTGATTCTTTTAAAAAAGAATGTAGTAAAACCGATCCCTCTGGATGAGCAGTATTGTCATTTGAACTGGTAACAATCAATATTTTTTTATTTAGTTTATCTACAATTTCCTTTAAATTTCTATTCATTACATCTTTAGACAACTTGATGAAGCTGGAAAAAATCTCATCTGTCAAATAAGGATACATAATATGCGGTAAGTTTTTAATAGGATAATCAGTTGATAACTTACCAATGGACTTAGGATTAGTCATTAAGTTTCTTAAATCTGAAATATTAATTTGACTCCCTGCCATTTCAAGTAATCGCTTCATATTTTGCTGTATATATGTAAGCTTATTATCATCATTCCAGTTAAAATCACCATGCCAAAGACTTGCTGATATAATTTTAGAATCGATTTCATTACAAGCATGAAGCACTAAATTAGCTCCATGGCAAACTCCAAATAAATGAACTTTTTCTAGATTGAAAAACTTCATAACATTTTTTAAATCTTCTAATTGACTTGGAATATCTAATTGTTTTGTAGTTGACGATTTAGACATCCCTCTTGTTTCCCATGTAATTACAAAATATTTATTAGCTAAAAGTTCTATCCAAGGTTTCATTATTAACATTGGTAACCCAGTTGGAAGGGCTATTATTATTGGACTATTCTCAATATCTCCGTAAGAAAACACATCCAATACTGTACCATCAGAACTTGTCAATTTTTGAGTTTTTACTCTATCAACTATATGAATCGGGTTATTTCCATAATTCATCAGATTCTCTTTCAAACCATGAATATCAAGATTTCCCAGTTTAGTAAAGTAATCATTACAAAATGTGTTTATAATCTCTTCATACAAGTCAAAATCATTTGGTTTAGATGTGATAAAATCAACATGATTATAGATTTCTAATTCTTTTAAAACTTCATCAAGTTTAGTATAAAACCCTTTAGAATCAAGCTCTACTTGTTTCAAAATCCTTACCTGTTCACTTCGTTGTTTCAATAAGGATTTAATGTTCACTAAAAATTCACTTATCTCTATCTGTTCTATAGTATTTAGCATAAAAAATAATTTATAAAAGTGGATTAATTTAAAAGAGTGTTAAATTGTTAACATCATAGAGTTTCTATATAAAACTGCTAGTTTTTGTTTTTTAAAAACATATTACATAAACAATAGGAGTTCAAGAAGAAAGTTTAAAAATTGTCATCTTTATAGACAGACATTAAAACTTTCTTCTATAGAATATCTCCATATCTCTGCTCAATGATTATTCATTTTTAAGTTATGTTATTAGGGTTTCTATTTACTCCAGCAACAGCAACAGTTCTATACTTCTCTAAAGAAACTGTACTTCCAAATTCAGTTAATTCTTTGGGGTTCCCTGGATAAACGTCAACC
>NZ_QOCC01000032.1:0-7268 GCF_003318185.1 Tenacibaculum sp. E3R01 | reverse complement strand
TGGAGTAGAGTTTACAAAGTTGGCTCTTTGTGTGTTTTCCGATTGTAAGTTCGGCTAAAATTTTTAATTTGAAAGGTTCACTGTAACGTCTAATGACTTTGTCATTTCTATACATAATGTTTAAAATTATGTAGCCTTATTTCAGGACGGGTCATTATGTTGCACAACGTGTTTGTGTATGATTTCGTTGCGTGTTTCAGCAACTAATTTAGCAAATACAAACCGAATAGAAAATCCGTGAGGATTTTCGTAAGTGGTTGATTACTATAGATTAATTATATACAGTGTTGCCATTAGTTTTTAGTTATTATTTTTTCAAATAAGATTCCACTTCTTTTTTTCCATATTTGTTTTCAATATTCATTTCAATTTGTATTTTATTTTCTTTCCTAGTTAATTTTCGATTATATTTAAATCCGCCGTTGATTTGTTTTAAAGTATCTGCATTTATTTTTTGTCCGTCTACAATACTGTCAAACTTCACAAAATAACTCTTGCTTGGGGGTATATCCAACAACTAGAAGTTCAATATTAAAATCTGAACGCCTTTCGTAAGTGTTTTTCGGATTGTAAATGTCTCTAAACGAAATGCTGTCAAATACAAATTTATTATTTATTTCCGCCACAATTTTTCTCAGACTATCATTTTCTGCACGTAAAATTTCCATTTCTGCAATCTTATTTTCTGTTTGATTAATATCAGTACAGCTTGAAATTAATAAAGTTGAAAGTATAATTATTATCGGTTTATTCATTTTTTTAATTACTTACAACGTTTGGTATAAGAGTAGTGGCGGGTTTTTACTCTGATTCTTCTATTAAACCGCTACCTTTTTTTTATTCACTGTCTTTGGATTAATTACTATATCCGCCATTACTTTTATACGGTGTTGGGTGCAGTATTTATTAATCACTTTGTTTATATTTTCTAAATTCCGTTTCTCGTATGATTCAATTAATTTTTTTCTGTCAGAATTATTAAATTCAGTTAGTTGCGGAATTCTTAATTTCTTTAATGTTTGGGTTTGAAAACGTGGTAATCCACCATTCATTCTAATCCCAATTTGAGAAAGCTGGTTTTTAATGAAGTCAGACATAAGTATACAGGCTAATATTTTCAATTTGTTTAAGTCCGTATGTGTTATGTAATATATATTGTGATGAGGATAAAACTTACCTTCATCTATGAAAAGAAACTTACAACCTGAAAGATCAGGTAGTAGTAATTTGTATCTTTTCTGTAAATCAGGTTTTATTTTGTCGATTGTTTTATACCAAAATTTAGGCGTTTTTTTTGCTATGTGTCGTTTTAGTAAAATTTCTTTTTTTGATTCGAAATAAGATTCTAAATTAGGATATTTACTTAAATCACATAATTCTCCATCAATGAATGGATTAATTACATAAGAGTTATCCCAATTGATAGTTTCTCCTTTAAGACAGTTAGATTTGATTATAGGAATAACTCTATTTCTTTCTATTCCATTTAATTCAGACTCTTTTTTTAGATATACTTTATCAGTACCTGTTGCTACTCCAATACCAATTTCAAAACCTTGTTCTATAATTCCAATCAAAGAGCTATGGTTGATATTGTAGTCTAAAAATAAATTTTGCCAAGATTCATTTTTTGGTGAAGTTATTGAATCAAATCTCAAGCTGTTTATATCAATGATTTTTTCTTGAGATTCGTAATATTCTGTTAGTTTTCCTTTACTATTTATTATTGTAGTTATACAAGGATAGGCAATAACCTCTTCATCAAACACATTAGCTTTTTCTATGTTTACTATTTTCGAAATATGATAATCTTCAGCTATCATTTTTCTTAAAGGTCGTCCATATTGGTTGAAAAGCCACCTATTTGAACATATAAATGAGAGTAAACCATTAGGAGATAATAATTTCAATGATTTTTCGTAAAAAAGGACATATAAATCTGCTCTAAACTTGAAAGTTGAAAAAACTTTTTTGTATTCACTCTTTAGTTTCGTGTCTATTATTTCGTGTCTAATATATGGAGGGTTTCCAACAATACAGTCAAATTTAAAATCAAAGTCCTTGAATAAAAAATCAGTATTTGAAAAAATATTTTTTTCAACTTTATTAGATTTGAAACCTAAACTCTCAATAGTTTCTAAAATATTATTTTCAAGATTTTCGCAACTTGAACTATCTAATTCTACAAACCTTACATTTTCATTTATCGCTTTTATAAAGTCGAAGTCATAGTTTCTTGATGATTGAAAAAGACGTTTGATTATTTCAATAGCAAAAGCACCTTGACCTGATGCAGGTTCAAGAATTTTAATCTTTTTTAGATTGTTAGAAGGAACGTATTTCACTTCATTTAGTTGAGTAAAAACTTCCCCGTGTTTTCTGCCATTTTTACGCTCCATACACCTTATTTAAATTCATTCAATTGACCAATTAAATGTCCGACAAAAGAGTAAAGAAATGAATCAATAGATGATTCTTCTGCTACATTTCCAAATGTCGAATCTTGCTTTGACCACATTAAACAACATTGAGAATAATGTCTTTCTAACATTAGTTTTTGACAAAGTATTTTATATCTATCGAGATATGAGCCACCAATAAATTCAGGTAACACTTTAAAATGAGGTTCACTAACTCTTACTGGTTTGGTTGATTTCTCTGATTTTTCAACGAGCATTAAATATCCAACCCAAGGTGCTGATTGATTTGGGTAGGCTTTTTCTCTATAGGCTGTCCATAAATCGATTGCACTTCCTAAAGATTCTTCAGTTCGGTTATTGAAATTATTTCCAAATGAACCAACTTGAGATTTAAGTTCAATTACTGAAATTAATTTTTTGTTTGGGGAAATAATTAGTAAATCCCAATCTTTTGTGGGTCTAAAGTAACGGTCTCGTATAACCGTCAGTTACGGGTTTTAAATTACTACTTTTCGGTTAAGCACTGACGTTTGCAATTCCGAGTGGATTCGGACGCAGTCGAATCCGTCGTAATTGCGGTTATACATTGTTGTACGCAGTTTTTTATTTCAGAATTGTCCATCCTTTTTTTGTTTTCTTATAGTAATACAAGTTATCCAATCCAGTTCCACAAATTAGAAATGGTCGATAATCGTAATCTCTGATAACAGCAATTTTAGTTTCAGTGTTGTAAATTGGAAAGGAAACATTGTGAATAAATTCTCCATTAAATTTTGAATCCCATAACGCTTCTAAATCAATAGAATCATTTTTTTCAAAGAAGGAATCGTATTCTTTCCAATTCATTACAGTTATACCTTTTATCTTATCTGTTTCCCAATATTCAGAAGTGAAAATTGGATAAGGTGCCGGAATTTCAGTAAAGTTTAAAATTCTATCAGATTCTATAAATGTATGTTCAAATTCTGGACTTTTCAATTGTCGGTTATTCCAATATATTATCGAGTCTGCATCATTCTTTTTCAGTTGCCCAATAAGATGAGCATTTATTATTTCATATGCGTCTTGCTCGGTAAATTCCGATATTACTTTTTCCTCTTTTTGTTTACAGCTAAAGAGTATAATCAAAAACGATATGATTGTTAGTTTTCTCAAATTGCGTACAACGTGTTTGTATAAATTTAGTTGCGTTTTTCAAGTAACTAATTTACTAGATTAATCACGAACGGTGAAATTCCGAAGGAATTTCCCAAGCGAGCTAAAACCAGCAATTAATTTTATATGATGTTGTGCTACGTTATTTTTTCTTTCAGTTTTTCGTAACAATATTTTCTTTTTTTTCTTCTATTTTTTCCTTTTATATAACCTTTTACTTCATTCGTTTCAGGTAAATATTCTAACCATTTTTCAGAACATCCGCCAATCGCATAATCCTTTTCGTCTTCATTAGGTTGACTATATTCGTTTTTTTGAGTTTTGTAAATTCCGAAAACATAAATTTTGTCAATTACAAACAGATGAATGCTTTCTCGACAATCAACTCCGTCACTTCCGTAAATTTCAAAGATTTTCCTTACTTCTTTCCCTTTTATTAATTCAATAACTTCAACTTTTATTGATTGATAATATCTTTTATCAGTTTTGATCAAATAATCTCCAAAATTGTCATCACTACTTAACGTTTTCCCATCTTCAAAATGCCACAACATTTCAACAACTTTGGCTTTAATTATTACTTCAGAATATTTAGAAGATTTTATAAAATTCCCGCCCCATTTGCAACTACAAGCAAAAGTCAGACTTGAAATCAGAAGTAAAATTATTGTTAGAATTTGTTTTTTCATAATGTCTAGTCCTGAAATATGGCTACAGGTTAAAATTGATTTTTAAGCTGATAATTTATATACCATATTAGGTGTTTTATAGTCTAAAGATAAGTGTAATCTTATTTCGTTGTATAAATTAATTGCATTTTTTGCCGCTCTCTTTGCGTGACTCACGTTATCAAAGGTTTGGTCGAGATAAAATTCATCTTTTAAAATTCCATTTACGCGCTCTGCCATTGCGTTTTCGTAACAATGATTTTCTTGGGTCATACTAATCTCTATCTTTTTTCTTTTAAGTATTTGTGTGTACAGATTACTACAATACTGTATTCCTCTATCCGAGTGATGAATGAGTTGTTTAATGTCTTTAGCTTGATAAATAGCCTTATTAAGAGCTCTTACACATCCTTTTAATTCTAAACTATCACTTAGGTCGTAACCTACTATTTTCCTTGAATGCATATCAGTTATTAAGGCTAGGTAACAAAATCCTTTTAGGGTTCTAATGTATGTTATATCAGAGACCCAAACTTGGTTAGCTTTAGTAATTTTTAAGTCTTTTATGATGTTATTATATTTATAAAAACGATGATATGAGTTTGTAGTTCTAGCACTTGTTTTCTTTCTAAGTGTTAGCATCTGATTCTTTCTAAGCACATTAAATATAGTGTCTCTACCAATTTTAATATTCCCTTTATTAAAATCTACATCTAATGATTTCACAAGTTTTCTTACACCTTCTCTAGGAAGGGATTTGCGTCTTTTTTTAACGATGTTAATAATCTGTTGTTCTATTTTTAAACGTTTATCAGCTCTAGATTTGTATTTATAATACGCGTCACGTTTATGTCCAAAACAATGGGTTATAGTCTTTAAAGAAGCAAATCCCTTAGCTTTTTCTTTAGCTTTAATTAAGGCTTTATACTTAACTTTTTTTTTAGTTCAGCAATAGATTTGTAACCGAGATCTTCCGCCGCTACTTCAAGATAGGATTCTTCGATCATAGCATCCAGATCTTTTTTAAGTAGTAATTTTTTAAGCTGTTCTATTTCTTTTTGAAGCGCTTTAATTCTAGATATTTCGTCTTTAGTTTCCACTTTTACTCTGGTGTTCATTAAGTCTTTACGGTTGTATTTTTTAATCCACTCATTTACTGTTGTAGGAGCAATGGAATAGAGTTTACAAAGTTCGCTCTTTGTGTGTTTTCCGATGGTAAGTTCGGCTAAAATTTTTAATTTAAAAGGTTCGCTGTAACGTCTAATTACTTTGTCATTTTTGTACATAATGTTTAAAATTATGTAGCCTTATTTTAGGACGGGTCAAAATGTTTTACAACGTATTTGTGTATGGTTAGTTGCGCAATTTTAACGTAAAAGTAATTAAAAAACATGAAATTAATTGTCTGCGAGATTTTTCCGAAGGAATAAGTCCGTGAGCAATTAATTATACATTTTGTTGTGCTTTCGTTATTTTTTTCTGTCAGAATCAAACCATTCATGTGAATTCCAACTTGGACTTATTCCACCCAATTTTGGAAAGTTCAAATCAGGATTGTTCGTTTGTACAAGTCCAATTAATTTTTGTCCAGTTACAAGCCAAATTCGAGACTCGTCTGCAATATTTTCAAGAATTCCTTCTGCAAATTTTCCATCTTCTTCAACAAAGTTGTCGAAATTCCTAAAAACTAATATTAACCCTTTATATTTTTTGTTATATAAATCGGCAAGACAATCATTGAATGCATTCAAATTCTCTCCATAATAATCTGGAAAATTCAGAGCAGTTTTTAATTTCTGATGAGCGTTTTTACGATTCCAATTCCGACAATCCATTTCTGTAACCTCAAAATTATTATTATTAAACCAAACTAAATCTTTGTCCAAAATTTCGTTTTTGAAGTATTTACATATTGGACCATCTTTCAGTATTTCAATATCTCTTTTTATTTTTTCTTCTTTTAGTCCCATTTTTCGTTTTAAATCCGTGTATTTTGGATAATGAAGCACAACGTGTTTGTATAAGATTAGTTGCGGTTTTGTGTGCGAGGATTTTCCGAAGGGAAATCAGACGTAACAAAAATGCAACGACCTTTGTTTAAGTCTAAAACAGCAATTAATTTTATATGGTGTTGTACACAGTATTTATTTTGTTAATTCTATTTGGAATTTTGTAGCATTAAATGCTATTTTCAACCCTCTAAGATTTGTTTCAGTTTTATTCGTTTCAAATAATTGATTCAGATATTTGACTTGCTTAGTTACATTTTCATTATTTTTTTTAAAAATTAGGTATTTTAAGAGAAGTAAATTCCCCATAATTTTATCTGATATACTCAAGTCACTTTTATTTAAAAGTTCGTCTAAAGTACTTTTTATCTTAGTATCGTTATCAGATAGCTCATCAAATAAATACGCATTAGCTAAATCAGATTTTTTCGTAGTTGAGTAATCATTCTGATTAGACATATCTTTTCTGTAAGTCATTTTGTTTCCATTTAGAAAATACCATCTTGTATACGAATTATTTTCTATTTTGATTTCTTTTTCAAACTTCTTTTTCTTTACACTCCAATTCGTGAAAGCAATTAAAAGTTCAGTTCCGTCATCTTTCTTTAAAATTGCAAATCTAATTAAGTAACTTCTTTTCCCTGGTTTTTCAATTTCAATTTCTAATTTGTTCTCTATTGAAACATATTTTTTAAGAGCTTTTATAATTGATGAAACATCTTCGGTATTGGCTTCTGGAAAAAGATTTTCTCTCAAAAATAAGTCGATATATAAATAATGAGTTAAATAAAAATCATCCATTTTCAGATAATTTACTTCTGTCAAATGATCTGTTTTAATATTTATTTTTTCTGATTGTGCATGTCCAAAACTTATGAATATTACTAATATTAAAAGTGTAATTATTTTTCTCTTCATTTTCTTGATTTATATTGTGTACAACGTATTTGTGTATGGTTAGTTGCGTAATTTTAACGTAAAAGTAATTAAAATAGATGAAATTAATTGTCTGCGAG
>NZ_QOCC01000006.1:0-12387 GCF_003318185.1 Tenacibaculum sp. E3R01 | reverse complement strand
TGGAGTAGAGTTTACAAAGTTCGCTCTTTGTGTGTTTTCCGATTGTAAGTTCGGCTAATATTTTTAATTTAAATGGTTCACTGTAACGTCTAATGACTTTGTCATTTCTATACATAATGTTTAAAATTATGTAGCCTTATTTCAGGACGGGTCAAAATGCAGTACAACGGTCTTGTGTATGAAACGTAGCGTTTAAAAAGACGCTAACTTTTCGGATTTAGCACAAGCCGAATTTTTATATTTTATATTTTATTTTTACTTTTTCTATTCTAAAAGCCAAATTTAAAAATTTGGCGGACTTTGTAAATAATTACAATCCTTTCGTTTTAGCACTTATTAGTTATGTTTTATAAACCGTGTTAGGGTAAGTTGTTTTTACCAAGCGGTTTCTAAATCGGTTTCTGTAGCTCTTTCTACTCTGTTTTCTTTTTTAACATTTATATACTCAGCTATTGTAAATTCAACCACTTTTTTTTCTTTGTTAAGAGATAAAATATTCCAAACTTTTTTAGCATTAATATTATTAAACTCACAAGGCAATTTACTCAAACGGTTTTCAAATAATTTTTGATTATAAGGTTTAGAAATTCTAAAAATATCACTACCAACAATTTCAGGAGTGGTATAAGAAAAACCTAATTCCAATAACTTTTCAATCAAGTTCATTTTTCTCAGAATTCGATTGATTTTTATATTATAATTTTTTCGGATATCAAACTCAGGAAATATTTTCCGAGCCATTTTCTCTTGTTCTAATTTTATTTTATAATCAGTTTTAGGGTCAGAGTTTCCAGATCCATAAATAAAAAATCTATTATCTAGCTTATTTATAAATATCAATCCTTGACCTACATATATTTCAGTTGGATGAAAATAACTAAAGCAGTAATAATCAGAAGTATCTTCAACTTCGCTTAATTTCATTTCAGGAGTACCCAAACTTTTAATATATTCTTCAGCTAATTTTTTTGCACTCATATTTTCTATTTGCCCTAACGGTTTTGTGTATGATTTCGTTGCGTATTACAGCAACTAATTTAGCAAATACAAACCGAATAGAAAATCCGCGAGGATTTTCGTAAGTAGGCGAGTATTAGCAATGAACTATACACGGTGTTACCAAACGGTTTTATAGTCCGATGTCTTTAAAATTCCAAGAATTAACTTGATTTTTCTTTTCTGTTCTATAGAATATTGCGAATTCGTTTCCAAAAGCCCAATCAGTATCAGGAACACTAAAGTAACCTTTGAAATAAATTCGGTTTGAGCGAATTCCATTATATTCAATTCCATCAAAGGTACATCTTCGATAAAATTCACTGTTAAGGCTGTCTTTAAAAATACTTTTGTTTATTTGAGTTTTTAATATTGTATCTTTTAGTTTTGTCAAAGTAATTTGAGAAACATAATTATGATACGTTTCTTTATAATTTCCATTAATATTTACAATTGAACTGTCATTTAAGGAATATGTTTTTATTCCCAATAAAAGTTTATCGCTCTCAATTTGAACTTCTTTAAAATTTTGAATAGTATCAAATTCAGTTGGATAATAAACCTCAATTGTGTCAACCGTTTTTGGTTCAGATTCCGTTGCTGTTTTTAATTCCGTTTTTTGTTTTAATTCAGATTGAGTTTTTTCCGATTTTTTTCGGTCGCAACTCGATATAATTGAAAATGTAATTATTAAAATCAGAAGTTGTTTCATAGTTCGATTTTCAACTGTTTGGTAACGTGTTTGTGTAAGATTAGTTGCGTGTTTTAAGCACTAAAGTTAGCAAATAAATCACAGATAGAAAGTCCGCGAGGACTTTCGTAAGTAGACTATAACTAGCAATTAATTTTATACGGTGTTGGCAATAGTTTTTTATTTCGTTCTTGTTATTTTTATTTTATTTCCTGTAATTTCAATATATCCATTAGTACTGTGATTATTGAAAAATACAATTAAATTCCCTTTTACATCTTTGAAAGTTTCTGGGTCATAATCCCAAATTCGTTCTTTAGAAATTTGATTTATAATCTTTAGTTCATTTTTTTCAATAGTGGCTAAAAATGTTTTTCCATTTTTCGAAATTATATGATACAATTCTTCTTTAAATTGAAAACTTGCTAAAGTTAAAACTCCGAAACCATTCCAAATTTCTTTTACTCCTTTTTTTGATTTACTTTCTGTATCTCCAATATAGTATTGCTTAATTCCATTTTTTATTTCTCTGGGTTCTGGCATTTTAAAAACTGACATTAATACAGGATTTTCAATTTCAATTATATCAGATGAACCGCTTAAATGAGCAAGTGAATTTGTAACAATGTATTTTCCATTTATAAGATTTATGGATACAGGACAAGCTGCTGCACAAGAATATTCAATTCCGCTTTTTTTGCTTTTAAAAATAATTGAACCTCCCCATTCACCACTACAACTTTTATTCACAATATAATTTTCATCTTCATAAAAAGGCTCGTCTTTTTTTGTAAAATCAGATTTATGTTTTTTGATTTCACTTTTTTGAAGAAAAACTTCTTGAATATCAAAAACGATTTTGTCTTGTCCTTTACAACAAGTGAAAGAAAAAAGAATGATTATTAAAATATAAATAGATTTCATTTAGTTGTGTTCAAATTATTGCCAACGTTGTTGTATAAGATTCGTTGCGTGTTTAGAGCAACTAATTTACTAGATTAATCACGAACGGCGAAATTCCGAAGGAATTTTCCAAGTGATCCAAAACTAGCAATTAATTTTATACTGTGTTGTAGGTAGTTTTAATCATAATCGTTTATTAATTCCAATGTATTCAATTCAAAATCAGTATGCTCATGTTTTTTGTAAATAAATTTGGCGTGTTTTCTTTTAATTCTCACAGAGTTTGATTTTCCATAATGATTAGAAAAAATAAAGTTGTCAGAATAAAGTGGTAATGGATTTGAAATTATTGCATTATTTTTCATAAAATATAGAAGAGCAGTTCCTTCAGGATATTGAAATTTATCATAAGATGGAACTAAAACTCCTGTATATAAATAGCCTATTCCTCTATAATAGTAAATTGAACTAGTAACAAAAATTTCATCCCATTCTTGACAATTAAAAATTTCATCAAAATTATGAATTGAATTGATTTTTAAATTTGATAAGTCTAAATATTTGTTGTTAAAAGTGTTTGAAAGGCAAGTTTCAGAAATAGTGTAGTTTTTATATAATTTATAACAAGTATTTAATATGAAATATATTAATAGTCCAGCTATTATTTTATAAATTATTTTTCTTTTCATTATTATGAAGTTCTATCGTTAAATTGGTATGACGAACGATTCTTAAATTACCTACAACGGTTACGTATAAGAATAGTGCGGTTTTGTGTGCGAGGATTTTCCGCAGGAAAATCAGATGTAACAAAACGGCACTAACCTTTGGTTAAGCACTAAACTAAGCATTATTTTTATACAATGTTGTACACAGTACTTTATTTCCATTTTGCTATTAATTCAGTCACACCGTTTTTAATTCCGTTATAAAATTCTCCATTCTTAAATTCAGGTATGATAGTTTTCTCAATTACTTCTTTGCAAATTTCGTCGGTCAAAATCAGTTCAGTTCCAAGTCCAGTTGCAATTCCGATTTGTCGACAAGGATTACAGACAACGATTGTCAATCCGTTATTTTTTTCCGCTGTTCCAACTCCCCAATTATTTGCTAAATCAGTCGCATATTTTTGGATGTTATTATATGGTTTTATGCTGTCAATTGTTATAATTACAATTTGTCTTGTTGTTTCAATATCATAATCGTAAAGAACTTTTGATAATTCAGTATTTTGTGATTCCGAAAAGATTTTCCCATAATCATTTATAATTCCAATTGGTTTAGGAAAAGTACTTTTTACCGTTTCCGAAAAGTCAATTTCAGTTGTTGGCTTTTTTGATTCAGTTTCTTGCGCAGAACCTTTGCAAGAAAGCAAGTTCAAGGTCAGAAATAGGATTAATATTTTAGTTCCGATTTTCATTTCAGGTATTGTGTACAACGTTTCGGCTATGAGTAGTTGCGTGGGTTAGCACTTAACTTTGCAAGTACACACCAAACTGAAAATCCGCGAGGATTTTCAGAAGCAGGCGAGGACAAGCAATTATTTATAGCCATTGTTAGGCAACGTTTTTATTTATCTTTTTTTCTTTTCAGTTCTATTTCACCAGTAGTTTCTCTCGAAGTCCAATATTCGCCAGACATTTTTGAAACTTTATAACCATCGAAATTAAGTAATACCGAACCATAATGTATAGCACTTCTATCTCTAATTCCTGCTTTCGGTGTATTCAGATATGAATAGAATAGCTGTTGATAACCTCTATCTTTATCAATATTAAATGATGAACTAATACTGTGACTTGAACTTTCATCAGTTTTGATTTTCACTATAATGTTGAAAAAGTCCTGTTTAATATCAATTTCAGTTGAAATTGGTTTTGAAGTCTCTCTGTCAAAATTTGACTTAATCTTTCCTTTCCATTTTCCTGACAAATCTGGTTTTTGAACCAACCAAGGATAAAACACTTTCCATTTCCAAGCCCAAAATATAAAAATCATCCAAAGAATTATATTTATAGATATAGTAGTGGAAATATGGGTTAGTGCTTTATTAAAATCAATACTATCCAGGTTTTGAGTGATAAGAAAAATTATGGCGTAAACGAAAAAAGCTAATCCAATTATTGCATACGCAAATATTCTAATATTGTGTTTTACCATATTTTAAAATTCTAAATGTTCCCAAAGTAAAATCAAATAATCATTAACATCTTTTCTAGTCCATTTTCTGCCTGAATGAAATAAATAAAACAATTCAGATACTTCTCCCCATTCTTTGCAATCAGCATCATTCTTTGTTTTGCCGTAGATGTAAACAATTGATTCTTTTAATCTTTCGGTCCAAGTGTCATAGTCGTTCATTATACGGTTTGGTACATTCCACACCAAACATTCTAATAAAAATGAAGTTATATTATCACTAACTGGCTCTCCATCATCAATCATTTTATAACGTAATTTTCGATGAAGTCGAGTCAATCTTTTAAACCGTCTCTGGGTATTATTATTTTTATTTATTCCGTTTTGAATGTGTTGTTTAGGAAAGTTTTTTATCCATTTCCCTTTATCACTTCTAAATTCAGTACCTATAACATATTTCTTATTTTCACTATATCGTCTATGTTCCCAAGTTGGTACAACATCAGTTTCAATTCTATTTGAATTTGCAACAATGGTAATACATTTATCATTTCTAATAACATCTTTACGTCCAAATTTATTTACTAGAGCATTTTCGACATCATCTTTGAATTCCGAATAACTGTATGAAGATGGATTATTTAATCCAAAATCTTCTCTTTTTGTTTCTTTTGGAAGTTCAAAATAGAATCCTCCGTTGTAACAAACATTAATATCAATGTCACTATTCAATCTAACGTTAGTGTTATTTGCATAGGAACCTTGTCCAAATGTTTCTGTTGATTTTTTCTTTAATTTTTCATCAGAACTTATAGCATCCCTAACCATTCTTTCTGAATTCTCAAGTTTTGATTGTTCAGTTGCACTAGGTGGTTTTGTCCAATTGGTTAATTGTTGTTCTGAATATTTTGCCATTAAATGAGTATTTCTGTATTATTCTTTTTTGGTTTCTTTTTGGCATTTTGCATAGCTTGACTTAGCCTTTCTAACGCATCAGAACCTTTCTCGTTTTTGTTAAATTCAGTTACACCACAACAAACGGTAAGCCTGAAATTATCTCCATCAACTATAAATGTAGAATCCTGAATTAATTTTCTTTTTCTATCAGAAGCAAGTTGGGCGTTTGAAATTGAAGTTTGCTTCGCAATTATGAGAAATTCATCTCCACGCATAAAATACCTATAGGTTTCATCTGTAATTCTACTGTCTTTATTTAAAAGATTTCCAAGTTTTGATAAAATCTTATCTGCTATTTCAAAGCTATTTTCCTCATTAAACTTTTTGAAGTCATCAACATCAATTAAAATTAACGAGATTGGCTCGTCTTTTTGATTTCTTTCGTTTTCTAATGTAGCTAAATCAATTTCTAACGCCTTGTAGTTCTTTAAACCAGTTAATTCGTCAATTCGATTTTGAGATTGAATTTCCTTTAATTTCTTACTGAAGATATTCATTGAAAGAACTAGACTAAATATTACTAGAATAAGAGATGCTAATATTATAAGCCATAATGAAATAGAAAATTTTACATTAAGCCATTCCTTAAATATTGGAACATACTGCAATGCAAATACAAAAATCACAGAAATAACCAAATACTTTATAAAGTCATAAAATGCTTTTGATAAAGCGTCTTTTTTGAACTTGTTAAATGAGTCTTTTAAGTATTTCATTGGTTTTCAAATGTTGCCTAACTCGTTATATAGAGAACAAAGTTCTCGTTTATTGGTCTATAGTTCCGGATAAAAGGAACTTTAGGTAAATATATAAAGAATTACAGAAATTACTTAGGTAACCTGTAAACCTTTATTTTTGATAAATATATAACCTAAAAAAATAGATATAGCAATTTTGTATCCGTACAATTTTTTGTGTTTCAAACCTAAGAAATATAATTGCTTTTTGCAACTAGTAAAAATAAAAAAATGGCTGTAACCTATTTTGTAGATTCAAGTTCTAATTGTTCTCGCATATAACTATTTAAAGCGTCCTTTTTTATACCAAGAAACTTTTTAATAGCTGTATAATAGTTAGTGTTGGTTTTTCCACTTTTCATAAAATTTTTAGGCAAAAGACCAGCCTCCTTTACCTAATGTTTTTTAGCAATAAGTCCATCCAATACATAGTGCTAAGAAGTTGTAGTATTTACGTTTTTTAATTGTAGCATATTGTTTAGTCAATTTCAGGATGCTTTTTTTAATATAAGTTGGTACGTTGTATATACCATTTTAATGCTCTACCTCGGCTACCACTTACTAAAGTAGCAATACCTTCAGAAACCCAAAAATGTTTGTTGGGATAATGTACATTTACCAATACATGAAAAACTTTTTATTTGAATAATAATATTAATTAACTTAAACATTCCATATACCTTTACTTAATTCAATAACCTGACCACCAATTTTTATACTATAGGTATCACTGGTGCGTTCCCCATTTAAATGTATATATGATTTTCTTCCCATTTGGAACCCTTGTTCTACGATAGCTGATATTTCTGAAGATTCATTTTTTAACAGATACGAAAGAAAACAACCATTTGCACTTCCTGTAGCGGCATCTTCTAGCAGGTTTTCGTTTTCAATACAAAACATTCTAGTATTAAAACTGTTTGTTTTTTCAAAAGTTTCATCAGTTACAAAAAATAAAGAAGTTGTTAGTCCAGTTGAACTGTTGGTTTTGTATTTTTTATGTAAACGTAAAAACTCGATAACTTTTTTTGAATCCAATTTTAGTTGATTAATTTCTGCTAAATTGATAATAGGAATGATGATATAGGGTAACCCCGTGCTTATTTCTTCTATTGGTTTTTTAGTATTTAATGCAGTTATATTTATTCCAAGTCCGGTAGCAATTTCTTGATAATTAAAGGTTGCTATAAACTCTGGCTTTGCTTGTTTCATGATAAAATGACTACGCTCAACGTCTTTGGGTGTAGTTAAATCAATACTAATATTAGCATATTTTAAATTTAGCGATATTTGTTCTTTTGGTGTTGGTAATACGTATTTTGAAATAATAAAGGCTGTTCCCAATGATGGATGTCCTGCAAAAGGAACTTCATATTCAGGAGTGAAAATTCGAACATCAAAAGATTGGTTGTTATTATTTTTTTTAATGAACGTTATTTCAGGAAAATTAAGCTCCTTTGCTATGTTTAACATGTTTTTAGTAGAAACGTTATTTTCAAAATCAATGAAAACGGCAAGCTGATTACCTCCATATTTTATTGATGTGAAAACATCTACTAAATAATATTCTAGTTCTATCATTTTTTATTAAATGTCAAATTTATGGTAAGGGGGTTTTAAGTAAAATTAAATAAAAACGTATGTTTTTCAATTTTTTAAAGTGTCATTGGTTACTTTCTCAATTTTTGATTCAATTTCTATTATTTTTTGATGCCAATATTTTTGGGCTTCAATGGCATTAAATTTTGGTTTTTTAGGAGTGCCAGTTTTCATCTCATTAGGAATTTTCTGAAAATATTCCCAATTATAATGCCCGTCTTTTGCTATTTCGCTTTGGCTTTCTGGATCCGATTTTCGTCGTGCCCAAAATCGTTGGTGCTCAATATAATCTGCTTTTATTTTTGAAAAGTAACGAAGTAGATCATTAGAGTTCGATGGAATATAACCTGGTCCACTGCAACCACAGGAGTGAAAAGTAATTCCAACTTCATAAAGCGTAGCCATATACTCCCAAGATTTAATATCTTTTTTCTTAGGAGACTCAAAATCTAGCCCCATATTAGCCATAAGATCTCCACATTCAGGACATTTAGCAGGGTTTTGTTCTCTGTATTTATTATAACCATCATAAATATCTTTCTCTAATTTTCTTTTGAATGTTTTTCTACATTGAAAACACGCATAATGAGATTTATAGATTGTCATTCCATATCTACACATATTTTTGATTTTATTTAGGATGATAGTTTAGATAGTAACTTTTATGCTTTCTTCAAACTTCAAGATAACATTTTTAAATTCTTCAACTAATTTTGGAATGTTAATCTCTAATTTTGGACGATCCCAACTATCATATTTTTCTTGATCATTAAATCTTGGCCAAAAAATAAATTCATAGTAATACTCCCAAGCTTCTCTTATCAATCCATTATCAATATATATTTGAAGATGATTGTTTTTTTTATCTTGATGTATAAAGTCATCAAATAAATTAATGAATTCCGCAAAGCCTTCAATTGTTTTTTCTTCTAAAATACCTTTTTCTAAATCAGTAATTACTGAAGCTAGGTTGTAATTTATAGATTCAACCGCTTTTATTTCTTTAATAGCTGTTAACCATAAATGAATATGATTAGGAGCTATAAGTTCATTTCGTTCAGTATATAGTTTTTCTTTTAATTCTATTAAAGAAGTAGCTGTGAAAAAACTACCATTTTTATAGGTTAAAATTTTCTCAGTTTTATTGAAATCATTATCTCTATACCAAATTAAAAATAGTGGTTTTGCAAAGTTTTCTGAATGATATTTAAATATCCAAGTAGAAAATTGCTCACTTAGATCTTCTAATTTTTTAATGTCTTGACCATTAATCATTATTGTTTATTCTGTTTTTAATGGAGGGATAAGTTTTGATGGAGTAAGAATATCAAATTTCTCATGTAATTCAATATTTATACCTTTTTTATTAGTGATACGTTCATAAGACTGAGTCAACCAGTCTTCTTGTTAAATGAACATAGAGTTTTTCAGCACAATGTTTTTTTAGCTTTTCTATTACTTTTTCTTTTTTCAATTATTTTAAATTTTGATGTTACTAACAACTTTATAGAGAATAAAATTTTATTTATTCTATTGTAATTCCGAATAAATGGAATTATTGGTAAATATAGAAAAATAGTACCTTTACTCTTAGCTATGATAAAAACCAAATTGTTTTAAAATGAAAATAGCAACTTAGTTTAAAACCAAGCTGCTATTGTTTATAAGTTGTGTTTATTTTAAGTATTACCTTATAATAAAATTAGGCATTAATTAAATAAAATAAATTTGCTAAGCCAAATACAACTTCAAATACAATTCCTTGAGTAATTTGTATACTTGGTTTGCCGTCCGCTTTTAAGCTAGTTAATCTCCCAATAGCAAAACCTAAAAAAATTAATGAAGCAACTAAGTGTGAGTTAAAAGTTAATTTATCAATAAATATTCCAAGTGAAATAATAAGTCCGGCGCAAAGCATAACTGCAGAAACTCCTCTCATTTCATTTAATAAACTAGCATCGTTTTTAAGTGCAATTCCTGAGTTTTTTAAAAATGTTTGTATTGGATTTGTTAACCTTGCTACTCCAACAAATGCTAGTAAGAAAGCTGATAATGATAATACTATAATTCTGATAATTTCCATCTTTAGATATTTTAATTTATATATCCGCAAATTTAAATTAGGGTAGTGACAAAGATATGTCAAGGGTACTATTGGTTTTTTATATATTTTTCAAAATACTCTTTTATAGTCATCTTGTGAGGTGTGAAATATTGCTTTTCAGTTCTTATTTTTTCAATAGAATCTATTCTAAAATGTCTAAAATCATTTCGTAACCTACAAAAGGCAATTAATAAAAAGTTTCCACGAATACTATAAATAGCAAAAGGCTCAATACTCCGAGTGCTTTGTTTCTTTTCTGGTGTAATATAATGTATTGATACTATCTTATATTGAGTAATAGCTGATTGAATTTGCATTAGATTATTACTCGTTTTTTCTTCACTGTTATTACCACTAAAATAAATTCTATCAGCTAATAAGTCAGCATTTCCTTTTTGAGAATAACGTAAAATAGTTTTTATTTTTTCTAATGAACTGGTAATATTATCAACTAATGATTGGTCTTTATTTTTTATAGCTAGTTGTTCTAATGTAATTAAAGCATTTGCTTCATCTTCTGAAAATATTACAGGAGGGAGGTGATACCCTTCCATAATTGAATAGCCTTTTCCTTCTTCAGTTACAATAGGAATTCCTGATTTTTCAAGTGTTCTAATATCTCTATAAATAGTTCTTAAACTTACAGCATGTTTTTCAGCAAGTTGTCTAGCTGTAATAATCCTTTTCGATTGAAGTTGAGTAAGGATAGCAGTTAATCTTGAAAGTCTTGGTTTTTCTTTTTCTTCCATTGTATTAATTCTATTTGTTGTAAATATCTCAGGGAAACATAGTGGTGAAATAGTAATTACATACTTTTAATTTCAACAAAAGTCCTTTTTAGTCTGCTATTATATTTTTAAAAATAATACTCTAAATTATCAGGTTTCATTTTAATATTTTTTTTATTTCAATTATTTCAAAAACAAAAAGGTTTTATGAAATTTGAAAATTTAAGAATACTGTTTGGGAAAAATACCTTTTTAATTTGTTTTTTTAGAGTAAAAATTGCTTTTAAAATGAAATACTTATCTTTAAAATCCAATTAATATTAGTTAATGATAGTTGCTATGCTAGACTTTTTTAAAAAAACAGGTAAGCTAGAACCTTTCGAAATCAAGAATAGTAGTTTGGTTTTGTGTTTAGTAGCACCAGGCTTGTACTTATATTCTGTTTTAATATTTCACTATAATTTAAAAGCTCAAGAAATTCCTTATATGAGAGAGGTTTTAGGAGTTGTATTTTTTATGGTCGGCTTAGCTCCATTAACAAAAAAAAGAATAATAATTAATTATTATGGTTTATATGTTTTTTTCGCACTTTTTATATTTCAACATTATCTAACCTATACAGTTGCACTTAATAATTTTTCGTTAGATTATTTATTAGGAACTTATGTGGTAATGTTTGGGGCTATATTAATGCTTAACAATAGAGGGTTGATATTGGTCTTTAGTGCATCTCAGCTTTTACATATGGGATACAGAGTGTTAACATCTGATATAGATATTGTAACAGAAGGCGCTATTTTAATATCAACAACTACCATATTCATATATTCATTTATTATACTCAATGGTTTTATTAGATATCGTCAAGGCTTGTTAGAAGTAAATCAAAATCTAGAAGATAAAATAAAGCAGCGTACTTTAGATTTAGAAAACAGAGCTAAAGAACTATATGAACGAAATAAAGATTTAGAAGAGTTTGCTTATGTGGTATCTCACGATTTAAAAAGACCACTGCGTAATATACATACCTTAGCAAGTTGGGTTATTGAGTCCGATAGATCCGATGAAGATAAAACACAAGAAGTGTCTGAAAACTTAATCACATTACAAGAACAAGTTGATCAAATGGATTTACTGATTAATGGAATATTAAATTATTCTCTTCAAATGGATAAAGAGAAAGATATGAAACTTGTGGATGTAGATAAATTAGTTAAAAGAATTAGTAAGGTTAATTCAACGAGTACATGTATTATTAAAGTGAAAAATAAACTGCCAAAACTTCTATTTAATGAATCACAGTTGTTACAAGTGTTTCAAAATTTAATCCAAAATGCAATTAAGCATAATGATAAAGAAACAAGTGAAATAGAGATAGGTCATGAAAAAGTAAATAAAGAACATGTGTTTTCTGTTTCAGACAACGGTCCAGGAATAGAGGAGAAGTACCATACTAAAATATTTCAACTGTTTCAAAAGTTAGAAATAAAAAGTCATATCGATTCTATAGGAATAGGTCTAGCTTTAGTAAAA
>NZ_QOCC01000009.1:0-1555 GCF_003318185.1 Tenacibaculum sp. E3R01 | reverse complement strand
AAATAGCATTAGTTTTCGAAGGAGAAAACTTAACGTATAGAGATTTAGATAAACGTTCAACTCAACTTGCAAGATATATCAATAAAAAAGTTGAAGAGCAATCATCATTGATTGGCCTTTGTATAGATAGGTCTATTGATATGATTGTAGGTATTCTAGGAATATTAAAATCAGGTAGAGGTTATGTTCCAATAGATGCTACGTATCCAATGAGTAGAATTAATCATATGATCGAAGATTCTGGTCTAGAATTAATAGTAACTCAAGCATCTTATTCAGAGTTGTTTACTAATGTTGAAAATATTTTATTAGATGAAGATAAAGATTTAATAGGAAATGAATCAACAAGAGAGCTTGTTTTGCCTTCTAATTCTAACAACCCAGCTTATGTTATTTATACTTCAGGAAGTACAGGGCAACCTAAAGGCGTTTTAGTAAATCATCAAAATGTTATTAAGTTAGTTAAGGAAACAGGTCCTATTTCAGTACAACCAACAGATAAAGTATTACAATGGTCAAATGTTGCTTTTGATGGTTCTGTGTTCGATATATTTTGTAGCTTGTTAAATGGAGCTACATTGTGTTTAATCAACAAAAGAACTTCTTCAGATGTAAAAGCTTTATCTAAAACTATAAAAGAAAATGAAATAAGTATAACTTTTCTTACTACTGCATTATTTAATGTATTTGTGGATACTGAAATTGAGGGGTTAGCACCTTTACGAAAGGTAGTTATAGGAGGAGAGAAAATTTCTATAAAGCATATTCAAAAGGCATATGATGTATTAGGACCAGGAAAAATGGTAAATGGTTATGGACCTACTGAAACAACCGTTTTTGCTATTAGTTATTCGTTTGACGAAAAGCCTGTTTATAATGTACCTATAGGGAAGCCATTAAATAATACTAAAGCATATGTTCTTGATGCTTCAGGTAATTTATGTGGTATTGGAATTACAGGAGAACTTCATATAGCAGGAGATGGAGTATCTATGGGATACCTTAATGATACAGAAAAAACAAATGCTAAGTTCGTAGATAGCCCATATGAAGTAGGGGCATATTTGTATAAAACAGGAGACTTAGTAAAATGGTTACCTGATGGAAATCTTGATTTTATAGGGAGAAAAGATAATCAGATAAAATTGAGGGGCTTTCGAATAGAATTATCAGAGATAGAGTTTCAATTAGATGCTATCGGTGAGATAAAGAATAGTGTTGTATTAATGAAAGAAATTGGAGGTAAAAAGTGTTTAGTAGCGTATTATAAGTCAAAAGAAACTATTGATACTTCAATGATGCGTGACTCTTTGTCTGAAAATCTTCCAGAATATATGTTACCTTCTTTTTATGTTCATTTAGAGGATTTTCCTCTTACATCTAATGGGAAAGTAAATCGAAAAGCACTTCCAGAGCCAACAGTAACTAGAGAAGAGGAATATATAGCACCAACTAATGAAATTGAGCATAGATTAGTTGCTATTTGGGCCGATGTATTAAATATAGATACCGAAGTAATAAGTATCAATAGTAATTTTTTTAATTGTGGAGGAGA
>NZ_QOCC01000008.1:133264-133509 GCF_003318185.1 Tenacibaculum sp. E3R01 | reverse complement strand
GAACCAACGGTACGAACGGAACAAATGGTGCAACGGGTGCTACTGGAGCAACAGGGGCCGCTGGTACAAATGGAACCAACGGTACGAACGGAACAAATGGTGCAACGGGTGCTACTGGTGCAACAGGGGCCGCTGGTACAAATGGAACCAACGGTACGAACGGAACAAATGGTGCAACGGGTGCTACTGGAGCAACAGGGGCCGCTGGTACAAATGGAACTAACGGTACGAACGGAACAAATGGT
>NZ_QOCC01000008.1:0-133043 GCF_003318185.1 Tenacibaculum sp. E3R01 | reverse complement strand
GCCGCTGGTACAAATGGAACCAACGGTACGAACGGAACAAATGGTGCAACGGGTGCTACTGGAGCTACAGGAAGTACTGGGCCTGTTACTAACCTTTCACAAAATACTACTACGGGTACAATAACATATGTAAACGAAGAAACAACATCTCAAACAGCTAATGTTGTTGGTGCTGAAACAGACAATAATATTAAAGTTGGAGCAAACGGTGGAGCTTATTTAGCTGGTCCTACAATCAAAGCAGCCGCTAAAGTTACCATGACATACAATCCTGATGCAACGAATACTTATTCTTCACATTCTATTGCTAAAAATTATAACATAGCAACCATAACTAGAATAAATGAAGGTGATTATCAAATTACTTTTACAACAGCAATGAGTGATGCAAATTATATAATTCAATTAGCTATTAAAGACTGTGGTGGTAATTGTCCTGGAAATAGTAATACTAATTATGATGATCCTGGAATTACATATTATAATCAAACCGCTAGTGGTTTTAGAGTTAACATTGGAGATAGTGATAATGGAGGTAATCAAAAAGATGATATCGATTTAGAATTTATGTTTAGCGTTATTGATTTTTAATAATAACACTTAAATCTTTAATAAATAAATTAAAATATAATCAACTAACAATAATTACTATTTTTTATTCCTAACTTATAAATAAAAATAATCGTGAGACGTATATTTCCCCTTGTCGTTCTTTTATTTACATCAACTTTATTTTCTCAAATTGATGCAAATTCTGTAATGGGTGTTCCTGTAACTGTAAATGATACTGAAATGAATGGTATAACAGGAGCTAACGAGGGGTCAATGGTTTATAATATTTCTCAAAAAAACATATATATATTCGACGGAACGAATTGGGTTCCTGTTAATAAAGATAAAAATACAATTGGTGATATTGTATATAGTTCTTTAACAGCTGATCATTCAGGTTGGTATCTATTAAATGGAAGAGCTATAACTACATTACCAACAAATGCCCAAACTAATGCAACAAACCTAGGTTTCACAACCAACTTACCTAATGCTGAAGATAGAGTTTTAAAACACCCTTCTGCAACTCAAAATATTGGTGACACAGGAGGGCAAGCGAACACTGTTTTAACACAAGCTAATTTACCTAATGTTACTTTTAATGGAACTACTTCAACAAATGGTAACCACAACCACACTGTTAGTAGAGCTATAGGAACTGATCAAGTTAGACACCCAAGTGATGCTAACAGAACGTTTTTCAATCAAAACGGAAGTACAAATACTAATACTACAGGAAACCATAGCCATACAGTTACAGTTAATAGTGGGGGGAGTAATCAATCTTTTGATAGGTATCAGCCTTATATAGTCTTTAACACTTTTATTTATTTAGGACTATGATAAAACAAACATTCATCTTCCTAACTTTTATAGTTATAGTTAATTCTATTCACTCTCAAATAGATAGCGATTCTGTTATGGGAATACCAGTAGCAAATAATGATACAGAAATGAATAATATTTCAGGAGCTACAGAAGGTTCAATACTTTACAATATGACTCAAAAAAATATTTATTTTTTTGACGGTAGTAATTGGACCCCTGTTAACGAAGTAAATATTTCATTAGGTCAAATTAAATACAGTGTTTTAACAACTGATCATTCTGGTTGGTATATATTAAATGGTAGAGCTACTAGCTCTTTACCTACTTTAGCTGAAACTAATGCTACAACTTTAGGTTTTACGACTAATATTCCTAATTCTGAAAATAGAACATTAAAACACCCCTCCTCTACTGAAAATATAAATGACACTGGAGGTTTATCAAATACTACTTTATCACAATCTAATTTACCTAATATAAATTTTGCAGGTACAACATCAGATGATGGTAATCATAACCATAATTTTAATAGAGCTTTAGGGGCTGATCAAATTAGAAATGGTGCAGATGCAAATAGAGCTTTTTATAATCAGGGAGGTACTACAAACACTAGTACATCTGGAAATCACAGCCATACATTTTCAGTAAATACAGGTGGTTCTAGTCAATCTTTTGAAAGATATCAACCATACTTAGTAGTTAACACATTTATATATTTAGGATTATAGTTATGAAAAAGATACTATTCTTTATAGCCTTTATTTTTACATGTAATTTAGTAGTCTCCCAAATTGATGCTGGTTCAGTGATGGGGTTACCAACTGCTCAAAACAATACAGAAATGAACAATATTACTGGAGCAACTGAAGGTTCTTTCCTATATAATATTGCTGAAAAAAATATTTATTTTTTTAATGGTACTGCTTGGACTGCTCCTACTAATTCATTTACTAACATCTATTCTTCCAATGGTACATTACTTGGCCCTAGAACTTTAAATGGTGGCGGAAATTCACTAGTTTTTAATAACTTAAATGTATTACAATTTTTTAGTAATGGCGCTACTCAATTATTTGCTACTGGAGCTTTACAATTAGGCTCTACAGGTAATTCTACACAAATATCTGGTGCTTTAGGTTTAACATTAACTGCTACTTCTAATGGTATCACTTTAAATGGGAATACAGTACTTAATAACAACTTAAGAGTTGTAGGTTCTTTTTCAGATAGTAGTTCTAATGCTGGAACAAATGGACAAGTATTATCATCAACCGGAACAGGAACTCAATGGGTAGATCCAAATTTAGCAGAAGTTATTAATAAAACAACTAATTATACCTTAACATTGGCTGACAATGGAAAAGTTTTTACTTTTAATAGTACCACGGATGTCACGTTAACTGTTCCTGCAGGTTTATCCGTTGGTTTTAATATTAGTATTTATCAAATAAATACAGGTAAAATAGAAATATCTGGAGCTGGAGGGGTTACTGTTTTGAATAGACTTTCACGCTTTAAAACAGCAGGTAAAGATGCTGGAGCTGGGTTATTATGTACTAGTACAAATAATTTTCATTTAACAGGAGATTTAAAAAGATGATAGTATATAAGTATAAAAAAATAGCTTTCATTTTTTACTTCATATCCTTATGGGGTTACTCTCAGGTTGCTACCTATAATCAATATCCTACATTAAAACCATCGCACATTCTAGATGAAAAGCTTACAGATATTAGCTTTGCCTTTTCTATGAGAGTTCTAGAAAGTGATTATGTAGGTCCTTTAATTAGGTTGAGAAGAGCTGGTGATAATGCTGAACAAGATTTTGGATGGGGAGATAATGATATAGTCGATATAGTAGCAATTAACGCTTGGAGAGGTGCTAATAATGTGTTTGTACATACATGGTATGACCAAAGTGGTTTAAATAGACATGCTATTCAAACAACACAAAACAGACAGCCTCGCTTTTATCCTGAAACATTCCCTTATTTTCAAGGAGATGGTAGTAATGATCATCTAACTATAGACACTCCTAATGGAGTACAAGATGTTACTACAAATGGTGATAGAGGAACAGTTATTGGTATAATGAGAGCTACAAGAAAATCACAACACTCTTTCGGTGTACTAGTAAGTTCTAATCGTTGGTCTGCCCATGTAAACTGGAATAATCAAAACTTATACTTTGACCCTGGTGTATGCTGTAACCCAACTCGTAATTTTAATAATAGTGGAAATAATAATGTATGGGAAATATATTCTTTTATTAAAACAAATACGAATAGTATAGCTCGTTCAGGTGGAGTACAACGTTTTAATGGAGCATACATATATGGTAGATGTACTAGAACAGAAGATTTTGCTATTGGCTGGGCAACTGGTAATCAATCTGCTCAGCATGCAACTACTAGTTTTAATGAATTTATTATGTATAAAGTAGATATTAATGCTACTGAATACCAAGAAATAGAAGAAAACTCAATCACCTTTTGGGGATTGTAAAAAGAGTTATTAAACATAAGTAAATGTAAAATTATAACCTTTTATCGTTATAAAATTACTTCTTACCGAAATATAAATAACTTTAATAGTAAATAAAATATCTTTGATGTGTAATTAAGAATTAAAAAACACGACATATGAAATGATGTATATAACATAAACAGGAACATACAGTATAAACTTTTTCAAGTTTCAAAATAAATAATTAAAGAATTAAAAAATACGGGGGTATTTATGAAGTTTTTATTATCTATTATGGCATTATTTATGTCATTATTTATCAACGCTCAAACATCAGCGTTTCACAATTACGGAAATATTAAAATGCATGAAAATGCAAGTGTAGGATTTCATACTGACTTTATTAACGATGGAGTTTTGGATGACAACAATAAAGGATTAGCTGGTTTTTACAGTGATAGTGAAATAAGAACAGTATCTGGTAACAACAGAGCTGTTTTTGAAAACCTAGAATTTGATGCAATAAATGATATTGAATTATATAGCTCATTGGGAACAACTGGAGAAATGAGCTTTATCAATGGTAAAGTTTTTACTCCACGAAATGAACCTAATGTATCATTAGATTATATAAATCATCAATTTTATATTGGAGAAGATGATTCAAGACATGTTGATGGTTACTCTTCTGTTTTTGGAACTAATGAATTTGTTTTTCCTATTGGTGATGACAATAGATTAAGACCAATGATTTTACCATCACAAACTAATAATAATGAATATAGTGGTGCTTATTATTTTTATAACCCAAACACTCCTCCTACTCATTTTACAGAGTCTTTTTCTACTTCTCAAAAACAAATTTTTATTAGTAACATCAGTAATTTAGAATTTTGGGATTTAGATGGAGCTTCAGAAACAAAAATCACACTTACTTGGGACCCAAAAAGTGATATAAATGCTATTAGTAATAATATTAATCTTTTAAGAGTTGTTGGGTGGAGCAAAACTGAATCTAAGTGGATTGACTTGGGTAGAACATCTTCATCTGGAGATCTTAATTCTGGTAGAATAATGTCAAATTCTTTCATTCCTGATGAATATACTATAATAACTATAGGTTCTGAATTCGCTGCAGGTGAATTAGCTGATATAAACTTAATATTTACTCCTAATGGTGATTCTGAAAATGAAACATTGACTTTTGAAGGTTTAGAGCAATATAAAAATAATAATTTATCAATTTTTAATAGATGGGGTAATGTAGTTTACGAAACTGAAAACTATAAAAATGATTGGAAAGGAAAATCAAATGGTAGAGTTACTGTTAATAAAGATCAAGATTTACCAGACGGAACCTATTTTTATTTACTGAAATTAGGAAGTGATGAAAGTAAAAGCCAGAAAGGTTGGATTTATATTCATCGATAATAGTTTATTTTTGTTAAATAAATATTATTTTCTTTAATGAAATCAAACCATACTTTTGTAATTCCTGTATATCAAAATTCTCCCTATCTCGAGATTTGCATAAATAATTTAAAAAAACAATCTATTGAAAGTAATATAATTATAACAACCTCTACTCCTACTAAAAATACTAGACGTATTGCAGATAAATATAATTTAGAGTATTACGCTTATGAAGGAGATAAGAAAGGTATAGGTAACGATTGGAACTTTGCTTTATCTAACGTAAGAACTCAATATGCGACCATTGCCCATCAAGATGACATTTATGAACGATCATTTACAGAAACTGTTTTAAATAAAATAAAACACATCAAAAAGCCTTTACTTATATTTACAGATTACTATGATTTAGTAAATGAAAAAAAAAGAAAGTCTTCATTAAATTATAAAATAAAAAAAACTCTTTTATTCCCTTTTTTAGTTAAAAACTCACATAGTTGGTTTATTATTAAAAAGGGAATTCTACTTTTAGGAGATCCAATATGTTGCCCTTCTGTTACCTTGAATTTAAAAGACATTGAAAATAGCCATAAAATTTTCTCTCCAAACTATATGTGCGCACTTGACTGGATAGCTTGGCTAAAAATAGCTAGACAAAAGGGAAGCTTTATTTTTATAAACAAAAAACTTATTCAACATCGTATTCATGATGAATCAGAAACAACAGCTTCACTTAATTCTGGAGTTAGACAAAAAGAAGAATATTTAATCTTTAAAAAAATATGGGGCCCATTTATTGCTAAAATTTTAGGTAAAATATATGCAGTTGGTCATAAAGACAACCAGATTTAGTTTACTTTTTTTCCGATACTGATAAACTCATTATGTTTAAAAATTTTACCAAATACCCTTGGGAATGGAAAAGAATAAAATCTCTCATGAGAAATAATTAATTCATCAAATATTTCTTTAACTATAGTAAAATCTGTAAATTCTACATGCGTACTATCAGATTTATAGCCTGCTTCCTGTGGTGTAATAATAACGATTCTACCTTTCTTTTTTAATAAAGGTACGTATTCTTTTAACAAAAAAACAGCTTCACTTTTGGTCATGTGTTCTGCTACGTGAGCTAATAATATTGAATCAAAATTTTCTTTCTTACAGTATTTGGATAATTTAAATTCTTTATTTGAATAAGCTATAAGCCCTTTACTCTTACAAATATTCACAGAATCGATATTATGATCAACCCCTACACCGTTTCCTTCAATATGAAGTAGATTTCTACCTATCCCACAACCAATATCTAATGTATACCCTAAATTTAATTTTCGAATATTATTTCTGTAAGGACGCTGAACATCTAATAAACGTTTCCACCAAACATACTGCTTTGTAATTAATCTATCTGTATATGCTTTTTTATTAGTATTCCTCATTCTATTCTCTTTCCTTTTGAATTCTAAGTTTCTTTTTAGCATAATTTAAATTATTTTTTGCTAAAGTAAAATCAGGTTTTAAGTCTACTGCTTTCTGACAGGCAATAATTGCTTTTTCATAAATTCCTAAAGCATTATAAGAACTCCCTATGTTATTATACGCTTCGGCATAGTTAGTTTTTAATTCAATTGCTTTTTCACTTGCTTTAATGCATTGATTAAATTTTTTATCCATGTAATATAACACACTAATGTTCAAGTATTTTTCTGCTGTAGGGTTTATCTTAACATCTTCTAATGCTAGAATTAATTTTGTTTTTTTACCCTTTGATAAGTTCAAATATTTTAAGGATAAACTATCATTAGGTACTAATTTTAAAGTTTTATTTGATAAATCTTTTAATTTTTCCCAATTCTTTTTATCATAATAAATTTGCATCAACAAATGTCTATTAACTAAATTATAGGGATTAATCTTTAGTGCATTTGTAGAGTTCTTTATAGCTTCATTGTCTTTTTTATTTTTATTCAAAAATCGAGCATAAAAATAATAAGCAAGGTCATCATTAGGCTTTAAACTAATTGCTCTTTTAAAATGTTCATCTGCTTTTATTATATTTCCCTTTGCAGAGTTCAAAACTCCTAAGTTTATTTGCAATGTAGAATAATTAGGATAAAACTCTAATGATTTATTAAAATATTCAGATGCAATAGTATAATTACCTTTTGACATTTGAGTTAATCCATAATTCATTAAACCTCTACCATTGTTAGGGCTTTTAACAGTAACATCATACCAAAAAGTTTCATCATTTAACCAAACCTTATTACGTTGATAAGTACCATATCCATAAGCTCCTAAAACACTAAATATGCCAAACCATAAAAAATAAATGCTTTTTTTACTTGATTTTATCTTTAACTCAAACTTTAATAAATACAAAGCTATTGCGTAGGCTATACTAAAAACTAAACCTATGAAAGGAAAAAACATTCTATGATCATTCATTACTTCTGATAATGGGGCTAATGACGTTGGTAATAAGGCAAACATAAACCATATTAATCCAAAAGATATTGGTCTAGTTTGTTTTTTCTTAGAAGTTTTAATTGTTATAACAACCAATGTTATTAAAAAAATATACCCTGCAATTAATCTATCATCAAAAAAATTAGTTATTACTGTCCAATCAGTATCTCCACTTAAATTAAATGGTAAGAAAAAACTTATAAAATAATGAAACCATACAAATGGTTGTGTTTGTATATAATGAGATAAATTATTGGATAGTCCTGCTATAGATCCAGTTTTTAATAATGTATAAGATTGGACTAAAACAATACCTAAAATTAATGGAAGTAAATTAAAAAATGTTTTAATTAATGTTTTAAAGTTTCTTTTTTTAAGAACATCTGTAACTGATAAATCCTTTTCAAAAAACAATATGTATACAAACAAAACCATTGGTAAAACAATAATTGTTTCTTTTGCCAACACTCCAATCATCGCAGGCAAAACATATAAATAAGTTCTTCTTTTAGAAGGGAAATAAATGTAGATACAAAAAGAAAGAACAATAAAGAACGTTGAAATTACATCAGATCTAGATATTATATAATTAATAGTTTCGGCATTAACAGTATGCAAAGAAAACCAACCAACAGTTAATAATAAAAGATACTCAGTATAAGGATGTTTTATAGATTTTAATATAATTTTTTTGTACATGAAAAACATAAGTATCAAAAGTCCTATAAAAAGAATAAATGTAGATAAATGAAAATAAAAAGGATTCAACCCTCCTGCTATCCAATAATCTAAGGCCAAGCTAGTAGTTACAACGGGTCTTAATCCCCAATGATCTTTTGATGAACTAACCATCTTTGTGTTCACAAAAAACTCAGGAATATTTTTTATATTTCTAATGTTAACATTATTAACAATAGCATGGGTATCATCAAAATGAAAACCATTGTTAAAATGATTAGAATACGTTATTAATAAACTAATAAATAATACAGCCAATAATATTAAAAAATTTTTCTTCTTAACAAACATATTATAAATTTAAAGTTCCAAAAATAATTTATTTTTATTTTTATTTTAGCCTAAGTTACCATAATTTTAGGTCAATAATTCTTTACTTAATGAATTCTCTTAATTACAATCAAAAAATAGCAATAGTAATTCCATATTACAATGCATCAAAACAAATAACTAGAGTTGTTTCTAAAATACCTTCTTTTATAAATTTAGTAATTATAGTTGATGATAAAAGTAAAGAATCATTACCTAAAAAGGAAATTTTAAAGAGCCTTAAGGAACAAACAAATTGCGTTTTTTTAGAAAATAAAATAAACCTAGGTGTCGGAGGAGCCACCAAACACGGGTTTAACTATGCTATCAGTAACGATATAGATATAGTTATTAAAGTAGATGCTGATGACCAAATGGATTTAAGTTACATTCCTGAATTATTGTCTCCTATAGTTACCAAAGAAGTTTCTATGACTAAAGGAAATAGATTTAAAGATTTTACAGCTTTGAAAAAAATGCCTTTTTTAAGAAAATTTGGAAATTTAGGTCTTTCATTTTTAACAAAGGTAGCTACTGGTTATTGGCACAATTTTGACCCTACAAATGGCTTCTTGGCTATCAAAACTTCAACTTTAAAAAAAATAGATTTTTCAAAAATCAATGATAGATACTATTTTGAAACATCACTTTTATCTCAACTCTATTTTGAAGACATCGTTATTGAAGATATATCTATGCCTGCAATTTATGGTGATGAAAAATCAAATATGAATGTATTTAAGATGTTTTTTGTTTTTTCAAAAAACCTCACCAAAACTTTTATAAAACGGATAATAAAAAGATACTTCTTATATGATTTTAATATTGGTTCCTTATATATTTTAATAGGAATTCCTCTCTTTTTATTTGGTGTTATATTTGGTGTATATAATTGGTATTATTATAGTTCTAATGATACTTTTACTCCTACTGGTACAATTATGATTATAACAATTTCTATAATTCTTGGCTTCCAACTTATTCTACAAGCAATTCAAGTGGATATATTAAATGCTCCTAATAAAAAGTAACCTTCCAAAAATATTCTTAAAACCCAATACAAGAAAAAAACACTATACAACAACAACTTAACCTAAAAATTTTAAACTCATTAACTTCTTAGTTTATTTTTTTGGCACGCAATTTGAAAACTATAAATAAATGCGGTAGCTGAAAAGCATATAGAGTAGGCATAACCCTAAAACTAGTAATTATGAGAACAGGGATACTTTTTTTATTAACAATAATGTTTTTAACACCTTTAAGTGCAAACAATATTAATAAATCAACTAGCAAAATTGGGGTTACATATCGTTACGATGACGCAGTAACCTTTGTAGAAAGAAATGTTCAATTTCATGTTTTTTTAAATGGTGAATTTGATTTTAACACACATTATAGAGATACCAAATATGTAGATTATTACGGTAGACGTACTAAAACCAATAGAGGTGTTCGTATTGACAGGGATTTTAAAGGTAGAATTAGACGAATTGGTAATGTATTTGTTAATTACGACTACAGAGGTAACGTAACACGTATTGGTAGTGTATTTATTAGATACAGAAGAGGTCAATTAACTAAAGTAGGAAATTTACGTGTTAGATATGATAGGTGGGGAAATCCATTTTATAAAGGAGATGTAAAAAGTCAAAGACACTATAATGAATATGAAAGTTGTGATGATGGCTTCAGTATAGATATTAATATTGGAGATGTTTTTGACTATGACAATGCATATTTTTATAGAAGAGATTTCAGAAATAACTATCGTCAATTTAAAGAAGATAACAATTTCTTTTATTACAGAGCAAAGCCTAATGCTAGAATAGGTAAACGTAGTAAAGTTTTAAAAAGAAGAAAGAGTAAAAGAAATAGTGATAATTATTACTTTAAAAAACCTACAACAAAACAAAAAATAAAATCAAGGAGAAATAAATAAACTAAAAAACCCGAGTCAAAACTCGGGTTTTTTAATATAAAGTGTATTCTTTTATTCTTATTTCGCCACATTAACCGCTCTCGTTTCACGAATTACTGTTACTTTAACCTGACCTGGATACGTCATATCATTTTGTATTTTTTGTGAAATATTAAATGATAATTCAGCTGCTTTAGTATCATTAACTTTTGCACTTTCAACCATTACACGTAATTCACGTCCAGCTTGTATTGCATAAGCTTTTTGTACACCTGTAAAACCGAAAGCTATATCTTCTAAATCTTTTAATCGTTGAATATAGCTATCTAAAACTTGACGACGAGCTCCTGGACGTGCTCCAGAAATAGCATCACAAACTTGTACAATAGGTGATAATAAACTCTTCATCTCTATTTCATCATGGTGAGCTCCAATCGCATTACAAACATCTGGTTTTTCTCCATATTTTTCCGCCCATTGCATACCTAATAAAGCATGTGGAAGTTCACTTTCAGTTTCAGGAACTTTACCTATATCATGCAATAAACCAGCTCGTTTAGCAGCTTTAGCATTTAAGCCCATTTCTGCAGCCATAATACCACAAAGGTTAGCAACTTCACGCGAATGCTGAAGTAAATTTTGTCCATAAGAAGAACGATATTTCATTCTACCTACGGTTTTAATTAATTCAGGATGTAAACCATGAACTCCTAAATCAATAACTGTACGCTTACCTACTTCAATTATTTCTTGGTTTATTTGTTTTTCAGTCTTTTTAACAATCTCTTCAATTCTTGCAGGGTGTATTCTACCGTCAGTAACCAATTTATGCATTGATAATCTCGCAATTTCTCTTCGTACAGGATCGAAACATGATAAAATAATTGCTTCTGGAGTATCATCAACTATAATTTCAACACCAGTAGCTGCTTCTAAAGCTCTAATATTACGACCTTCTCTACCAATAATTCTACCTTTAACATCATCAGATTCTAAATTAAAAACTGAAACACAATTTTCAACAGCTTGTTCTACTCCTACTCTTTGTATTGTGTTTAATACAACTTTACGAGCCTCTTGCTGCGCAGTCATTTTAGATTCTTCAACTGTATCTTGGATAAAAGCCATAGCATCAGCTTTTGCTTCTTCTTTTAATGAAGCTACTAATTCTGTTTTTGCTTCATCTGCAGATAATCCTGAAATTTGTTCAAGCATGTCTACATGACGCTTGTGTATTTTTTCAACTTCAGCTTCTTTTTTATCTAAAAACTCTAATTTATAGTCATAATCAGCCTCTTTTTTCTCTAGACCTCTATTTAACTTTTTATTTTTATCTAATTCTGAAGAAACTTGACTTTCTTTATCTCTTATTCTTTTTTCTACATCTGAAACCTTCTTTTCTCTTGATAATATAACCTTTTCATGTTCAGATTTAAGCTCTATAAATTTTTCTTTAGCCTGTAATATTTTTTCTTTTTTAATTGAATCAGCTTCTACTTTTGCCTCTTTTACAATATTTCTTGCTTCTTTTTTTGTTTCTTGTATTAATTTATTAGCTTTTGTTTTTTCTAACATTTTAGCAATAATAAAACCTATTACTAAACCTATAATTCCTGCTAACGCAGGAAATAATACTCCCTCCATAATTTTAATTTGATTGTATAAAAAAAGCCTACATTAATAAGGTCTTATAAACTCCGGGTGAACAGGTTTAGGACTAACTGATTGATCAAGAATCCGAAACAAAGTCGGCGTGCTTTACTAATCAAGACTTATCCTTTTTAATTTAATAGTGTTGAGTTTATTAAACTAGGTATTAATGTAGGCAGTATGTTAATAATGTATTTTAAAGAACTTATAATTGCGCGTCTAATAAATTAGTTAACGCCTTTATTTTATGTAATACTTCTTTATCTTCCTCTTCTTTACTAATTGATGCTATTTCTAATTTAGATGCAAATTGTAATGCACACATTGCTAAAACATCTTGTTTATCAGACACTGCATAATTTTGCTCATATTTAGCAATTAAATCATTAATGTTTTTAGCTGCTTTACGCATCCCTTCTTCCTCACTTGTATTATTAACACTTAAAGGATAAGTTCTACCTGCTATTACAACATTAACTTTTAACTTTGTCATGTAAAGAACTTTTAAATATTTAAGAGTTTGATGCATTTATCAATCTCTCTTACTAAAGTATTTATTTTATGTTTTGTTTCTCTTGTATTTTCGTTACTGCCCTCAATAGTTTTTGCAATTTTCAACAATTTAAATTCTTTTTGGTTTATTGCTAATTCTTGCTCTTTCTCCTTTAATAAATTATGTAACTTAGCATTGTTTTGAAATAAAATCTTATTTTCTTCCTTTAAAAATTCATAATTGGATAACAGTGTTTTTAATCTATCTTCCAGTAAATGAATTGCTTTTTGAGTGTTACTCATTTATTTTTTGAGAATAAAACTATTTCTACAAAGTTACCATTATAGATTAATTTAACAAAATTTTTACAGCTTTTTAGTAAATAACTCTATTTTAACCATTTACTTTTTATTATAATTTTGCTAATTTTGTTGCAAAACTATTGCAATTTTGAAATTTTACTCTTTTCTTTTTTTAGTATTTCTTAGTCAATTTGGATTTACTCAGCATCAATATCCTAAAAACTATTTTTCTTCTCCTTTAAAAATCCCAATAGTTTTATCGGGTACATTTGGTGAATTGCGTAGTAATCATTTTCACTCTGGAATAGATATAAAAACACAAGGAAAGGAAGGTATACCTATCTATGCACCAGCTGATGGACATGTTTCTAGAATAAAAATTGGGCAATATGGTTTTGGAAAAGCCATATATATTGAGCATCCTAACGGATATACTACAGTGTATGCTCATTTACAAAAATTTAAAAATCCTATACAACAATATGTTAAATTCATACAGTATAAAAAAGAAAAATATGCAATTGGGAATATTTTCCCTAAGCCTGAAAAGTTTCCAATAAAAAAAGGAGATATAATTGGTTATACTGGTGATACTGGAGGGTCTGGTGGACCACATTTACATTATGAAATAAGAAACACTAAAACAGAAAAAATAATTAACCCTTTGCTTTTTGGTATAAACCCAAAAGATAATAAGAGACCAACAATTCAAAAATTAATTGCTTACCCATTAAGCGATGATGCTCGTATTGATAATTCAACAAATAAAGCTGTTTTACAATTTAAACAAGTTGAAGAAGGAAAATATATTACTGACAGAATTAATGCATATGGAATAATTGGCTTTGGTGTTAGTACTTTTGATAGACTAAATGGTGCTACAAATAAAAATGGAATTTATAGTTTAGAAATGAAAGTAAACGGGACAACTGTATATTATCATGATGTAGAAACATTTTCTTTTTCAGAAAGTAAATTCATTAATTTATTAATCGATTATAAACACTACAAAAAATATAAGAAAAGAGTTCAAAAAACACATAAAGTACTTGAAAACAGATTGAGTTTGTATAAAAACTTAGTGAATAACGGAAAAATTGTTATTGAAAACGGATTAAATTACACTGTTGAAATACTAATTAAAGATTTAAAAAATAATACAACTAGTATTAAAATACCAGTTAAGGGTGTAAAAAGTAATTTAATTTTTCAGCAAAAAGATACAACTAACTTTAAAATTACTGCTAAAAACTTTAATAAGTTTCAACAAAAAAATAGCATAATTGCTTTTCCTAAAAACACCTTTTATAAAGATTGTTTTATAGATTTTAAAGTTGAAAATGGTGTAACTAAAGTTCATACTCCTACAATACCTTTAGATAAACGCTATACATTGACGTTTAACACAACTCATTTAACAGACTTACAAAAACAACAAGTATATATTGCTAATGTAGATTACCCAAAATATCCAAGATATGTTTCTACTAAGAAAAAATTTAACAAAGTATATACTTCTACTAAATCATTAGGTAGTTACAAATTACTATTTGACACAAAAAAACCATACATTAAATTATTAAACTTTTACAATAAACAATGGGTTACAAAGCATAAAAAACTCAAAGTTAAAATTATCGATAAAGAATCTGGCATACGAAATTATCATGCTACCATTAATAATCAATGGGTTTTAATGGAATTTAATCATAAAAAAGGAATATTAACTTATGATTTTAGTGATAAAAAGTTGGTTGGTAGCAAACATCTTTTTAAACTTGTACTTTCTGATAACGTTGGTAATACCAAAACATTAAAAGCTACGTTTTTTAGAAAGTAAACACACATTATTTTGAAGAAACTAATCATATTACTTTTATTCCCAACACTTATTTTTGCTCAAAAAACAGCATTAGTTAAAGGAAGAATTACCAACAAGTATAACTCGCCAATTGAAGGTGTTGCTATATCATACTTACAAAAAGGAACTACAACTGATCAAAACGGTAACTATCAATTTACTATTCCTATAAGAAAAACAGTAAAAGTTACTTTTAGCCATGTTTCCTTCAAAATAATAACTAAAAAGTTTACAGCAAGAGGTAAAAGAACTTTTAATTTTTCTCCAACTTTAGAATATATAAATGAAAAGTTAGAAGAAGTTGTTGTTAAAAACAATAAGAAAGAAGCACAAGGAATTACAAAAATAAATATTAACAAAGTAAAAAACATTGTTGGCGCAAATGCTGGTGTAGAAAATATATTAATGACCTTGCCAGGTGTTAGTAATAATAATGAATTAAGTACACAGTATAATGTACGAGGTGGTAATTTTGATGAGAACTTAGTGTACGTAAATGGGATTGAAATATACCGTCCTTTCTTAATCCGTTCTGGACAGCAAGAAGGTCTTAGTTTTATTAATCCACATATGATACAGAACATTAATTTTTCTGCTGGTGGATTTCAAGCTAAATATGGAGATAAACTTTCTTCTGTTTTAGATATCACCTATAGAAAACCTAAAGAGTTTGGAGTTCAATTAGACCTTAGTTTGTTAGGAGGGAGTTTTACAGTAGAAGATCTTTTTTTAAAAGATAAACTTAGTGCTATGGTTGGGGTACGATACCGTGACAATAGTTTATTTGTAAATAGTAAACAAACAGAAGTTAATTTCAGACCAGAATTTACTGATATCCAATCAGCTTTTTCTTATACAGCTTCTAACAAATTAACACTTAATTTTCTTGGTAATTTCTCTTTAAACAATTATAATTATAAGCCTTTAACCCGTAAAACTAGGTTTGGTACTATTGCCAATCCTCTTGAATTAATTGTTTTTTATAGAGGTCAAGAAAAAGATCGTTTTAAAACTCTTTTTGGTGCTTTTTCAGCGGACTATCAAGTAAATGAAAATCTTAAACTAACAGGTACAATTTCTTCATTTAACACCCAAGAAGAAGAGTATTTTGATATAGCTGCTTCTTATAACTTGGGAGAAGTTGATAGTAATGTTGGTTCAGAAAATTTTGGTGAAGTTAAATTTTCTCAAGGGATTGGTTCTCAAATAAATCATGCTCGTAATGATTTAGATGCATTAATAAACTCTGCCCAAATAAGAGCTACATTAAAAGATGGAAAAAATGAATGGAAAGCTGGTATCAAATATCAAACTGAAAACATTAAAGACAGAATTAATGAATGGGAAGTAATTGATTCTCTAGGTTTCTCTGTGCGACCACCCCATCACTCTACAAACAATCAACCTTATTTACCATATACTGGACCAATTGAACCTTTTAAAAGAGTAAAAGCTAAAAATAATGTTGATATTAATAGAGCTTCTGGGTTTATTCAATTTAGTAGAAAAACAGAATGGAACAATCATAAAATTTGGATAAATTTAGGTGTAAGATCACATGCTTGGACAGTAAACACAAACAACCAACCTTCTAAAAGCCAAATTACATTTAGTCCTAGAGTTCAATTTGCTATTAAACCAGACTGGGAAAAAGACATGCTATTCAGAATTTCTGGAGGATGGTACTCACAACCTCCTTTTTATAAAGAATTACGTGATTATGATGGAATAGCACAACCAGAAGTAAAAGCACAGAAATCAATTCATTTAGTAGCTGGTAACGATTATAGCTTTACACTTTGGGAACGTCCTTTTAAATTAACTACTGAATTGTATTATAAAAATTTAACTGATGTAAACTCTTATTCTGTTGACAATGTTCGTATTCGATACAGAGCAGATAATATTACTGAAGCGTATGCTTATGGATTAGACCTTAGAATAAATGGTGAATTTGTTCCTGGTAATGATAGTTGGATTAGTTTTGGGTATTTAAAAACTGAAGAAAATATTAATAATCAAGGATATATTGCTAGGCCAACTGATCAGCGTTTAAAGTTTGGAATGCTTTTTCAAGATTATGTACCTAATTTACCTGATTTAAAAGCTTACTTAAATATCGTATATAATACTGGAGTTCCTGGTGGTGCTCCAGCTTATGCTGATGTTTATCAATACCAAAATAGACTAAACGACTACAAGCGTGCTGATTTAGGTGTTTCTTATGTTGTAGCAGATATTAACAAACAACATTCTAACGGATTTTTACGTCATTTTAAAGAATTAACTATTGGGTTAGAGTTATTTAATGTTTTTGATATTCGTAATGCAATTACCAATACTTGGGTACGTGATGCTTATAGTAAACGTCAATACGCTATACCTAACTTTATGACTGGAAGAGTTATGAATTTTAATGTTAAAATGAAATTTTAATACTACTTAATAAGCTTTGTAAACACATTATATTGTTAAAACCTCCAACAAGCTATTCGGGTAACTTTATTTCCTTGATTCATCGAAATAACTTTAAATTCTGTTACCCCCAATTTTTTAGAGGAATTTTCTAAACTTTTAATATTTTCTTTTTTAGATACTAAACTTGTAAACCATTTACTAGCTTTAGGGTATAATGAACTTTCATATAGGTAAGTATGTAAAAAAGCTTTTTCTCCACCAACATACCATAATTCGTTAGAATTCCCTGCAAAATTACGCACTGCATTATTTCCTAAGTTCCTAGATTTTCTCCTATTTGCACCCCTAGCCTCCTCTTCTGATTTATAAAATGGAGGATTACACATCATTGCTGTAAACGAATCATTGGGTTGTAATAAACCTTTTAAAATATTTGTCTCATCTTTTTGAAAACGCAATTCAATACTATTTCCCAAATTATTATTGTCAATGTTTTTTTGGGCTATCTTTAGTGAATCAGCATCTATATCGGTACCTATAAAATTCCAGTTATAAACTGCATTTCCTAATAAAGGGTAAATACAACTGGCCCCAGTTCCTATATCCAATACTTTAACATTCTTTTCATTTCCTAATAAATCAGCGAGATAATGAATATAATCTACCCTACCAGGAACTGGCGGACATAGATTAGTATCAGGAAACTCCCAATACTTAATATTATAATACGCCAATAATAAAGCTTTATTAAACTCTTTAACTGCTACTGGATCGGAAAACTCAATAGTTTCTTTACCAAATTTCTCTACAACAAACTTTCCTATTTTAGGATATTTCTCTTTAAGAACAGTAAAATTATAATCGCTATTATGTAAATTATTAGGATGTAGTGATTTCATATCTATTTAACAAAAGTTCTGCAAAAGTAAGGATTAAGACTTATCAGCTACTTAAATATCACTATAATAAATTTTAATAATCAAATCTACTATTGGTCATCACATTCTCTTTACAAACTCAAATAAGAAACTTCACATTAAATAGTCATCACAGTAAACTGTAAATCTAGAGGATGTAAGTTTTCTTTTAAATATTTAATAAAGCTATTTCCATACTCTAAATAATATTCTGAGAAATTACGTTGGCGTTCTTCTAAACTTAAATTTGGCAATATTTCACTTTGTAATTCAGTTATTCTTTGTACTAAATCATATTGTTTTCGTTTTTCAGCACGTAACAAACGTTTTTCTAAGTTAACGAGCCCTTTTAGCTGTTTTTTTTCTTGAGCATTTACAGCTCCAACAAAAGAAACATCCGTGCTTTTTGCAATGTCTCTTAAATCATTAAATTGTTTTTCTAAGAACTCTTTCTGTTTATCAAAATCAAATGACACATCAGATTTTTCAGTTACCTTTTTCTTTAATAACTCATTTTGTTTAACAAATAATTCCTCAATAGTGACATTTAATTTCTCTAATTTGTTAACTTGTTTTTCTGATAAAACTTGCACTGAATTACGCAATAATAATATTGGAAAAGGCACTTCAACTTCTTCAAAATATTGTTTAAGTTGAAACCAATATGCTAACTCTCCCCCACCACCAATATAACAAAGATTAGGTAAAATTACCTCTTGGTATAGTGGACGCATAATTACGTTAGGAGAAAAACATTCTGGACATTCTTTTAAATGTAATTCTAAACTATCTAAATCCCATGATATATCGGTATTATTTACAGTGTATACTCCGTTTTTAAATATAATTCGCTCTCGAACACCTTCTGTCAAATAAAATAAATTAATCTCTCTAGGGTTTACCTGTACCTTGTAATTCTTACCTAATTCTTTTATGGTTTCATTAACTTTCCTAAAAGATACTTGTTCTTTTAGCTCCTTAGTTATATAAGGTATAAACTCTTGCTTTAACTCTCGTTCATCGGCATCTAAAATTACCAACCCGTACTCCCCAAACAACTCATTCGCTATATATCGAGTAGCATCTGCTAAATTTGAATGATTAACGTATGCTTCTTCAAAAAGCTCCTTTAAATACTGAGCTTTTTTAGAGTTCCCTAAATGATTAGAAAACACATTCAATACTTCATCAAGTCCTTCAGTTGAAAAACGACCTACCCCACCAGTTTGATCACTATTCCATCGCACTTTTTTTCCTTTAAAGTTAAAATAGTTAATCTCTTCGAAATCATGGTCTTCAGTTGCCATCCAATAAACAGGTACAAAATTATTTCCATGAAACTTCGACGTTAATTCTTCACATAAGTTAATCGTAGATATTATTTTATACAAAAAATACAACGGTCCAGTAAATAAATTTAATTGATGACCTGTAGTGATAGTAAAGGTATTTCCAAATTGTAATTTATCAATATTATTTAGGGTTAATTCAGATGTTTTAACTTTTTGATATTGTTTTTTTAAAACATTCACTAAAGCTTTTCTTGTTTTTTCTTTAATTGAATCTTTTTTAACATCTAATTGTTTTTCCAATCCTTTAACAGAAGGAAAGTTACCATAAAATGGTTTTGTTTGTTTATCTTCCTCTAAGTAATCAATCATTGTTTTAGAGAAAAAACCTGTATTTTTAAATGGTATTTGTGTCGTTTTCATTTACTTATTTATTCTTTGAAACAATGTATAAACATAAGGTCTTTCACCACCATTAGGGTTTATAAAAGTGTGTTTAAAACTTTCTATTAACTTGAAATCTTTTCCTAATTTTTCTTGCAACATTTTCTCATCGTATAATTGCAAAGGCAATCCACAACATTTTTTAGCTCCATCCAATGAAAAAACGGCTATAATTACAAAACCATTTTGTTTTACAACTTGCTTTAGCAAATTAAAATAAGTTGTTTGTTCATCTTCATTTAAAAAAAAGTGTAAAACAGCTCTATCATTCCAAACTTCAATATCTGTTAGCTTATTTAATGTAGTTGCATTCAACAAATCATCTGCAATAAACATAACTTCCTCCGCTTTACCATTTAATCTGCTTTTAACTTTAGTTAGTGCCTCATCAGAAAAATCATTAGCTATTAAATTTGTGAATCCTTCTTCTAATAATTCATCAATAATAACAGAAGTGCCTACTCCAACATTTAATATAGATGCTCCTTTGGAAACCCCTGTTTTGTTAATTAAATCGATAGTTTTTTGAGCACTCCTTTCATACCAACCAAGTTCATCAGTTCCTTTATTTATGTATGCAGAGTTCCAATGTTTTTTTAAGTTTATAGGTTCTGAAATCTTACAATCACTTTCTTTTGTAGTCATACTTCAAAAATAGTAAAATTTAATCTTTGGTCGAAAATGATTAGCTCTTCTAACATATTTTTAACTTGTTTGTTTTTGTAAGAAGGATTTTAGTTATTTTTACAATTGGTTTTTAGAAAAATATGCAATTTAAACATCCTGAGATTCTATACTTTTTAGCACTTTTAATTATTCCAATTTTAGTGCATCTATTTCAATTACAAAAATTTGTAAAGGTTCCTTTTACTAATGTAGCCTTTTTACAAAAACTAGTTTTACAAACACGTAAAAGTTCACGCATTAAGAAATGGCTAATTTTAGCTACACGACTTTTATTATTATGTTGTATAATTTTAGCTTTTTCTCAACCATATTTTAGTAATAAAAAAGCTGATAAGCAAGAACACTTCTTTTTATATTTAGATAACTCACTTAGCACAAACACTGAAGGAAATAAGGGAGATTTATTAAAAGTTGCAATACAAGAGTTAATAGAAAATTTATCTGAGAAAGCAACATACTCATTACAAACTAACAATAACTTTCATCAAAATAAAACTGCTTCTGAACTAAAAGACATTTTATTAAAAATTGAAAACACATCTGAAGAGAAAACTTTAAAAGATGTTTTTTTGAAAATTTCTACTGAAAAAATAACACATAATTCGATTAACAAAAGTATTATAATTTCAGATTTTCAAAACTCATCAGAAGATGTTTTTAAGAATTTTAATGAAAGCACTTCTTATGTACAATTAACTCCTCAATTAAAGGAAAATCTTTCTATTGATAGTATATCTGTAAACGATACTAACTCTTCTAATTTTGAAATCAATATTTTAATACGTAACCAAGGAATCGCTAAAAACAATATTCCTATTGCTATATACAACAATAAAAAACTTATTAATAAGCAAACTTTTAATATTAAAGAAGATAGTATCCAAAAAGTAGTTTTTTCTATTCAAAAAACACCTGAGTTTTTAGGTAAGGTCCTATTAAATTTTAAAGATGCTTTTTCTTTTGATAATTCTTATTATTTTTCATTAGTTACCAACGAAAAAATTAACGTTCTATCTATTGGAGAACAAACATCTTTTCTAAATAAAATTTATACAAAAGATGAATTTAACTTTCTACAATCATCTATTAAGAATATAAACTATAATGCAATTCCAAAACAACAACTCATCATTTTAAATGAAATTGAAAATTTACCTGAAACTCTAATTACTAGCTTACTTGATTATTTAAACAAAGGAGGTGATTTAACTATAATTCCAAGTAAAAACATTTCTATTACATCTTATAATAAATTATTTAAAAAGTTAGGTATTGGTCGTATTCTAAAGAAAAATACCGATAGCTTAAAAATAACAAGTGTAAATTTTAAACATCCTATTTTTAAAAATGTTTTTGAAAAAAAAGTTAGTAATTTTCAATACCCTAATACTGTTAGTTCATATTCTTCTTTACTAAAAAACTCTAGTAACATATTATTTTTTGAAAATAATACTCCTTTTGTATCTCAAGTAAATTTACCAAAAGCTAGTGTTTTTTGGGTAGCTGCATCTTTACTAAGAAGCAATAGTAATTTTACAAACTCACCTTTAATTGTCCCACTTTTTTATAATATGGGAAAACAAAGTTTACAGCTATCTAAACTGTATTATATAGTTAATAAGAAAAATAACATTGATATTAATAAACAATTAGGAAAAGAGGTTGTGTTAGCCATTAATAATGAAAATAATTCATTTATTCCTTTACAACAAGTATATCAAAACAAAATTCGAATTACAACTAATAATCAACCTTTAAAAGCTGGTTTCAACTATATTTCCCAACAAAAGGACACCCTAAAAAGTATAGCTTTCAATTACAATAAAAAAGAAAGTTTACTAAATTATTTAACGCTAAAAAGTATAGTTGATTTACAAAATAATAATAATAATAATAATAGTAGTATATCAACATCTGTTAAAGATACCCTACGTAGTATTCATAAAAAAAATGAAGTTCAATGGCTTTGGAAATGGTTTTTAATACTTTCCATTGTATCTTTGCTTCTTGAAATTTTGATATTAAAATTCTTCAAACCATGACAACGCTGCTAAAATCGGCTACAATTATAGACACTTCAAGTCCGTTTAACAATCAAGTAAAAGATATTTTAATTACTAACGGAACAATTACTAAAATTGATAACAACATACCTAATCAAAAAGAATACAAAACCGTTAAACTAGATAACTTGCATGTTTCTACTGGGTGGTTTGATACAAGTGTTTCCTTGGGAGAACCAGGATATGAAGAGAGAGAAACCATTAAACATGGTTTAGAAGTAGCTGCAAAAAGTGGTTTTACTGAAATAGCCGTAAACCCAAATACCAACCCTGTTACTGAAAATAAAGCTTCAGTTGAATTTTTAATAAATAAGGCTACTAATTTTGCCACAAACCTATACCCTATTGGAACTTTAACACAACAAAGCAAGGGTATTGAAATGGCTGAACTATATGACATGCAACAATCGGGAGCTGTTGCATTTGGAGACTATAATAAGCCTATTAATAATGATAACTTATTAAAAATAGCATTATTGTATGCTCAAAATTTTAATGGTTTAGTTTTAAGTTTCCCAAAAAACAAAGCTATTGCTGGAGATGGTGTTGCCAATGAAGGTGTAAATAGCACCACCTTAGGTTTAAAAGGTATCCCTAGCCTTGCAGAAGAAATGCAAGTAGCTCGTGATTTATTTTTATTAGAGTACACTGGAGGTAAATTACACATCCCAACAATTACAACAGAGAAATCTGTAAAGCTAATCAAAGAGGCTAAAAAGAAAGGATTAGATGTAAGTTGTAGTGTTGCTGTTCATAATTTACTTTTAACTGATGATGAACTACATGGTTTTGATGGAAATAAAAAAGTGAATCCGCCTCTTAGAACCAAAAAAGATGTGAAAGCTTTAGTAAAAGGAGTAAGAGATGGAGTTATTGATATAATTACCACTGATCACAACCCTATAGATATAGAGCATAAAAAAGTAGAATTCTCTATTGCAAAGGATGGTACTATAGGTTTAGAGAGTGCTTTTGGAGCTCTAAACACAATTTTAGATTTAGAAACAATTACCAATTGCTTATCTAAAAACCCTAAAGAACGTTTTCAAATTAAATTGAATACCATTAAAGAAAACGAAAGAGCCAATTTATCTTTATTTACTCCAAATGGAGAATATACTTTTACAAAAAACAACATACTTTCTACTTCTAAGAATAGTGTTTTTTTGAATAAAAAATTAAGAGGTAAAATTTACGGTATTTTTAATAATAAGCAATTAATATTAAATTCATAAAAATGAGTAATCTAAGTATTATGGAAGAAGGAAAAACGAATGCAATCATAAGTCATTTTTGGATTATTGGTACATTAATAGCTTTAGTTTTAAATAATAATAAGAAAAATCCATTTGCCAGTTTTTATATTCGACAAATGATGGGAATTCATTTAGCTTCTATCATAAACGGATGGTTTGTGTATAAATTTCTTGGAGGTTTTACAGGCTGGTGCATTAACATTGTAATAATTGTTCTTTGGATCATTAGTTTTATAGGTGTTTTAAAGGGAGAAAAAAAAATAGTTCCTATTGTTGGAGAGTTTTTCCAAAACCAATTTAAATCAATATAATTAATGAGTTTACACTATATAGTTAGAGAGCCTAAAAACAAAGTTGACAACCCTCCTTTGTTGCTATTACTACATGGATATGGTAGTAATGAACAAGATTTATTTTCATTTGCTGAAGAATTACCTGATGAATTACTTATAGTTAGCGCTAGAGCTCCTCATGATATGGGGTTTGGTGGGTATGCATGGTATGCCATAAACCTTGATGCAAGTGGTGGTAAATTCTCTGATATACCTGAAGCTAAAGAATCAGTAACTAAAATAACTGATTTTATTGATGAAATAAAAGCTAAGTATACTACAAATCCAGATAAAACGTTTTTATTAGGATTTAGTCAAGGTGCTATTTTAAGTTATGCAGTAAGTTTAAATTCACCAAACAAAGTTCAACATGTAATTGCTTTAAGTGGTTATATAAATGATGAGTTATTACCTGATGAACTTAGCAACAACATACAAACAGACTACTATATATCACATGGAACTGTAGATCAAGTTTTACCTGTTGATTGGGCTAGAAAAGCACCTTTATTTTTAACAAAAAATAATTTAAAGAATGAGTATTCTGAATATCCAGTTGGACATGGAGTTGCTCCTCAAAACTTTTATAGTTTTAAAGAGTGGATCTTAAAAAGATTATAACCAAGTGTTAAAACATGACTAATGTCAGTTTTTACCCAGAAAAATACAATATTTTTGCATAAATTTTCTCAAAACGATGTTTGATATATTAAACCAAGATACACTGTACTTTTGGAGTGCACCTTTTTTTATTCTAATAATTTTAATAGAAATGTACTTTAGCTATAAAGCTAAAGCAAAAAATTATGAATTTAAAGATACTGCAACTAATGTATATTTTGCATTGGCTAATTTTAGCTTAGATCTTTTAATGAAAACCTTTTCGTTTTTAGTAATGGGATTATGCTTTAAGTATCGTTTTATAACCTGGGAAAACCCAACAGTTTATTGGCTTCTTGCTTTTATTGGGCAAGACTTTTTATACTACATTCATCATTATGTAGATCATCATTCTCGTTTTTTTTGGGCTGTACACGTAACTCATCATAATTCAGAGTTTTATAATATTTCAACAGGGTTTAGATCTCCAGTTTTTCAACCTTTATTTCGTTATATGTTCTTTTTACCTCTAGCTTTTGTAGGTATTGAGCCTTTACATATTATGTTTGCCTATGCAATGAATCAAAATTATGGAACTCTGTGTCACACTAATTTTATCAAAAGTAAATTAGGCTTATGGGGTTATATTTTTGTAACACCTTCTCATCATAGAGTTCATCATGCTTCTAATACAAAATACCTAGATAAGAATATGGGAATGGTATTAATTATTTGGGACAGAATGTTTGGTACTTTTAAAGCTGAGGAAAAAGAAACTGAATATGAAAAAATAAAATATGGATTAACATCAGAAATAAAAGATAAAGGTCCTATTAATATAGTTTTACACGAATGGAAAGAGATCTTCAAAGACTTTTTTGTTCGTAAGAAAAAACTACCTTTATCAACTCGTTTAAAATATGTTTTTATGCCTCCTGGATGGAGTCATGATGGTAGTACCAAAACAAGTAAAGAACTACAAAAAGATCTTTAGTTTTTAGAATACAGGGATTTCAAACGCTATCGCATATTTAAACCAATCAGAAGAGCTAAATAACTCTAACTTTTCTTTTATTCTTTTTCTATGGGTTGAAACTGTATTTGAGGCTATAAAAAGCATTTCAGAGATTTGTTTTGTTGAATTCCCTTTTATAACCAATTCAAAAACTTCTTTCTCTTTACAAGTTAATGATTTATATCGCTCTTCATTTTCTTTTCTAAACACTATTTCTTCTTCCTTTATTGGTGCTTCTATGCTATCGTTCATCTTTTTACTTTTTAATTACTACTACATTCATACACTAGAGATATTCCTCCCCAATTGTGCCAATACTTATAATTTACATCCCAAATCTCTGGAGAACGTAACTTATGATATACAGATAAAGTTGCTTTTCCTAAAGAGAAAGCAAGCCCTAAACTTGTATCTATAGTTAAAAAACCAGTTTTAGAATATGGCAACCTATAATTTGTTTCTCGAAATTGACCATGCAAGGAGGCATTATATATATTCAAATTCGTATTTAAATTCGCGTATAAGTAAACTTCTTTCTTTCTTTTCTTTAAAGTTACTCTGTTCTTTTTAGTTGATGCGCTACCAACAAAATTTGACATATCATCTGACCAACTCTCTTTATTGAAACAGCCAAATCTAAATCCTAAATTATAAGTAATACCAGTTATATAAAATAAGTTATAAGTATATCCATGATACATTTGAAATAATCGAGTATTAAAAGGAAGCAAATTCATTCTTTTCCTTGTATACAATATTGTAGGTTCTCCTCCATCAGATATTTGATTATGCCAACCTTCTGGTTCTACTGATCCCATTGCTCTATGAATTGCAGTTTGAAAATAATTAGCTATTCCTGAACCTAAAAGACCTACATATAAAGTTTTTGAATAATATTCCGTATTTTCTTTATTCAACCCATGTCTTTTAAGAGATAAAAAAAGCACGTTTGAATACGGTCTATCATTGTATTGAATTTCTTCTTTACTTATTATGTTTGGGGTAAATGCAACTACATCAAGAGAAAACTCAGAAGGAAGAAGATTATTTTCAGCTTTGGGAATTTTTAAAGTTTTAGAAAAAATAGAATTCCATTTTGAATTAAAATTAGAGAAATGGAATCCTAAAGTATAATTTCTATCTTTATTTAATCCTAATGGTTTTACAAAAAAGTCTTCATCTATAGCAAAACTAAACCCTGATGAATTAATTGATTTCTCTTTGTTTTGTGACTTTAATGTGAAAGAAACAACTATCAAAAATGCGAAACATAAATATATTTTTTTACACATAACTTACCTAATATTTTTAAATACATTAAATTACTTATTTATTTTAATACTTAAAAAAATAAGTATGTTTAAAGCTTATTCAACAACATTGTAAATATTAATACAAAACTAATTGATGTTTCAAATAAAAATATCATACTTTAGTATGGTGTTTTTAATAAAATTATGATCACTAAGCTACTAACTACTACTCTACTTTTTTTCTTTTTGTTTACTTTTTCTCAACAAAAAGATAGTATTTCTATTTATAACAAAATAGAAGTTGTTTCGTCAAAAAAAGAATTAACTATACATGAAGTAGTCTCTAATTTCAAGAATAATAATTTCCGTAAAGAAAAAATAAACCACATATATAAAAAACTAGGAAATAAAAATTGGTGGTTTAATATTCCTGTAAAAAAATCAAATGAAGATTATTACCTAACTCTTTCTTCTTCTTATATTTCTTATGGAAAGCTTTACTTAAATAATTCAAACTCAATTACAGCTTTACATCAAATTTCTTATTTTAAAGAGTTTCCTTATAAATTCTTTTTTTATAGACACCCAACATGGGTAATTTCTGCAAATTCTTTTAAGAATACTGAGGCAGTATTAAACATTAAAAATGGAGGCAGTAGAACTCGACTTGAATTCCATTTAGAAACTAAGAATCAATTTTTAAAAAGAACTCAATTAGAATACATTCAATTTGGTTTATTTCTGGCTTTCTTAACCTCAATGATTATAATTTTACTTTACTTTTCAATACTTAAAAAGGAATATAGTGTACTTTTTTACGCTGTTTACATTTTATGTATGATCATAGAGTTTCTTGCTGGCAAAGGTTTAGGTATTCAATTTATATGGTCAGACTATTCTTTTGTAACTAAAAACATAAGAAGTTTAAGCCAAACCATTGCTGTATTTTGCATGGGATATTTCTACATGATGTTTTATACTTTTTCAAAAAGAGAAGTTCTTTCTAAAAACATTTTTAAATGGGGAACCTATCTTACAATTCCACTTATCATACTTTACATATACAAATATTTTGCAGGAGGTATGATGAACCTATACATATATGTTTGGGTTATTTTAAAAATAATAATACTTATATGGTTTATTAATCACATATATCTCGTTAGAAAAAAAAGAATTCCAAGTTATTTAATCTTTGCCTTTGCTTTACCTATTATTAGTCTTATACTATCACAAGGTATTAACCCAAAAAATACTGATAGCAATTGGTGGATTTATGGAACTGCCAACATTTTTTATATAGCCTTGGTAATTGAAATTTTGTGTTTTACTAGATATATTTTTAGTTCAGTTATTAAATCTCAAAAAAAATACACACAATTAAAAAAAATTAGTGATGAGTTAAAATATAACTTTCAAAATAAAACTATTGAAATTCAACAAAATGAACGTAATAAATTATTAAGTAATGTGCATGATAGTTTTGGTGGGTATTTAGAAGCTTTAAAACTGCGTTTACTTCAAAAATCTGAGAATACTCCTGAAAAAGTTCAAGAAATTTTAGATTCCTTTTATAATGAATATCGCTATCTCTTGAATAGCTTATACTCTCCAAAAATTAATTCAGAAAATTTTATAGACAATTTAATTGAGTTTTGTGATAAAATAAATAAAGTATCTAATAATGTTATAAAACCCCATTTCTCATTTAAAAACACAGAAATTTCACAACACAAATGTGTACATTTATATAGAATTTTATCAGAATTAATTACAAATGCTATTAAGTATTCAAAAGCAACTGAAATACATGTTAGCCTGTATCAAAAAAATAATATTATATTAGAAGTAATAGATAACGGTATTGGTTTTAATATTAATAATGAAAAATTAAACTCTTATGGTTTAAAAAATATAAAAGCTAGAATAGAAGAAATGAAAGGTACTTTAGAAATTAATTCTACTAAAAATCACGGAAGTTCTTTTGTTATTAAAATACCCAAAAATGAAGAAAATTAATATTGTTATTGCTGATGATAATCGTTTTTTTTGTGAAGCTTTAAAAGACAGTATAGAACTAGATAATGAATTTAATGTAAAAGCGACATTTTATTCCATTGAAAATCTTATAAATTACACAAATACAAGTGTTTTAGATGTTTTAATTTTAGATGTAAACTTTAATGGATCTAGCTCTTTAAACTATATTGATAAGATAAGGTTAAACAGAGATGATTTTAAAATTATCTTATTAACTACACTAAACAACAATTTAACCAAACAAGAAGCAACTGAAAAAGGGATTGACCAATTTGTTGGCAAAGATTCAGATTTAAGAAATTTTAAACCTATAATTTTACAAACACTAACAAACAATAGTTTTAATAAATTAAAAAAGAATACTTCAAAAATTATTATTGGTAATACTTCTTTTACCAAACGAAAAATTGAGGTATTGAGGGCTTTATATGATCATTCGAATAAGAATGAAAAAGAGCTTTCAAAAATTTTATATATTTCTGAAAACTCTTTAAAATCTCATAAACGAGAACTATTTGAAATTACAAATACAAATAATACTCCTGAACTTATACGTTATGGAATCAAAAATGGATTAATTTTACCCTAATCTTGTAAAATTTGATTCGTATGATCTTTTGTTTTTACTTTTAAAATAACATCTTCGATAATTCCTTTTTCATCAATAATAAAAGTAGTTCTATGAATTCCATCATATTCTTTCCCCATAAACTTTTTTGGTCCCCAAACACCAAAAGCATTAATTACTTCTTTTTCTTCATCAACTAACAACGGAAATGGTAGTTCATGCTTATTAATCCAGTTTTGTTGACGCTTAGCACTATCTGCACTTACTCCTAAAATAACATATCCCTTAGCAATAAAATTTTCATAATTATCACGTAAATTACATGCTTCTGCTGTACAACCTGGCGTACTTGCCTTTGGATAAAAAAACAATACTAGTTTTTTACCTGCATAATCTGCTAACTTTATTACATTCCCTTTTTCATCTTTTGATTCAAAATTTGGAGCAGCGTCTCCTTTCTTTATTGTAGTCATATTATTATTTCATTTTTAAAGTATGCAAGTTACAAAGTCTAAAAATAAAACCCTAAAATGAAGCAAGTATATTATTTAAACACTTTGTACCTTTGGTTACTTTAATTTAATAGTTACTATAAAATGAATAAAGCAGAAAAAGTACAGTTTGTTATTGACACTTTAGAAGAATTATATCCTGAAACGCCAATTCCATTAGATCATAAAGATCCTTATACTTTATTAATAGCCGTATTAATGTCTGCTCAAAGTACTGATGCTAGAGTGAATACTATTACTCCCTTGCTTTTTGAAAAAGCAGATAATCCATATGATATGGTAAAACTAACTATTGATCAAATTAGAGACATCATAAAACCTGTAGGATTGTCTCCTATGAAATCAAAAGGAATACATGGTTTATCTGAAATTTTAATTAACAAACACAACGGTAAGGTTCCTATAAGTTTTGAAGACCTTGAAGAGTTGCCTGCTGTTGGCCATAAAACTGCAAGTGTTGTAATGGCTCAAGCATTTAATATTCCTGCTTTTCCTGTTGATACTCATATTCATCGTCTAATGTACAGATGGAATTTAACTAATGGAAAAAATGTAGCGCAAACCGAAAAAGATGCAAAAAGATTATTCCCAAAAGAGTTATGGAATAAATTACACCTACAAATTATTTACTATGGTAGAGAATATTCACCTGCAAGAGGGTGGAAAGTAGAAAATGACATTATTACAAAAACTATAGGAAGAAAATCTGTTTTAAAATAAAAATTTTTATTAACAAAAAATTAACATTTAAACTAAACTTGTCTCATTTTAAACAACTTACTAACAAATAGTTAAGACAACAGCTCTTTGTCATTAACTTTTACAATATTTACGAAACATTTAATTAAATTTTAACACAAATGAAACGTATTTATTTAAAAACAGCAGGTGTACTTCTAGCGCTTGCAACACTAAACTCATGTAACAATGATGGAAATGTAAACGATCCTAATTTAACAGAGGATGACGAAATTTCTATAGAAGTAATTAACAAATTAAAAGAAGTCAATTTAAATGTTGACTATATTAAAACCGTCACATTCAAATCACTTGACGGAAAAACAGAAAAGCTATATGAAGTTGAAGGAGATGTAACAATTTCTCATGAAGAATTAATGAAAATTGGAACACAACAATCAAAATCTAGTACAAGCTCAAAAAGGCAGTATCGAACATACAACTTAGTAAGTTCTCCTTCAACAATTAAAGTTGTTGGTTACACTGGTGGAGTTAATGCTTTAAGTTCTACTGCAAGAACTGGACTACAGTATGCTGTAAACAATTTCAACAACTTAAATTCAAGCATTAACATGCAATTAGTATTTAGTACTCAATTTTCAAGTAGCGATATTGTAGTTTATCGTACAACAGATACAAATGATGTTCCTGCAGATGGAATTAGAGGTAGAGCAAATTTCCCACAAAACAACGGATTGCCAGGACATTGGGTAAGAATTAATCAAGGAGCTAATAACTCAAATGACACACAAATAATAGAAGGTTTAATGACACATGAAATTGGTCATGCCATAGGTTTAAGACATACAGATTGGAATACAAGACAATCATGTCGCCAATCTGGGGAATCTGCAGGCTCAGCTGGTGCTGTATATATTCCAGGTACAGCAGGAGCAAGTAATGATAGTAACTCTATTATGAATGCTTGTTTTCCTTCTCATGTTCAAGGGGAATTAAGTAATTATGACAAAATCGCTTTAGAGTATATTTATTAAAAAGAGTCTTTTAACAAATCTAATTTAAAAAGGAACCATTAAAATGGTTCCTTTTTTTCATAAACATAAAATTATCAATTAATTTAATAAAGACAAAACAACAGACATATAATCTTTATATAAATTGGGTTACTTCTATGCTTAATTTATTAACTGAATAACTTAGCATATAAAAAAAGCTCAATCATTTAAGATTGAGCTTTTTCCACTCTTAATTCAAATTCAATTCAATGAGATGGTTTGATTTAGTCTTAACTACTTTTAACGATTTGGAAAAGTCAATCAAAAATTGAATTGTTTCTTTTTTAGGTTTCATTTTAGAGTCCGAAGACTTATTTGAGTAAATTTGCGTCATGTATTATTATACTTTTATCGTTTGTTTTCAAATACTTAACGTCTTCTTTTTTACTTTATTGTTTAATTTATTAAAATAATATTATTTTTTTCAACTATCTTCCTTAAGTTAATTAATGCATATCTCATTCTTCCTAGTGCAGTGTTAATACTTACTCCTGTATTTTCTGATATTTCATTAAAACTCATATCGTTATATATACGCATTACCAAAACCTCTTTTTGCTCTTCTGGTAATTCTTCTATTAATACTTTTACATCATCTAAAATCTGTTCTTTTATTATTTTATTTTCAATATTTAAAGAACCATCACTAATAATAGAAAAAATATCAAACTCATCAGAATTATTAAATTTTGGCATCCTATTGCTTTTTCTAAAAAAGTCAATAACTAAGTTATGCGCTATACGCATAACCCATGGCAAAAACTTACCTTCTTCATTATAATTACCTTTTTTTAAAGTTTTTATAACTTTAATAAAAGTATCCTGAAAAATATCTTCTGTCGAGTCTCTGTTTTGAATTTTACTATATATAAAACTATATAATCTTTGTTGGTGACGTTTAATCAATATTTCAATAGCATGCTCATTTCCATTAATATATTCTTTAACTAAAGTGCTATCTACAACTACATATTTGTCCATACGATTACTTTTATAAAAGAAATATGAATATTTCTTTTTGGTTAAGGGGTGTTAACTATTTTTAAAAGTAATTCTGCTGTATAGGCTTTAAATATTGATTAATAATGAGTTACAAATATTAAATTTTTTATGTAGAAATACAAATATTATTTGATATTTTATTTAATTTCTTGTAATTATTTGAATAAACTACTCATATTTATCTCTTTATTTTTCTTTTTCTTAATCATTGTATTTAACTAAAATGTTACTTAAATTTATAGTTTACTTTGTAACATATTATAAAAAACAAAACAGTATGATCAACTCAGGCATTAATGAAATTGATAATCTCATTTACCCTCCAGGCACTTGTATACCAGATACAAGTATCAAAACTCCACTTTCTTCTGGTGAAATAACTTTTGATAATAAATTTAATCAACCTTTACCTTCATTAGTTGAAGCTGAGTTTAATGGAAATGCAATAACTGTTAAGGCTCTTATTTTTGTAGAATCACAAATTCCTCTTGAAGTTGTAAAAATTAAACAACTTTTTTCTATCAGCAACTTTGGTAATTGTAAATTACAATTCTTTATTTACTGTTCTGAAGAAGTAATAAAAAAATTAAATGATGATAAAGAAAGTAATAAGGGTAGATATAAAGCTTATAAAATAGACTTTAGTACTGAAGAAACTAAGAACTTCCCAAAAGGAATTTCTTTAGAAAACATTAAAGTAGTGCAAACTTTTGTTTGGAATATTGATCCTGAAACATCTAGAGGAACAGAAACAGTAGTAAAAACTAGTAACACCTAATACTTTTTAATATCCCCAAAAATGTATCTAAAAAAAACGTTAGTACTACTTTCGTTTCTTTGTTACTATACGATAGTTTCACAAGAATCATCAATAAAAAATCATTCTTATTTTTTCAAAAAAATTGATAGCTTAAATTCAACATCTTCTCTATTAAAGGGTACTAGTATTTTTTTTAAACACAAACAATGGGATTCTGTTATTGTAAGCTCTTCAAAAGCATTTATTAATTCTACTTCCTTACAAAACTCTAATTACTTTAGATACATGAGAGGACATAGTTTTATGAAAAAAAATCTTTTTAAAGAAGCTCAAAAAGAACTTAAAAAAGTAACACCTCAGTTCTTTTTTTATGACAAGGTATTGTATGCCTTAAGCGGTATTTATCTAGAACAAAAAAACTTTCAAAAAGCACTTTCTTATTTAAAAAAGATTGAAAGTAAAGAGTTTTCTATAATTAATGAACTATATCGTCCCTCCATTATAAATGATATTGGAGTTTGCTATATACACCTCAAAGATTATAAAAATGCCGAAGTATATGTATCTAAATTTTTAAATGACGTACGTAAAAAAAACAACCCTCAAGAAATTATTGAAGCATATACAAATACTGCTAATTTATATTATGCTCAATATAAAGACGATTTGGCAATTCCTTATTTTGAGAAAGCCTATTTGCTTTCAAAAACAACAACTAACTATGAAATAAAACGAAAAACTGCAAAAAATATGGCAGTTGTAGAAGAGAACCGAAAAGATATTATTAAAGCTTTAGTTTACAGAAAAGAATATGACAAATGGAAAGATTCATTAAATAACCAAGATAGAATATGGAAAACTGCTCAATTTGAAAAAAAATTAGCTGTAAATCAGAAACAAAAAGAAATAAATTTCTTAACCTCAGAAAATAAAATTAAAGCCCTTCAAAGAAACGGTTTTATACTTACTTCTATTTTATTATTACTCATTTTATTCGGAGGGATTTACTTTTATATACAACAAAAAAAATCTCATAAAATAATCGCTTCTCAAAAAGAAGAACTAAACGCTTTAAATAATACTAAAGACAAACTTTTTTCTATTGTTAGTCATGATTTACGATCATCAGTTAATCTTTTACAAAAAAGTAACTCAAAACTTTTGCATGAAATACAAAATAGAAACTACAGTGTTTTAGATACTATCGTTACTAAAAATGCAGCTATCGCTAATAGCTCTTATAATTTATTAGAAAACTTGTTAAATTGGGCTACTATACAAACAAAACAATTGTATTTCAATATAGAATCAATCGATTTATTTTCTGTTACACAACAAGTTGCTTTCAATTACCAACCTTTATTTGATAATAAAAACATTACATTTAATAATAAAACACCTCCTGGGTCTTTTATTTTAGCTGATTTAGATTCTTTAAAAATTATCATTCGAAATTTATTAGACAATGCTATTAAATTTAGTGAATTAAATGCCAAAATCTCTATTTACTCGTATTCAGAAAATCAAGATTTCGAAAACTTAGTAATTGAAGATACAGGTGAGGGTATAAGTAAAGAAATTATAACTGAATTATTAAAAGACACTTCGTTACTCAGTAAAAAGAAAAACAAAGAAGAGATTGGTACTGGTTTAGGGTTACAATTATGTAAAACACTTATACTAAAAAATAATGGGCTTTTTAAAATAGAAAGTACTTTAAATAAAGGCACTAAAATGATTATCTCTTTCCCAAAATCTGTTTAAACATGGAGAATATAAATATTTTAATTATTGAAGATGATGTAGAAGTTTCTTCTGAACTTAAAAGTACTCTGGAGAAGAACGGGTATACAGTTTCTGGTATTGCCGAAAATTACCAAAAAGCACTTACGCTATTTTACAAACTCCCTGTAGATTTAGTTATAATTGATATATTTTTAGGAGAAAATCCTGAAGGAATAACCTTTGCAGAAACTATTTCTACCGTTCCAAATGCCTTAAAACCTTTTATATTTTTAACAGGATCAAAAGATCGACAAATTTTTGAACGTGCTAAACTAACTAAACCTTATCGTTTTTTATTAAAGCCTTTTAATGAGCTAGAAGTTTTATATGCTATTGAAATGGCTATTGAAAAGTTTTACGAGCAAACTAATGTATTTGCAAGCACAAACCAAGATACAGTAGTTACTAAAGACTATTTATTTATAAAAAAAAGAAGTGCTTTAAAAAAGGTGATACTATCTTCTATAATATATATTGAAGTAGATAATAGGTATTGCTCCATAATCACGGAATTTGAAAAATTTGTGATTCAAATTTCGTTAGCTAAAATACTAAAGCATATAAATACAATTGCATTTCAACAAATACATCGTAAATACATCGTAAACATAAACTCTATAGAGCAAATAGTTACTGCTGACAATTTACTGCTTCTTAAAAACAATCATAAGGTTATGTTTAGTGCTAAGTATAAAGACTTAATTTACAACTTCTCTATTTTGAAATAGTTTCCTTACACTTTTTCTTTTTTTAGTATAAGAGGCATTTTTACATGCCTCTTTTTTGATGGTTCACAACACTGAAAAATCTATTCACAACATCTCTTCAAAATCTCTATTGCTTAAAATCTAATTTTAGATCAGAAATTAAAACTAGCGCTATTTCTAATTTTCTATTTATTCAAATGTAGAGTTCAGAAACTACTATAAAAAACGAGGCGAAATCTGAAAAGCCTTATGAGTAGGAAACTAAAAATCTAAAATTATGTCTAATTTCAGTTGTCATTTTCATGTAACAAACAATACCTCTAAGCCTTTAATTTTTTCGAGTGACAGTATCGTCGATGGGAACTGGCACAATATCAAACTTGACCCTCCCTCTACCATTGAACCAGGAACAACTTATCGATTCGACCTCAACGATGTTGGCGGTACCTCAAAAGGTGCAGAAGGTACAGCCTATTTTGAAACTATTTCAAATGGTAAAAAGATAAAAATAGGGTTTTATATGACCTGTCCTTTAATCGGTAAAAATAAAGCGGAGGCGAGTTTATCTCCCGAAGACGCGCCTATTATAGTTGGCGCAAAAGTTGAAGACAGAAGCGGTCATCCTGCGAATGGTTATTTTACAGTTAATGGATAAGTTTTGTTTGAGATGTATTCAAAAACAATCTAATAAATTCTCTTAGAGTCTAGAAACTATTATACAAAACGAGGCGAAATCTGAAAAGCCTTATAATTAAAAAATTTAAAAAATAAAATTATGAGTCATCTAGTAAAAATTAAAACTGTAAAATTAAAATTATCAAATAAAAATGGAGACGAATTAGGTTACGTTAAAAATAATGGTACTGGTAGTAAATCTACTATGCAAATTGTAACAAACGAAAAAGAAGCTTCTGTTTTTGAAGTAATGACCTACGATAAACATACTAAATCCATAGAAGATCCTTGTTATTATAAATTAAAAGACCATTCTAAATACTATTTGGACATGCACTTAAGCCCAAGAGATCTTACAAGGCAATTATTATTTGCTGACAAACCTAATCTTACAGTATCAGCTTCAACTGTTGCTGCTTGGACATTAAACAACTACTTGCAAACAAGAGTTGGAGGCTTTTATTTAGGCAAAATTAATGACCATCCTAACCTAGTTGCTGTACAAAGTCAAAGTTCAGCATTAAAAGTAAGTGCTATTTATGTGTAAAATAAAAAACTAAGTTATTTAGCTAACACCTAAAAAACTTGTGACTAAACTAAATAAAAATTAAAAAACTAAAATTATGTGTACAAGAATATTTAACAATTTCAATAAAGAAAACAATTATTTAACAACTGCTAGAAATATGGATTGGGCTACTCAAATGCCTACTACAATTTTTGCATTCAAAGTAAATAATGAAGAAGAAATAATTAAAAGTGGAACGTCTCCTCAAAATGAAAATTCACTAATATGGACTGCTAAATATAATAGTATTGTTACTATGGTTGGTACTAAAGCTCCTTTTGGTGCTTCTGACGGTATAAACTCAGCTGGGTTAGTAGCCAATCTTTTATACGATAGTAATGCTAAATATGCTCGAAAAGACGGAAGCTCATGTAAAAACCTAGACGTGTTACGTTGGGTACAATTTGTTTTAGATACTTGTTGTTCTGTAAAAGAAGTAGTAGCTGCATTTAGTGAAAGTGCTCAAACACAAATTCAACTAATTGGAGGAATAGTTCCTGGTTCTGATAAACTTGCAGCTTTACACCTTGCTGTTTCAGATAAATTCGGTGACTCAGCAATTATAGAAGTTCATAAGGGCAAATATTTTATATATAACAACCCTGAATTTAGAGTAATGACCAACGAACCTTCATATGCTAAACAAATTGAATTAAATCAATTTTGGCGTTGGCAATGGAGTGATAAAAACTTCTTTCCAAGTAACACACTTCCTGGTGGACCATTTCCTTCAGATAGATTTGCAAGAGCATCATATTATTTAAATCATTTATACGAAACAAAGAATATTCCAGACTCTTTAACACAATCTAAATCTGTGGTTATGAATGCATCAGTTCCTGTTAATTTCAAATCTAATAATCCTCAATTTCCAAATATTGCGCAAACATTATGGTCTACAGTTGCTTGTCATAACAACCTCAAATATTATTTCTATAACACTAGAACAATGGGAGAAATTTATGTAGACTTAAATCAACTTGAAAAATTCCCAAGTACCGTTTCAAAGCTTGTTGTTGTTTCTGAGGATGATCACCAATTTATAAACCATGAATTATTTGGAAATCAAAATGAAAATTTTATAAAAACTCTTGATCCTTTTGCTTCAGAATTAATTCTAGCCTAATACATTATATATATTACTAAGAAAATTTAATCTATTTTTTATTCATTAAAAACAGTTTAATAAATGGAAAATAATAAATTCGTAACAACTGTTAATAATATAGTAATTGCCTGTTCTATATTAATACTTTATAGAACAGGTTTTTATATCATTACTAAATTCTTCTCTAACCATCTCTCATACTTTTCATCCTATCATTTAAACACAAAAACATATCACTTAAAGAACCTTATTAAATTCTTAACATAATAGTAATTACTTTTAAATAAGCACACTTAAACAAAATACCAATAAATAATAACGATTATTTATGCTCATCTATTATTTAAGAAATAGATAAAATTTAAATTAATTTATAAAACTATGTCAAAACTAATCAGCTATTACAATAATGGATCAATTCCTTTAGAACATGCAGTTAACCTTCCTTACACTGATATTATTTTATCTTTCTTGTATACTTCTAAAAGCAATCCGCTATCCTTGCAATTAGCAGGTGGTATTGCTGCTTCTACTTCCCCACCTGAATTAACACAAACAACAAAAAATGCAATTGCAAAGCTAAAAGCAAATGGACAAAAAGTTCTTATTTCCTTTGGGGGTGGAGAAATGTCTTCTGTTGCTTATAGTAAGATAGCTGGGCATGAAAAAGAATTAGCAATATCAATTGCTGAGTTTATAAAAAATAATAATCTTGATGGAATTGATATCGATTTTGAAGACACTGCTTCTTTTACGGGAAATGCTAATTATGACGGTGTTGCCTTTTTAGTTAACTTAACTCAAGCATTACGATCAGAATTACCAAGTTCCCAATATTTAATTACTCACGCACCACAACCTCCTTATTTAGAAATTGGAAGTGGTATGGACGGTTACGTAAAAATAATGCAACAAGTAGGAAACTCTATTGATTGGTTAAATGTTCAATTTTACAATAATCCTCCATGGAGCTCTAACCCAAACCAAATTGTAACTTCATATTGGCAATTTTCAAAACTTGCAGGTTTAAGCCCCGAAAAAATAATGATTGGTTTACCTGTAACACCTAGAGATGCAGGTTCTGGATATATGCCTATAGATGAAATTATTACAGAAGTTATAGAACCGATTCAACAAAATGGTATTCTGGGTGGGATGATGAATTGGCAATTCTCAAGTGATAAAGATGGAGTTTGGGCCGAAAGAATAGGTCAAGCCCTTAAAATTAAAACACCTATCGCTTAATTTTATTTTTTTAAAAAATTACTCGACACCAATCTTAACCTGTTCTATAACTTAAAATATAGAACAGGTTTTTTCATGGCACATATTCCATTATAGAATACTAATTAACTTATGGTTAGTTCTCTTTAAGGAAAAACCCCTATGCAAAATAACCAATTCCCTTGTACAACTTTCAGGGGAAGCAAGTATTGTAAACCCGTGTATTACACTTTAACTTTGGTTACATAGATTGTAAAGCTACTCTCTTAGAAAATGATCAATAGCGCTATAAATCATTTTCAAAACTAACCTAAAAGTAGAGTTCAGAAACTACTATAACAAACGAGGTACTATCCCCGAAACCTTACCAATGGGAATAAATTATTAAACTTAAACATCATGAGTACAGAAATCCAAGAATTACCTAAAGTTGAAAGTATCAATAATCAATCTTTACTTGCTGAACAATATGTAAAAGTTGATCAAATATGGAAAACAGCTATTTCAAATATTAAATTGACTGGGGTTAAAAGCTTAAAATGTCATGTTGAACGACCAGACTCAGGATCTTCTACTGGAGGTTATTTAATGTTATATTTAAACGAAATCACTCCTAATGTAGAACCAATTATAAGACAATTTCATAGTGGTAAAGGAGACTTTAATGCTGAAATTGCTAGCGATGCAATAGATTTTACAAAAAACAATTATGTTTTAGCTTATGCTCCTCATTATAGTGATAATGTAAAAATTGTTGTAACATCTGCTAAAATTTTCTTTGGATCACCAATAGATTTAAGATTGTCAGCTTGTACTCACATTTCTCACGAAATAAAATCTGTAACTTCTTTTTATAAATTTGACTCCAATCCTCTTGGTTTTGGATATTATAATTCATGGATGATTATTCGTGAAGGATCAACTTTTGGAGAAGGAAGACAAGTTGGTATTGCTCAACTTGACCGTAACGATCCAGCTCAAGGAATAAAAGTTGTATCAACTATTGAGTTTTTAAAACGTGGACAAACATATAATGTTTCTACAACTATCTACTCTACTGTTAGACCAGTTGCTGGGTATACTTTTACCATTACTAAGTAGTTCTATATTCAATATTAAAACTTTAAACTTCCTTTACCTTTGTTTGTAAAGGAAGTTTTTATCTTCAAAAAGATAAACTCTTTTAGGTATTACTTATTTTCTTATTCAAGAAAGCCGTATTTTTATCGCTTATTTTTTAGCCTAAAATGAAAAGAGATCTTTCTACTATAAATCCAAAGGAAAATATCATAATAAAAGGAGCTAAACTCCATAATTTAAAAGATATAGATGTTGTAATTCCTCGTAACAAACTAGTGGTAATTACTGGACTTTCTGGATCTGGTAAATCATCTTTAGCTTTTGATACTTTATATGCCGAAGGCCAAAGACGATATGTAGAAAGCTTATCATCCTATGCGCGCCAGTTTTTAGGTAAACTTCATAAACCTAAAGTAGATTATATTAAAGGAATTTCTCCTGCTATTGCTATTGAACAAAAAGTAAACTCTACCAATCCAAGATCAACAGTAGGAACCTCAACAGAGATTTACGATTATATTAAACTACTATATGCTCGTATTGGTAAAACATTTTCTCCTGTTTCTGGCAAAGAAGTAAAAAAACATACAGTTACTGATGTTTTAAATTTTATAAAAAAGTTTGAAGAACGTAGTAAATTACTTTTACTAGCTCCTATAACCATAAGTAAAGACCGTAAAATAGAAACTGTTTTACAAGTACTAATGCAACAAGGATATGCTCGTTTAAAATATAATAACGAAGTGTATCGAATTGATGATTTTCCGATTAAAACCTTTAAAGGAAATGAATTTTTCTTAGTTATTGATAGGGTTGTTGTAAAACACGAAGAAGATTTTTACAATCGGTTAGCTGATGCAATTCAAACTGCTTTTTTTGAAGGAAAAGGAATCTGTTTTGTTGACGACATGTCTACCAATGAAACAACGTCTTTTAGTAATAAATTTGAATTAGATGGAATCACCTTTTTAGAGCCTAACACTCATTTTTTTAGCTTTAATAATCCGTATGGAGCATGTCCAACCTGTGAAGGTTATGGAAACGTTATAGGAATTGATGAAGAACTAGTTATTCCTAATACTGGTTTATCTATATACGAAGATGCCATTTTCGCTTTTAAAACCGATAGTTATAAAAAATATAAAGAGGCTTTAATATTAAATGCAGCTGATTTTAATATACCTATTCATAAACCTTGGTTTGAACTTACTGATGAACAAAAGGAGTTAGTGTGGAATGGAACCTCAAAATTTAACGGTATACACCACTTATTTAGAACCTTAGAAGAAAAAAGTTATAAAATTCAAAATAGAGTTATGTTATCTCGTTACAGAGGTAAAACAACTTGTACCGAATGTAACGGAAAACGATTACGTAAAGAAACAAACTATGTAAAAGTATATAATAAGACCATTTCAGAATTAGTTTCTTTACCTTTAGATGAACTTGCAAGTTTTTTTAGCACTATAAAACTTAATAAGTACGAAGAAAAAATTGGGAAGCGCTTACTTACTGAAATCAATAACAGACTTCAATTTTTACAAGATGTTGGATTAAACTATCTAACTTTAAATAGAACATCAAATACTCTTTCAGGAGGAGAAAGCCAACGAATTAACCTGGCTACCTCTTTAGGAAGTAGTTTAGTTGGGTCCATGTATATTTTAGATGAACCTAGTATTGGATTACATCCCAAAGACACCGAACGACTTATTAAAGTACTAAAAAATCTACGTGACTTAGGAAATACTGTTATTGTTGTTGAGCATGATGAAGATATCATGAAGGAGGCCGATTATATAATTGATATTGGTCCGGAAGCTGGTACCTTTGGAGGTAATGTAGTTGCTGAAGGCACCTACAAAGAGCTTTTAAACTCCGAATCATTAACTGCTCAATATTTATCTGAAAAGTTAACTATAGAAATACCTAAAAAGCGAAGAGTATCAAAAAATACTATAGACATTATTGGAGCTAGGGAAAACAACTTGAAAAATGTTGATGTTTCTTTCCCTTTAAATAATCTTACTGTAATTACAGGAGTATCAGGAAGTGGTAAAAGTACTTTAGTAAAAAAAATACTATATCCTGCTATGCAAAAAAAATTAATAGGATATGGTGATAAACTAGGGCAACATACTGAGGTTAAAGGAAGTTTTGAAACATTAAAACATATTGAATTTATTGATCAGAATCCTATTGGTCGATCGTCTCGATCAAACCCTGTTACCTACATAAAAGCATATGACGATATTCGTAAACTATTATCTTCACAAAAACTTTCAAAAATTAGAAACTATCAACCTAAACACTTCTCTTTTAATGTAGAAGGTGGTCGTTGTGAAGTTTGTAAAGGTGAAGGTGAAGTTACCATTGAAATGCAATTTATGGCTGATGTTCACCTACAGTGTGAAGCATGTAATGGTAAACGATTTAAAAAAGAGGTTTTAGAAGTTGCTTTTGAAGGAAAAAACATTGATGATATTTTAAACCTAACAATTGATGATGCCGTATCTTTTTTTACAGAATTTAACCAACCAAAAATAGCAAGAAAACTAAAACCTTTACAAGATGTTGGTTTAGGATATGTACAATTAGGTCAATCATCTTCAACACTTTCTGGTGGTGAAGCACAGCGTATAAAACTGGCTTCATTTTTAGTAAAAGGAACCACAAAAGATAAAGCATTATTTATTTTTGATGAACCTACGACTGGTTTACATTTTCATGATATTAAAAAACTCTTAAACTCATTTAATGCCTTGATTGAAAGAGGTCATTCTATTATTGTAATTGAACATAATATTGAATTAATAAAATGCGCAGATTACATAATTGACCTTGGTTTAGAAGGTGGAAAAAATGGCGGTAATTTAATTTTTTCTGGCACCCCTGAAGAACTAGTTAAAAACAAAAAATCATATACTTCAAAATACCTTAAAGAGAAAATAATTTAATATTAAAAAGTGGAGTTTAATTAGCTCCACTTTTTTCTTTTTATTACAACTAACAAACAAAAGTACCTCCACAACCATCACTGGTAACTGTAAAAGTAACAATTCCGGTAAATGGTCCTGCATCAATTTGTACTGTGTATACTTCACACGGATTTAAAACCCAATTTGTATTACCATTGTGAGTAACTGTACTAGAATCGACTAAAGTACCTGATGAATTAAAAATTTGATAAGGTTTTGTAACTCCTGTTGCCATTGCTCCTGTGCCTAAATAATAAAACTTAACTTTAAAACCATAGCCACATGGAGTAACAGAATGTACTCCTATTGTAGGAAATTTATACTTCTTCTTAGTCGCACTTCTTTCTCCAGAAGGTTTTTCATTACTTTCTATAGAGTTTGGCAAAGTTGTATCATCATCTTGAGAACAGGAAACAAAAAATACTGATACTAAAAAAGCATAAAGAATGCAACTTAGAAACTTACTCTTTTGATTATTGAAATTTTTAAACATAATTAATAGTTATTAAAGGTTACTACTTTATAAGTATTAAAAGGTTAAAAAAATTACCCATTCTTAAAAATTAAAAAGAATTCAATTTCGCTAAAAAATTAAAAACCTGTTTAACTTTTAAAGGCTAAACAGGTTTACGTAACAAAAACTAACAAAATTCAATAAGATACTTATTGAAAACTTTTATCTCCCTTATTAGGGTTGTACACATAATTAAATGTGTAATACTGTGATGATGTATGTGAAGGTTTTTTATCTTTATAGTAACTTGAAATCTCTACTTTTGCATAGTGTCCATTATGAGTTTTAACTACCAATACCTTTCCTGGTGCTGGATTAATTGAATGGTTTGTTGGGTCGTAGGTATACCAACCATTACCACTACCTGTTAATAACACTAATGCATCTTTTTTATCTTGCTTAAACTCACTATCGGTTGGAGCCTCTTTTATTGATGTAAACGTACCAGTTTTTAAAACTAAAGCTGCACTGTGAACTCTATCTATATCTTCTAAAAGCGCTCCTTTCTCTCCTCCGTTTATAATAATTTCTGTGGCTCTAAAAGCAATATCCCAATTATCACCAGTTACTTGTTTTCCTTCAGAAAAACTAAATTTTGTAAAAGGTCCTGTATAGTTACCTCTCCCCTTTCCAGGCGCATGTAAATTTTCAATACTTTTACTTTCAACCGACTTCACTAATGGTTCATTAGTTTCATTATTACTACAAGATGTAATTAAAAAAGCGATAATTAATCCTCCCAAAATTGTTCTTAAATGTTTCATTCTATAATCCTATTTTTAATATTAAAAGTTAAATTGTATTCTTCCATAATATGTTCTACCTAACTGTAAATAACTTTCATTAGGTATTACATTTCCATTACTATCTGTATAATTAAACAGTTCTTTATTTTCAATTCCTGTAGAATTAAACAAATTATCTACTCCCACTTGTAAATTCATAAAACCAAGGAATTCCTTTGTAACTGCTGTATTAATTTGTGTGTTTGCTACAACAAAATTGTCAAAATCGTCTATTAATAAATTTCCATTTGTATCAAAAGGCGCATATTTACTTCTATAAACACCTCTAATATTCATAGAGAAATTGTGTTCAAAATTTTCATAAAAAAGTTTTGCATTTAACATATGCTTTGATCTATTGACCAACCCGAAATATGACGAAGCATTTAACTGTTGAGATACACCATTTTCATCTCTATAAAAAACGCCTTCTTTTATTCTATTTAACTCCTCTTTATTACCAGTATCTAAAAATTGATATCCAGTAAAAAATTGAAAGTTTTTATTTATTTTATAATTTACATCTACCTCTATTCCTTGGGTAAATACTTTATTAATGTTTCTGTAAGAAAATGTTCTTGTTCCTCTTGGAAGTCCTACTGTTAATGCTGAAATTTCTGTATCAAAAGTGTCAATTAAATCCTTTATATCATTTCTAAATGCATTTACATTAATCTTTAAATCATTATTTAGGTTAAACTGAAAACCAATATTATACCCTATTGATGTTTCAGGTTTTAATTGCTTTTCTATTGAGCTAACTCCTGCTACTCCTTGAAAAAGGTTATGAATTGTATGGGTACCTAATACTATATAACCATTTGATACATTTCTAAAATCAAAAAATAATTGCCTAAAATCGGGTACTTTAAATCCAAAACCTGCAGATCCTTTTAACGTTATCATATCATTTAACTGATAACTAGCTGATAACTTTGGGCTAAAAGCTGATTGGTAACTATTACTTCCTTCATAACGAGCTCCAACAATAACATTAACATCATTAATAGGGTTAAAATCATACTGTGCAAAACCATACCAAGCTTTATATTGCTTCGCTCCATTTATAGACGACCTATCTAATTCATCAAAATTACCTCCTACACCAGCTATTATTGTACCTGAGTTTCCTACTATGTATTTTGACCTAATTTCTGGTCTAAATAAACTTCTATTAAAAAGTGTTGTAACATTATTTAATGTACTTTCCGTTTTAAACCTTGTAGCATAAAAAGTATAATCAATATCCCATTTATCAGTTAAGAAATGATTCAATTTAACATTTGCATTCCAATCAATTTGATTATTAGTTACTGAGTTTATATATTGATTTTGATTATAATATCTTTGTGAAAAATCTAACTTTAATTTTTCTGACACATCGTATAAAACTTGTGCATTTAGTGTATAATTTTGATGTGGATATACAGTTTTTGATGCCGTTAAAGGAGTTAAATCAAATCCTTTACTCGAATTCAAGTTTACGCCTGCGATAACACCAAACTTACCTTCTCTATAAACTATGTCTCCGTTAATATCAAGCTCATTTTTAGCCCCACCTCTTGTATATAGATGGTATTTACCTTTTAGCTGATCTCTATTTGGCTTTTCAGTTATAATATTTATAACTCCACCCATTGCTTCTGAACCATATAAAGATGAAGAAGGACCTTTTACAATTTCAATTTGTTTAATGTTATTTACAGTAATTCTGTTTAAATCAATATTACCAGCTGTTCTTCCTACTACAGGTACACCATCAATTAATATCAAAGTATAATCTGCAGCAATACCCTGAAGTTGCACTCCTTCTGAGCTTCCTACATCTTTCACTAAAGTTATTCCTGTTTGTTCCAACAAAATATCTTTTAATCGTACTGATCCAGATTTCTCAATTTGTTTTTTCGAAACTAAAGTTACTGGCATTGGTATAGAAGACAATTGCCTAACCGTTCTTGTAGCCGTTATAATAACCTCATCTAATTTGTTAACCTTTAAAGAATCTTTTACTTGTTCGTTTTCTTGAGAAAAAGCAGAAGAAGTAACAACTAACAAACCAAAAAACAATTTTCTATTTAGAAACATTCTTAATAATTTTCTGCAAATATATATTCTTATTTTAAATCAATCTAAATAAATTTTATATTTTTGCCTAAAATTTTAAAACTTAAATACAAATAGGATGAAAAACATAATATTAGCATCTTTTATAGCTTTAGTAACCATTAATACTGGGAATGCACAAAGCAAAAAGAAAAAAGATAGAGAAGCTATTAAGAAAATGTGTGGTTGCTTTGAAGTAACTTTCAATTTTGCAGAAACATTTAACTACAGTAAAGATTCTCTTTACAAGGCTTCAAAAACTAAATCGGATAAAGCCTTAGAATGGGCTGAATTAATCGTTGATGAAAAGAATGAAATATCTATTCAACATTTACTACAAGTTGGTAATCCTAAAAAACCATACATCGTAAAACACTGGAGGCAAGATTGGGTATATCAAAACAGAGATTTTTACATGTTTAATGGAGACAATAACTGGATTTACGAAAACAAATCTAAATCTGAAGTTAAGAAACAGTGGACGCAAAAAGTATATCAAGTAGATGATAGTCCTCGTTACGAAGGCTCTGGTACTTGGGTCCATGTAGATGGTAAAAGTTATTGGGAAAGCACAACTGATGCTCCATTACCTAGAAGAGAATACACTAAAAGAAGCGATTATAATGTAACTGAAAGAGGTAACAGACATGAAATAACAAATTACGGTTGGGTTCATGACCAAGACAATAAAAAAATAATTAGAAAACAAGGTGTAAAAGATATTGTATTAGCTTCTGAAAAGGGTTATAACACCTATGTAAAAGTACCAGACAGTAGATGTAAAGGTGCTCAAGATTGGTGGAAGAAAAACACTAATAAATGGCAGTTAGTTAGAAATAAATGGAATGAAGTATATGGCAGAAACAATAACTTATCATTAGAAAGTAAAGTAAAAAATAAACCATTATACAAACATTTGTTCTCTGATAAAGTAACTCAAGAGAAAGATATAAATGAAGCTATTGAATCTTTTGTAAAAAAATAATTCAAACAATACACAAAACCTACTAAAAAACAAACAATGAGATTTATATTCTCGCTACTACTAGCCTGTACATTTGTACAAATAACATTCAGTCAAACAACACTACAAGGTACTGTAAAAAATGAACAAAATGAGGTAATCCCTTATGCTAACATTTATATAAAAGGAACACAATTAGGAAGTGAAAGTAAAGAAGATGGTAGCTTTATTATTAAAAACATTCCCTATTCAACCTATACTATTATTGCAAGTGCAGTTGGTTATACTAAATCAATAAAAGAAATTGAACTTAATAATAGTAATGTAAATATTACTTTTATTCTTAAGTCCGACACTCAATTAGATGAAGTTGAACTTTTTGGTTCAAGAAGAAAAAGAGCAGAAAAACTAGAAACATTAACTAGACTCCCTTTAGCTCCAAATGAACAATTACAAAGTATTTCAGTTTTATCACATAAATTAATTAATGATCAAAATGCTATAACATTAAGTGATGTTACTAAAAACGTTGCTGGGGTATACACTTTTGCTACCTATGGAAACATTAGAGAAAGTATGTCATTAAGAGGTTATAGAGGTATTCCTTTACTTAAGAATGGTGTTAGAATCAATTCCGATTTTAGAGGAGTTGGAGTTATAACAGATATGGCTGGAGTTGATAACATTCAAGTTTTAAAAGGTATCTCTGCAATAAGTCAAGGACTTGGTGGCGATTTAGGATCTGCTGGTGGTGTAATAAATATTGTTACAAAAACCCCAAAGTTTTATAGTGGTGGTGAAGTTAGCTTAAGAGCTGGAAGTTTTGGACAACTTCGCCCAACTTTTGATTTTTATGGTCCATTAGACAAGAAAAAAACTGTTGCTTTTAGAGTTGCTGGTTCTTATGACAGAGCTGATAGTTATAGAGCATTTGTAAATTCTGAACGTTTTTATATAAATCCGTCTTTAACATGGAAGCCAAACGAAAAAACAACTATTGTTTTAGAAATGGATTATATGGATGATAGTAGAACTCCAGATCAAGGTACAATCAACTTAGGTACTTATGAAGTTAATAATATTTTAAAACTGCCTAACAATAAGTTTATTGGTTTTGAATCTGATAGAAACAACACTTTAAATACAACGTATGCTATACGTTTTGACAGAAAAATTAGTGATAAAATGAGTATTAAAGCTGGTTTATTTACTTCTGATTTACAAACATATGGTGAAACAAGCTATGCTTTTCAAGGAGGTGGAAGATCTGGGTTACCAGTTTTACCTACTACGCAAAGGTATAGAGAATATTACGCAGGAGGTAGAAGCGACAAAAACAGTGTTCTCCAAATAGATTTAGTTGGTAAAGATATTCAAACAGGGTTTTTAAAGCATACATTTCAAATAGGTGTAGATTATAGAAATACTGAATTTGATAATACAGCCTATACTACAACATACCCTGGAACCAATAATTATGTTGACATTATAGATGTTAATCAACCAATTAACAACACGTTACCTTCTGGTATTAGTTTAACTGAAAACCCAGCAAGAGCTACAGGATCAAAAACAAAATCATACGGTTTTACAATACAAGATAAAATTTCATTAAACCATTGGGCTGATGTATTTTTAGGCCTTCGTTATACTTCATTGGAAAGAACAAAAGGAAACTTTTTAGGTAGGAGTTTAACAGGATCAAAGCGTGATAATGCTTTTAATCCTTTAATAGGTTTTAATATAAATCCAACTGAAAATATTATCATTTTTGGTTCTTATGCAAACAGTTCAAACCCAATGACTTCTTTCTACAGAGATATTAATGGTAACGAACTAGGCACTGAGCGTTGGGATCAAATTGAAACAGGAATTAAATCTACTTGGTTTAACAATGCACTACGCTTTAACCTAACTACTTTCTTTACAAATAGTAAAAACCTAAACCTACAAGCATTAGATAATGCAGGTAATTTCTTAGGGTATTATTTAAAAGGAGGTGAAGACACTAGAAATGGTATTGAAGTTGAACTAATTGGTCGTGTACTTCCTAATTTAGAAATTATTGGTGGGTATTCTTATTTAGATGCAAAATACAAAGATCATGTTTCATACTACTATAATTCAAGACCTATTAATACTCCTAAACATACTGCTAACTTTTGGGCTCGCTATGAATTTCAAAATTATTTAAATGGATTGTCATTAGGGGCTGGAGTATATTATTTAGGTGAAAGACCTCACAATGTTTGGTCTAGAAACTATACACATACAGGAGTTGTTCCTGATGCAAAGCCTTTTGATTTAAAAGCGTACACAACAGTAAATTTTCAAGCTTCATATAAATTTAACAGAAGCTTAAGTTTAGATGTATTTGGTAACAATATATTTAACGCCATAGGCTTTAATGCGTATCGTACTGTATATTTAAATAGAATTCAACCTGCTAGTTTTGGAACAACGCTACGTTATAAATTTTAATTAAAGAAAAATGTTTAAAACAAAATTAATATTCGCTTTTATTGTACTTACTAGTATTTTAAAAGCTCAAACTAAAAACGAATTTTTTGACAGAAAATTTTGGAAAACCAATCCAACCATTGAAACTGTTGAACAAAAAATAACTGAAAGCAACAACCCTACAGCATTAAATCCGTATGGATTTGATGCTGTTGTCTATGCTATTTTAGAAAAAACATCTAATAAGGTTATAAAACATCTATTATCTAAAAAAGGAAATGATGTTAATAAGCTAACCCACGATAAAAGAACCTATATTTTTTGGGCTGCTTATGCAAATAATGTTGAATTAATGAAGTATTTAATAGCCCAAAAGGCACGTATGGATTTAAAAGATTCTCATAATTTTTCTGTTCTTACATTTGCTGCTGCTACTGGTAATAAAAACAAAGAAGTTTACGAGCTTTGTATTAAAAATGGCATTGACATAAAAACGGATGTTGATGAACATGGTGCTAATGCACTACTTTTATTACTCCCTCATTTAAAAGACCTTTCTTTACTTGATTATTTTATTTCAAAAGGAATAAACATTTCAAGTACAGATAATGATGGTAATGGTGCTTTTAATTATGTAGCTAAAAATGGAAACAAAAAAATGCTAGATATTTTAATAAAACGAGGATTACCATATAAAAATCGTAACAAAAACAATGGTAATGCAATGTTATTAGCCACTCAAGGTTCAAGAAAAGGCTATAATTCATTATCCTTTTTTAAGTATTTAGAAAAACTAGAAATACAAGCTAATGTTACTAATAAACAAGGAAAAACTCCTCTTCACAATTTAGCTTACGGTAATAAAGACATTGAAACTTTTTCTTATTTTTTAAATAAAGGAGTAAATGTAAATCAAGAAGATAAAAATGGTAATACCCCTTTAATTAATGCTGCTGGAAGAAATTCATTAGAAATTGTTGCTCTTTTATCTAAAAACACTAAAAGCATTAACCATAAAAACAAGAAAGGAAATTCAGCCTTATCAATGGCAATACAACGAAACTCTTTAGAGGTTGTAGAGTATTTAATTAATAATAAAGCTGACGTTTTGGTAAAAGACACCAAAGGAAACTCTTTAGCCTATTATCTTGTAAAAAGTTACAATACTAAAGACCCAAAAGTTTTTAAAAACAAAATGAATATTTTAATAAACAATGGTGTAAACCTTAAAGAGCAACAACAAAACAACAGTTCTTTATTTCACATTGCTTTAAGTAAAAACAATATTGATTTACTAAAAGAAATTAATAAATTAAAAATTGATGTTAACGCAAAAAACAGTGAAGGCTTAACAGTATTACATAAAGCTGTAATGCAAGCTAAAAACACTAAGATTATAAATTACTTATTAAGTATACATGCCAATAAAGAAATAACAACTGATTTTGGAGAAACGGTATATGATTTAGCGAAGGAAAATGAAGTATTAACTTCTAAAAATGTAGATTTAAACTTTTTAAAATAATTATGAAAATACAAAACTTTAAAAAGCATATTTTAATATTTGGAATATTAATTTTTAGCCTATACAGCTTTACTAAAATAACTACTAGTACTACTTACAAGTGTATGATTCAAATGAAAAATTATACTGGTGAAGGAGCTTATATTGTTATTTCACTATTAAAAGATGGAGAGTACATAGAAACGCTTCGAGTTCAAGGTGATGATGATGAGTGGTATTCTGATATTACTGAATGGTGGAAATTTCAAGGTAAAGTTAGAACAGATATAGATGCTGTAACTGGTGCAACTATTGGTGGTGGAAACAGAACTATTAGTTTATTAAAAATAGATCCTGCTAAAATTAATAGTGGATATCGAATACGTTTCGAATCAGCTGTAGAAGATCAAGAGTACTATAAAAATGATATTGAATTTGATCTTACTTCAGAAAATATTAAAAACAAAATTGAAGGTAAAGGCTTTATTAGATACATAAGATTAATGCCTCAATAAAAGCTAACAAAATGACCATTTCTATATGGAGATATAGCCACTTAACCTTGGCTATATCTTCTTTCTTTTTTATACTAATTGCTTCCTTAACAGGAATTGTTTTAGCTTTTGAACCTATTTCTAAAAAACTAGAACCTTATTTTATTGAGAATTTAGATACTATTTCAGTTTCAGAAACAATTATTTCTTTACACAAAAAATATGATGAAATTATCTCGCTTGAAATAGATGAGAACGATTTTATAAAAACTTCAGTAATTACTAAAGAAGGTAATAATGATACTTTTTATGTTGATCCAATAACAGGAAATAAGCTAGGTAAGCCTAGTAAGAAAAAGCCTATTTATAAATTTGCAACCAACTTACATCGTTCTTTATTTTTAAAATCAACAGGTAGATTTATTATTGGTTTCGTATCTCTTCTACTCTGCTTAATTGCAGTTTCAGGACTTATTTTAATTATAAAAAGACAAGGTGGATTTCTTAAATTATTTTCTAAAGTAATAAAAGAGAATTTTGAGCAATATTATCATATTATTATCGGTAGGTACACCTTAATTCCAATAATAATAATTACAGTTACTGGAATTTATTTATCCCTAGATAAATTTTCTCTTTTACCTTCACAAAAAATTAATCATTCAATTGATTTTGAAGGTCAAAAAAAATCTACAATAATTTCTCCTGAAAATTTTCTGTTATTTAAAAATACTAAACTAAGTACTGTTAAAAGTATCGAGTTTCCTTTTTCAGAAGATGAAGAAGATTACTTTCTTTTAAAATTACAAAACAAAGAATTAGTTATTCATCAATATTCAGGAGCTATTTTAAGTACTAAAAGCACTAATTTAACAGGCTTTTTTTTACATTGGAGTTTACTGTTACATACCGGAAAAGGTTCCTATATATGGGCAAGTATTTTATTACTTTCTTGTTTAGGAATTCTTTTTTTCATCTATTCAGGTTTTATAATGACCTTCACTAGGAAGAAAAACAGCATAATTCCTAAAAACAACATAAAAAAAGATACTGCTGAATTTGTAATTCTTGTTGGTTCAGAAACTGGAACTACATATTCATTTGCAAATTCACTATACAAAGCTCTTTTAGAAAACAAACAAAAAGTATTTATTACTAGTTTAAACAACTATACTACTTACAAAAACTGTAAGTATTTGATAATTTTAACTGCTACTTATGGCGAAGGAGAAGCTCCAAGCAATGCGAAAACATTTTTAAATAAAATTAAAAATGACGCTATAAATCACACCATAAAATATGCAGTTGTAGGCTTTGGCTCTATGGCTTATCCAAAGTTTTGTGAATATGCAATTGAGGTTAATCAAACATTACAACAACAAGCTAATTACTCCCCTATTCTTCCTATTTATAAAATAAACAACCAATCTTTTGATGCTTTTAAAAACTGGGCTATTGAATTAGGTAAAAAATTCGAACTCGACTTACACCTAAAACAACAAGTATTTAAAGTAAATAAACAATATAAGCTTGCTGTGACTGAAAACACAAATATTAATTGTGACAACACTTTTTTAGTTCATTTACAACCTTCAAAAAAAATAAAATATACTTCAGGAGACTTATTATCTATCCGCCCAAAAGAAGATAATATTGAACGATTGTATTCTATCGGAAAAGTGAATCAAAAAATACTTTTAAGTATCAAAAAACATGAATTTGGTATTTGTTCAAATTACTTAAACACTCTAAATAAAAACGAATTAGTTACTGCGTCTATAAAACAAAATCCTTCTTTTCACTTTCCTAAAAAAGCTAAAGAAATTGTTTTAATAGCAAACGGTACTGGTATTGCTCCTTTTTTAGGAATGCTTCATGAAAACCACAAACAAGTAAAAACACATTTATTTTGGGGAGGTAGAACTGAAAAATCTTACAAGATATATTCTAAATTCATTGAAGATTCAATAGAAAAAAAACAACTCCATAACTTACGTATTGCCTATTCTCAAGAAAATACCACCAAACAATATGTTCAAGATATTATAGCAGTAAATGAAGAGGTGATTATTTCAGTTCTAAAAAATAAAGGATGTATTTTAATTTGTGGTTCAGTTGCTATGATGAATGCAACATTTAAAGTTATTGAAAAAATAACTGTAACTAAGCTTCATACTCCTATAGATTACTTTAAAAAATCTAATCAAATAAAAACTGATTGTTATTAAGTAATTTTCATTATACTTTCTAAAACCCTCTTTTTTATCTGAAAAAACAAAGAGGGTTTTTCTCTTTACTACGAATTCTAATTTAATCCCAACGAATTCTAATTAGCTCAATATTTACCTCTATTCCCTAACTACATTTGAAGTATAAAACAAATAAGTTATGTGGTTAGAAAATAGTTATTCAGCAATATTAAATATGTATTTACAAAAATATCATCAATTAAAAATACATATTGGCAGAGATGGGAAAATTACAAAAACAGAAAAAGAAGAGAATGGAAATTGGTTACCCGATAGAAACCTACGGAAAATTTTAAATCAATTACCGAGTAACCTTTCATCATCTAAAAATTTAATAATAATCTTAAAACAATAAATTATGAAAAAAGTAATCAGAACTATAGGAATGACAGTAGCATTGTTAATGTTAATTGGACAATTTACAAGTTGTAACAATGCAAAAAAAGCAGAGAACGCAACCAAAAAAGAAGAAAAGACTGCTACAAATATCATAAAAAAAGAAGAAAAAGTAGTTCACAGAAGTCCTATCGTATTTATTACAGGATATGATAAAAAAGATGATAATTTTTATACGGGCGCAAGAACTTTTTTTAAAGATAAAAATTTCCAAATTATAGAAGACGCATATTCTTTAGAAGAAATTATTCAGTGGTTAAATACAAACGCAACTTCAAACCCATACGGAGAAGTACATATTGTAAATAAAACAAATCCGTGGTTAGGTATGAATTTAGAGACAGTAGTGAATGGTAAAAAAATCACTTCTGAATCATTACAAGAATCCATTAATGAAGGAAATATACCAACATTGAAAAATGTAATTACAAATGACACTAAAATTATATTTCATGCAAATCAGTTGGCAAAAAACACCGCATTAATAAACAACTTAAAAAGTACTTTTATCACAGATAAAACGCCACAAATAATTGCTTCACCGTACTACAATATTTTTGGCGGAGAATTTACAAACCATTATTTAGCAGAACCTTTTTATGTTTTTTACCCTACAGCTAATTCACCAGGTAAAGTAGATTTATCTAAAGAAATTGCTAGAAAATATCCAAATGAAAAAGAAGTAGAATGGTTTGCCGCATTAACTAATGAAAAAGAACGCTACGTAGGAGAACCATATACCTTACAATACAATGTTCCTATAAAACTTGAATTGGATTATCATAATTCTGATAATGATATCCCATCATTTACTATGGAAGAAGAGGTAATGGATTGGATTGCTAATGATGAAGATTTAGCCAATAAAGTACGTGAATTAAACATTCCTGTTGAAAAATTTAGATGGACTTGGAAAGTAAAGAATAGTAAACTTACTTTAAAAGGAATGTCTACCGTATTATGTGTTTTAAAACCTATTACAAAACCTTATGGTGATTTAGAGCATGTAAAACCAGATACAACAAACAAACGTTTGTATGCTATGAAGTAGAAGTTTAACAACCGTTACTATTAGAAAGAGAATATTATTTTTAATAGTAACGGTTAATTTAAGTAAGTTTGTTATATGAAGTTTTTAAAATACATTATTTATTTTTTCTTTTTATTAAAAGCTACATCATTAATTGCTCAAAACAATACTTTTAAAAACTATACCATTAAAGATGGCTTGCCTAGTAATACTATTACCGATATAGTACAAGATAATCTTGGCTACATCTGGTTTGCTTCCAATAAAGGGATTACACAATTTGACGGAAATAACTACATTACTTTTTCAAGAAAAGAAGGTTTAGAAACTAATTACATAACTAAACTAGCTCCTAATAAGGATAGCCTTTTAATAGGTTCGTCAAGTAACTTTTTTATTAAACAACATACTAAATTTCAAATTTTTGAAAGCAAAAAAATTAACTGTATTTCAAAAATTAAAGATCAAGTTTTTTTAGGTACTAAAAAGGGTATTTATCGTTTACGAAACGATTTCTTATCTCCTCTACGTACTAATTTTCAAATAGATTTAACCCCAATTAACGACATTCAATTCGATGGAAATTTTTATTGGGTAGCCACTCAAAAAGCTTTATGGAAAATTGACGATTTATTAAATCCTAAGCTTCTTAAAAGAATAGATTTAGCTAATTACACAGCTCTTATTATTCATAATAAACAAATAATTGCTAGTACATTTAATAGCGGTTTAAAAGTAATTATAAACGACACTATTAAAACAATACATTCAACTACAAAAAATATCAAAGGAGTTAAAAAGATTAATAATCAATTTTGGATATACTCAAATAGTAATGGTATAGAAGTTTTAGATTTAGACTTCTCATTTATCAGAAAAATAAACAAATACAACACACTTGAAACCAATGCTATTTCTACTATTTTTCAAGATAACCAACGTAACATTTGGATTGGAACCAGTGACAAAGGAGTTTATAAACAAGAAAACAAACTTCAAAAAGAAAGCCCTATTCCTTTAATTTCTTTCGAAGATATTGAAGTAGTATATAAAACTATTGATAGTATTAACTTTAACAGTTATAAAGGAATTTTACAAATACCTCCTGGAAAAAACCATTTAGCTTTTACTTATAAATCAATTGATATAAACAATCCTAAAAAAGTTTATTATCGTTATAAATTAAATGGTGATTTTAGTCCTTGGTCCAACAATAACTCTGTAAACCTTGCTAATTTAAAAGCAGGTAATTATACCTTCTCTGTTCAATCAAAGACAGCAAATAAACAAGAAAGTAAACCTATTCATTTTCAGTTTTATATAGACAAACCTTTTTATAAAAAAAATTGGTTTCAATGGCTAGCTATTTCATTACTACTACTACTAAGTTCTTATATTACCTATAAATACATCAAAAAAATAAGAAGGATAAACAAAGAGAAAATCATGAAACTAGAAATAGAAAATCACCTACTTTCTCTTGAGCAAAAGGCTTTACAACTTCAAATGAATCCTCATTTTATTTTTAATGTGCTTAACGGAATAAAAGCTTTGGGTAATTCAGGAAAGCTTGACGATTTAAATACTACAATTAGTAAATTCTCAAATCTATTACGTTCTATACTAAATACCTCAAGAAAAGAAGAAGTTAATTTATCAGAAGAAATAGCTACTTTAAAAAACTACATTTCATTAGAACAACAAATGAGCAGTAGTACCTTTACTTATGGTATAGAAACGAAACTTTCATTTGATGCTGAAGAAGTTCTAATACCACCTATGCTTATTCAACCTTTTATTGAAAACAGCATTAAACATGGTATAAAAAATATTAGCGAAGGAAAAATAACAATTAAGTTTTATGATATTAAAAATTACTTACATTGTGAAATTATTGATAACGGTATAGGCGTTCATCAATCAAAAAAGAATAAAAAAACAAATGACCATGCTTCTTTAGCCATTAAAGTTACTAAAGAACGTATTAAGAACTTAACTTCTAATATTTCTATAAAAATTGATGAAATAATAGAAAACGATACTGTAAAAGGAACAAAAGTTTGGTTTAAAATACCTTTAAAAACTGATTTTTAAAATGAATAAACTCACTGCTATTCTTATTGATGATATATCTTCTGCACTAGAGATGTTGCAAAATGATTTAGAATTGAAACATCCAGAAATAGAAATTATAGGAACAGCAAAAAGTGTAGTTGAAGCTTCTAAATTACTCAGAAAAAAACAGCCCGATATTTTATTTTTAGATATTATGTTGGGAGATGGTACTGGTTTTGATATCCTAGAAATTCACCCAAATTTAACCTCAAAAGTAATTTTTGTTACTGCTAGTGATGAATATGCTATAAAAGCCTTTAAGTTTGCTGCTATTGATTATGTTTTAAAACCGTATTCAACTGATGATTTAACCAATGCAATTGAAAAAGCAAAACTTCAAATTATTCCAAATAAAGAACAATTAACAGTTTTACAAGAATCAATATCACACCCTAACCAACGACCTAAAAAAATCTCTCTACATTCATCAGATAAAATTATAGTAGTTAATTTAGATGATATTATGCATTGTAAGTCAGATAATAATTATACAGAATTTTATATGGCTGATCATCAAAAAATATTGGTAGGAAAAACATTAAAATATTTTTCAGACATTCTTAAAGAATATGGTTTTATAAGAGTTCACCAAAGCCATCTTATTAATTTACAGTACGTAAAAGAATTTATAAAATCTGACGGAGGATACATTGTGTTACAAAATAATAAAACAGTACCTGTATCAGTTCGTAAACGAACAGAAGTTATTGAAGCACTTCAAAAGCTATAAGTTAACTTATTTTATTAATTATGTTAAAATTTTATTAATTTTTACTTATATTGGTATTCCAAATACAAGTCTATGGATGTATTAAAACCTCAAAAAGGAAGATTATTAATAGCTGAACCTTCTATTTTAAATGACAATTCTTTTAAAAGAGCTATTGTATTACTCACTGAGCATTCAGAGACGAGTTCTGTTGGTTTTATTTTAAACAGACCTTTACATTATACTCTTAGTGATTTAGTTCCAGATATTAATTGTGATTTCACCGTATACCAAGGTGGCCCTGTTGAACAGGATAACTTATATTTTATTCATAAAATTCCTGAATTGTTACCTAATAGCGTAGAAGTAACTGATGGTATATATTGGGGAGGTAACTTTAATTACTTAAAAGAACACCTTAATAACCATAAAGTAAAGCCTAGTGACATTCGTTTTTTCTTAGGATATTCTGGATGGGAACCTACTCAATTAGATGATGAATTAAACACGAATTCTTGGTTTATTTCTAAAAATAAATATCCTAACATATTAGCAATTAACAACAAAACCTTTTGGAAAGATCAGCTTCTAAAAAAAGGAGGTGAATATAAAATATGGGCAAATGCACCTAGTGATGTACAGTTAAATTAACTCATTGTTAAACTAGTAACCTTTAAACTATTTTTTAGTTTTTGCGCAATTGAATTATCAAATGTTTTTTTACGGTAGTTCGTAACTGATGTTATACCAACAATGGCATTTGTTATAAAAACTTCGTCTGCTTTTTGAATTTCAAATGGAGAAATAGTAGTTTCTTCTATGGTAAAATCAGGATGTTTAGTAACGATCTCTATTATTTTTTTTCTAATTACTCCTTTTATACAACCTTCAGTTAAAGCGGGTGTTTTGATAGTGTTCCCTTTAACTATAAATATATTTCCATTGGTAACCTCAACAACTCCTTTACGCTCATTTAATAAAATACAATTGTCGAAATCATTTTCTTTTGCAAAAATTGAAGCCAAGGTATTTACCATTCTATTGGTTGTTTTTACCGTAGATAGTAATCCCGAATAGTTGTAAAAATCTTTATATAAATCAATGGTATAGCTATCCTTTTCTTCTAAACTAATTGGCTTAACATCTATTAAATAATCAATTTCATTAGTTTTTGGAGTATACAAACCTCCATCTTTTCTAAAAACAGTTAACTTTACTCTACTACTAGTATTTTGAGTTATATTTTCCTTTACCGTTTTTAATATTTCATCTTGTAAAAACTCAAGAGTAAACTCCATAGGAATTTTCATACGTAACATTCTCATTGAAGCCATTAGCCTAAAATAGTGATCTTCAAAAAAAATAACTCTATTATTTTCAACCTTTATCGTTTCAAAAACCCCATCTCCATATTTAAAAGCTCTGTTTTCATGAGATATTTGCAATTCTTTAGGTGATATAATTGTTCCGTTAAAGTTTACCATTATACTTATTTTTTACAAATGCAAACTTACTAATTTAAGTAAGTTTTATGCATAAAAAAACTCGACAAATTGTCGAGTTTTTTTAATGCTTTTTTCTATTAAGCCCCAATAGTGTGTTTTAATTCTTCAATTTGGTTTGTCCACAACATTTTGGCCTCTTCCGCATCGTCTTCATCGTCGGCAAAATCAGTAACAAGCACGGCTACATCTTTAGTAATAGGATCGACTTGTATTTTAAACTCAAAATAACTTTCATCACCTTCACTTTCTGTCCACTTAAATTTTATGCGTTCGTCAGTTTTACTGGCCATTATTTTAGCCTCTTCCTCAGAGTCATCCCAAATGAAGGTAATTAATTTACCTCTAGAATTCACTCTATCAGCAAACCATTCTTCTAATCCTGCTGGTGTTGCTAAATATTGATATAACATGCTTGGTGAAGCATGAATTGGAAACTCTAATTCAAATTTAACTTTACTCATTTATTTTTTTGTTTGTCCGCCAATATATACAAATATTTCTTTTAAAAAAAATTGTTTTTTTTTGTTGTGTGAAAGAAAAAAACTCCTATCTTTGCACCCGCAATCAGGCGAGGTAGCTCAGTTGGTTAGAGCGCAGGATTCATAACCCTGAGGTCGGCAGTTCAAATCTGCTCTTCGCTACAGTTAAAAACCCCTTATTTTATAAGGGGTTTTTCGTTTTTTACAATCCTGCAAGATTTACATTTTAAACTGCCGTGACTAGAAACGGGACAAAATGTATTGTAAAAATGAAAAAAATTATTTCACTTTCAAATGGTTGTTCAACAACTTACCCTACCCCTATTCCTAAAAATTAGAAAACTGGAGGTAAAGAAACACTTTTAAAAGAATGGGTTATTTACTATTATTTCTTTGATCCATTATATAAAGAACAATATCCAAAAGGAAAAAGAATACGCATGAAAGGGATGAACGATTTCAAAACTTTAGGCGAACGAAGAGAAGCTACACAAATTTTAATTGACGGCTTAGTAAGTAAACTAGTAAACGAAAACTGGAATCCTATTACTAAAAAATATATGGAAGTTAAAAACTCCATTAATCAAAATAGCACGTTAATAGATTCTTTAGAGTATTACCTAAAAATTAAAAAAATTTCTGATAGCTATAGAACCGACATTACTTCTATGGTTAAATTTTTAAAGGTTTCTATACATGCATTGCAGCTGCAATACAAATCTATAAGTCAAATAGCAAGAAAAGATATAAAAGCACTTCTAAGGCATCAGCAAGAAACCAGGAATATTTCAAACTATAAATACAATAAGTATAAGGCTCAATTAAGTGCTTTATTTGGAGATATGATTGAAGATGAAGTTTTGGAACACAACCCTACTTATAAAATTAAAAAGCTAACAACCGATAAACTATTACGTGAAATTTTATCTGAAGATGACAGAAAACGAGTGCATTTTCATTTAAAATCTAAGTATTACACTTTTTGGCGTTTTATGATGATCTTTTACTCAAGCGGATCAAGAGTATCTGAAATACTTCAGGTACAAGTAAAAGATGTGAATATAAACAAGCTTGAATTTAAGGTATTCATTAAAAAAGGACAACAACATAAAGAAGTACTAAAACCCATAAATAAAAACTTTGCTCACCTATGGCTAGAGGTTATTAATGAACAAAAAGGAAATACCACCACCCTAAACCCTAACGATTATTTATTTTCAAAAGGACTATCAAAAGGTAAAAAACCTATCAGGTACGAGCAAATTACCAGACGTTGGAAAACTCACGTAAAAAACCAATTGAATATAACTGCCGATTTTTACTCATTAAAACATTTATACGGTGATAAAATTTCTGAACAATTAGATATTGCACACGCTCAAAAACTAAACTCTCATACCTCTAGTAAAATGATGAAAGAACATTATGCAGTTAACGAAAAGCAACGAACTATTAATAGACTAAAAAATGTGGATGCTTCTTTTTATGAGAGTGAATAATTAAAACCTAAATCACTTCAAATAATCGGAGATAAAAACTAATTAGAACAAACTCATTTTAACGTACTAATTCACGATTAATAAATTATTACTTTTGAATTTGTTAGAGTATAAATACTAGCACATTAAAATCTATAGTGTTAAAATGAATATAAGTAAGTCTCAAATAAAAAAGCTAGGTAGAAATATACGTAAGAATCAGCGAGAAAATAATATTGTTGATAAACAAGATTTAGAAAAACTACAAGAATATAGGGTTTCATTCCAAAACTCTATGAATACAGTTTTTGATTTTCTCGTAAAACGTAGTAAATATCACTATAAAGGAAGTCTTACTGTTTATCGTTTAAAAAGAATTGACACAATTATTCGAAAAATAAATCGTGAAAAAACTATGGATTTTGCAAAGATGCAAGATATTGCTGGATGCAGATCTATTGTAGATTCTATATCGCAGATTTATAAAATTGTTGAAGATTTTGATAATAATCCAAACTTTGAAGTAATTGATAGAGTTGATTATATTGTTTCACCAAGAGAAACTGGGTATGTCAGTTATCATTTAATTGTTAAACCAATTAATGACGTAAGAATTGTTGAAATTCAACTTAGAACAAGAACTCATCATTTTTGGGCTACTCTAGTTGAGATTACGGATTTAGTATTTGATATTAAATTAAAAGAAGGAGAAGATCATCCCGAGCTATTTAGGTTTCATAAATTACTTGCTAAGGGAAATAATAAATTAACAATTAATGATAAAATTGAGATTGTAAATATTGAGAGAGGTAATAAAATTATTTCTCAAGTTAGGTCAATATTTAAGTCAAATTATTATGTGTCAATAGACAGATGGAGTAAAGCACAAAATAAAGAGGGAGCTAAATACCTTATCATGGAGCTTGATAAAAATTTAAGTCCCGATTTTTATTTTTTTAAAGATTTTTTAGAAGCTGAAAATTCTTACTTTAATAAATTTACATTAGATGAGCCAAATATGGTTTTGGTTCATATAAATGAACCTGTTTTTGAAAAAATTGGACTTGCTTACTCTAATTATGTTTTAACTTCACACCCATCTATACGATTGTATATCTCTATACTACAAGAAGTTATAATTCATTTTAATAAAGAAAATAAAAAAAACGAAGAAATAAAGTATTATGAATACTATAAGATAATTATTGAAGAAATTTCTGCTTCATTCGAATCTGAAATTAACTTTATAAAAGAAAAAATAAATATTGCCAAAGAATCATTCAATAACAATAAATATAAAAATTTTAATAATCAATATTTTATTGAAAGAGAACAATATTTTAAAGTAATGAATGATTGGTTGGAAAATATTTATAAAAGGTTAAATTATATTTCTTCATCGGACAATGTTTTTCATGAAAAAATTATTTTACTCTTAGAAGAAAAGAAGTCTAAAAAGGGTTCTTTCAAAAAGTTAATTGATAATCTATTTAAAAAAAAATAAGCTACTAAGAATCAATATACTTCAAATTGAAATAATAGTTTGTATATATAATCCAACCTTCTCCAAGGTGTTTTTTTTATTCCACAACCCCAACATCTAAGGGCTTTCCCTGAACTACACTAGGGATTTGTTTACAGCAAGTAAATACATTTGTTTACAGGAGCTTATAAATGACTTTCTTACATTTGTTTCGAGTTTAAGAAAAAAATTAAGAAAGAAATGAAGGTGCATGTAGTTGATAATCATAAAGTAATTTACGAAGGCTTTAAGGCTATGTTAGAGGTGGAAGAGCTTAAACATTTCTAGTACCTTTTAACACCCTCATATAGTTCGTTACGGAAAATAATCACGTATTTCCCGCAACGAACCTAAAAGTATTTTATCTATAAACAATAACTATCTAGTTAGAACTTGATTCCAAATTCCCGTTTTAGCGGTTTCTTGGGCATACTCATTAAATGTTGTTGCTTTTCTGCCTAAAACTCGTTCAATATCATGAACCACTAACTGATTTTGTGGGTTAGTTAAAACATGCTTAAATAAATACTCTATTAACCAAACAACATCATCTGGTACTTCTTGTTGTTTCATACCTTCAACATACTGTTCTAATGTGATGTCGTAAAAATGTAAGCTTCTATCGCTAACCTTTGATATGATGTCAACAACATTCTTAAATGTAATTAATTCAGGTCCTGTTACCTCAATAATTTCACCATTATAAGAATCGTTAAGTAAAACTGTAGCAGCAACCTCAGCAATATCATTTACATCTACAAATGGTATTAAAACATCTGACATTGGTAATGCCACCTCACCAGACAAAATAGGCTCTAAAAAGAAACTTTCACTCCAATTTTGATTAAACCAAGAGGCTCTAACTATGGTATAATCTATCCCAGAATTAATTACAATTTTTTCGCAAGCTTCTGCTTCAGTTTCTCCTTTTCCAGAAAGCAATACCATTTTTTTAACTCCTAATTCTTTAGCTAAATAGGTTACACTTTGTATAGCTTCTTTAGCTCAAGGAACAGCTAAATCAGGATAATAACTAACATACATTTTTTCGACACCTGTTAAAGCCGCTACCCAAGTATCTTTATTATCCCAATCAAAACTTGGTGATGCTTTTCTTGCCCCTACTCTAGGTTCTATTCCTTTGTTTTTTAAATGTTGTACTACACGGCGACCCGTTTTTCCGGTTCCTCCAATAACTAAAATATTTGATTTCATAATGAATTGTTTTAATTTGTTTTGTGAATAAATGTTGCTATTAATACTAGGACGAATGAAATCATTCCTGAAATTGTTCTAATGCTATGGTAATGATTCCAAGTACTTTCGTAATAGCTTCTAAAGCTTTTTAATTCTAATAGGTTTAATTTGTTAATATTCAATGCGTCTAACTCCTTATTTAAAGGAACATTTCCAAGAGCAGTAATGCCAAATGTGCCAATAGAATAAATGATTGTTGATGCCAACACCAACCAAAACACTGTTTTAGTATTAAACTGTAAGTAGCTTGTTATAATCAATGCTATTAAGCTTCCAAAAAAAAGTATAAAAAACGCTGGATTTAAGATTTCTCTATTAATATTCTGCATGGTTTCCAAGTAAGTAAAATCTCCTACTTTTTTTGTTCCTAATATTACCGAGACCGACCAAGCAAAGAAAAGACCTGCAGAAAGTGCATTTAATAAAACTGTTATAAAAAGAGTTACTGTTTTCATACTTTTTCTTGTTTGATTAAATAAGTTCCGATATACAATACAATGAAGTAAAACTCAACCAAAATGGTAAAAAACATAGGGTCTCCAAAGAATTCTGAGTAACTGCCACCGTTGGGAATTACAAATATTGGCACTGTTATTAATGCATCTAATATTGTTGCTACAAATACAAATGTTAGTGCCAATGTAGATGGTTTCATACTCCCTTTTTTATAGAATAAATAAGTTCCAAAACAGGCACTAGGAATAATGGCAAATACTAATACAATAGTAGCTTGTTGTTCAGGATTTTCTAGAATGGGAATATAAAATGAAAGAAGGTAAAAGCTAACGCCAAAAACCCAAACGATACTGGCACATACAATGCTAAGTATTTTATTGCTGCTCATAATTTTTGATATTTAATTATGATGCAAATCTATAGCCATTGCAAAACAGCGACTTATTCAGAAAGAATTATGATTTATTCGAAAAGAATCTTATACTTGACTTGGCCTGTATCCAAACTTTTTTTCAAAAGCATTCGAAAAAGAACCTAAACTATCATAGCCAACTGCCCAAGCAGCTTCTTGAATAGTTTTTTGTTCATTTTTAATTAAGCTGTAAGCTTTCTTTAATCGTTCGTTTTGTAAGTATTTAAAAACTGGAACACCAAACTGAGCTTTGAACTCTATTTTAAGCTTATTAATATTGGTTCCTATTTTATGTGCTAATTCGGTTAAAGATGGTGGATTTTCTAAATCAGACAACAGTATTTCTTGAGCATGGTTTATTTTTTTAAGCAGTGAAGTATTTATTTCAGTAGCCTTTTGAAAAGCCAACTCTCCAAAATAATGAGAAAGTAAAGCGCTCATATGACTTTTATAGAACATCATTTTAAGATTTCCTTCATATTTATTATTAAAGAATTGTTCAACTAACAAAAACATTTCTGGAGTCATATTAAACACAGGGCCTTCAACATAATGATCTTTGGGATGAACAAGCTGGTACAAAAACTGTTCTAAAAACTGACCTTCTCCATTGGGTAATTTATCTAAATTTTTAATTGTAGTTGTAATTACCATACACTGCAAAGGTTTTTGAGCAGATACATGATGCTCAAACTCTACTTTTTTATCAGCGTAAAATGATAAAATCATTCCCTTAGTATGATGAAACTCTTTGGTTTTTCCATCGTATTTAACTTTCAGACTAACATCTCCTGCTCCATAAAAAGCAATAGCAATAACTGGTTCGTCAAAGAAACAAGAATCGATCAAACTATTTTTATTAGTAGAAGCTTCTTCTAATAATATTGTACAATCATTTATGTCTATAATTTCACGATTCATTCCTTTATTTACCTTTATTGAATTTTAGTTATTTACAGTTTTCAATTTTACCATTGTCCTTCATAATAAATAACTCTTTTTCTATCACCAATAACTTTAAAGTTCTGACTTTTTGAAAAAGTTCCATCTTTATAATTCATAGTATCAACTTTCATCTCCTTTGTTAAATCATAGCTTAACGAAAATGAATAATCTGGTAAAAAACCATCATAATCATACCTAAAACTTATGTTCTCGGCTTTTATCGGTAACTTAGGAAACCATTTAATTTTTGTTATTTCTAAATATTCTTTTCCTGTCAAGTTCTCAGCTTGGGTTCCGTAAGCAAGCTCTATTCCTACATTACTGATTTTTTTTAATGCTCCCTCACGAAATTCATTGTTTGTTATTTTGTTGCTATATATTCTCATTCCATAATCAATATAAAAATATGAGTTGATTATTAAAATAAAAACTACAACTATTCCTATTCTTGTTTTTAATGATTCAACATTTAACTTTCGGAAAACTATAGTCAAAACTCCTATAAAAACTAGCCCTACTAGTGATATTCCAATTAATTTAAAAAACTCAATTGGACGAACTAACTTATTAAATTCTAACTCAAACTTATCTGTCCAAAGCAAAAGTAAGATTGTTAGAAATAGTAAATTTAAAAGGATGATTATTAAATATTTCAATGATTTTTTAATCATTTATTTAGTATTAATTCCATCAAATATAAATATTGCTATAATTTTAACGTAAAAATACTTGAAATTAATTGTTGAAGCTATTTATGATTTTATTGGTTATTCATCCTTTTTTCATAATGAACATTTATATTCTTACATCAGTATAACAATATGTTATATAAAAAATAAGATTACAGACGATCGCAACTAGTTTTAGTTAAAGTTTAATTTTCTTAAATACTCTCTTGTTACTTTCGATACTTCTTTTGAATGTTTTCCAAACCATATCCAATGATCTGCATCTTTAACTGTATAAAACTGGATATCATTACCTAATACACTCATTTGTTTGTAAAAATATTGAGCAGTTTCATAAGGACAGTTTTTATCTTTATCTCCATGAATTAAAAGCATTTTTACTTTACTCTTTTTTAACAAATGATTTGGTGAAATTTCTTTTACTACATCTTTATTTAGTTTCTTTTCAACTATCCATCTATTAGAGTTTGTTGTTAAATCATAAACTCCAGAATTTACAACAATAACGTTTGGCATTGCACTTATTTTAAGGTTATCTGAATTTTCATTCCAATTATTAGCCAATGAAATTGCTAAAGACAAATGCCCACCAGCTGAATTACCAGTAGCTATAATTTTATTTACATCAATATTGTATGTATCAGAGTTCTCTCTTATCCAACGTATTGAAGATTTTGCATCTTTAACAGCTTCAAAAGGATAAGTATTCTGTTTCCCTTTAATTCTATACTCAACTACAGCAACTACCCAACCCTCTTTCGCATACTCCTTTGCTGTACTAAAAAACCAATCTGGTTTACCTTCAGACCAACTACCTCCATGAAATTGGACTATAGTTGGCCGATTTCCTTTAAATTTTTCTTTATTAGGTAAAAAAAGATGTAGCTCTAATTTAAAGCCATCAACTTCTTTATACGTTTCTATACTATGATTTTCTCTCTCCTTTTTATGAGAGGTATACAGTTTACTTATGTTTTCTTTATATTCTGCTGTTTTACAAGTCATCATAAAGCTTGAATATATCTTATTTATATTTTTTATTCCTAAATTATTAATATGATGCTTTATATACTTATGCTTCCAAAAATCACTAATTTTAGTAGTAGTAAACACCTCATCTATCACGCTCAAATCTGCTTGTAACTGTTGATTGTCTGATTTTCCAAAAACACTATTTTCTAATTTTTTATTTGCTTCAATTCTTATATAAGATGCTACATAATCTTTTAAATCTTTTGTTAAAAAAAACGTTGTATCATTAAATACTTTAATATTTTTATTAAGTTTTGATTGATTTTTTTTAGATAGAACTATAATTTTCCCTGTATATCTTTTATGTAGTTCAGGATATTCTAAGATTAATTTATCGAAAGCTAATTTAATTAATACCACTTCCTCATTAAACGTTTTTTGGTCTAATTTACCTTTATTCTTATTGAGGTAGCTTGTGAATATAAGTTGTAATGAATCTATCTTTTGTGTGAAAATATTCTGATTGAGAATATTTAGCTGATAACTATTTCCTTTAATATAATTCCACATAGGAATTGCAAATTCTGTTTGTTTTTCTAAATAGTGTTTTTTATTTTTTTCAAAATCTACATTCTTACAGCTTTGCAAAAGAATTATAAATAATATAACGATTAATTTAACTTTCATAAGTTTAATTTTAGCGGCTGGTTAATTACGAAAAACATCATTTATGATTAACCATTTTCCATTTTTAAAATGCCATTCTGTAATCCCAATTTGATTACTAGTTTTTCCTTTATAACTATACGTATTTTTATATTTTTCTACAGCAATCATATTACTTACACTAATAGATAAAGATTTATATTCAATTAATTTATAATCATTTTTTACAACATTATTCATCATTTCACTAATTTGAATCTTTCCACATATTGAGTTTAAAATACATGCATTATCATCGTATAAAGTAAGTACTGAATCAACTCGCTTGTTGTTCATCCATTTTTTTATGTTAGATTGATTTTTTTGTATAATTTCAGAAACTTCTTCAGCTGACTCTTTCTTAAAGTTTGAGATAACTTGAAAACCAATAATAGATACAATAGAGGTTGTTAAAATTAAAAGGACCATTCTTATTACATTTTTTTGAGGCTTATTTAAGTTTTCTTTTACCGAAGACTTTTTATTCAACGGAATAAAACCATCAAAATCTAGAATCTTAAATATCATTTTAAGAGTATAGCTTCTAGGTGTAACTTCTGTAGATTCTATTCTTTGAATAGTTCTTAAACTTAAATTACACTTTTCTGCTAGTTCTGTTTGAGTTAAACCTTTTGCTAATCTTAACTCTATTATTTTTTTTCCTAATTGTGGTTGCTCCATTATGTCTAAATTCAATGCAAGATTAAATCAATCTTTAATTCCTATCAAATTTAAACAATGTATTTAATACGTCATTAATATGACATTTACGTAGTAAGCTTAGTTTTCATGTGACTTTTAGGGCTAGGAACACATTACCTCAATGTTTAATAAAACTATGAAAAAAAGACAAATTCTTATTCTGTTTTTGATATATAAGCACATTGATTTGATAACATTTACTTTTACAGAGAAAATACCCTAAACTACATAAGTTTATTAAATATTACTAAAACTCAACCTAAGTGTAATTGACTAAATCGTTTATGTAGTAAATCGAAGAAATCTATTTAATATAGCTTAAGAAATGGTGTGTCCAATTCTATTTTGATGTAAAACTTATCTTTTTACAATACTGAATTAGCTTTTCTCTATAACGCCAAGGTTTTGTTTTCCCTGGTAAACGACTTAACCAATGACTATTTGGACCTTTACTACCTGGACGTTTATTTGCTAGTTCAAAAGAAGTAGGAAGAAGTTTCTTACTCATAACAGTTATAAACTCTTCAAATTGAGCTTCGCTAGTAAACTCAAATATAAAACCATCAAATTCAATAGTCAATTTTCGATAACCTTGAACTCCATCTTTAATTGGTGCAGGAGGATTAAATTTCTCTGATTTAGACCAAATACTTTTTCCTTCCTCTATATGAACCCAATAAGCCATAGAGCTACTTTTCCAGTCAGATACATACCCAAACTCTACTCTTTTCATTTTTAAAATTACTTACAACCCATTATAAAAATTTATAATTTCACAAACTCAACGTAAGAATAAGATACTTGACTAGTATCATCACATATTTTTGTAGGGTCGGTACTGTAATAGCCTATTTTTAATATATTATTTTTAAACTCAGTAAATGTAAAATCATCTGCATTTTCAAGAGTTATCACTAATTCATTATTATTTAATTTCCAATTCCCTTTTGTTGACTTTAAAACACAGTCATTATTGTAAAATCTGAAATCATTTAAAATAATATTACCGTTCTCTAAAATAGATATTGTTATTTTTTTCTCACACTGATTTAATCCTAAATCTTGTATTGTCTTAGAAGAACAAGAATATGCCTTTTTTGTAATTTTCCAATCTCCAATAATTGACACTGAACCTGAATTAGAATTCTCATCACTTGTACATGATGAGAAAATTATAAAGATGATTAATAGCCTATAAAATAATTTCATTTTTTTCATTCTTAATTGTTATCCTTGTAAATAAAGAGCATTCATTCCTATACCAATATCATAAGCATGAGGCTTCCATTTGGTATTAGATTTTATGTAAATTTTTTCTGCTGTATTCAAATAACTATATTGATTCTTTGAGTTAGTATCAACAGGAACTTCCCAAAGTATTTCTTTAGCTTTCACTACTTTTAAATAGCTACTTGTATAAAATATTATCCTTGGACTTTTAACTTTCAAAATGCATTTATCACTAAAATTAATAGTCAGGATATCATTATCCGAATTAAAATTCAAAGAATCTAATTGATGTCTTGTATCTAACTGCCTACCTTGCCAATCTCCCCAAATTGATACTGTTACACCTTTATTAAAACTCGGTTTATTTTTAGAAAATAGATTTGTTAATTCTTCAGGAGTTAATTTCAATACGTCACTACCTAGTGTTGGCTCTAATTCATCTAAATCATAGGTTGCGTTATCACCAGATATTACAGAAAGAACTCCTCTTTTTATTATCAAATTAAAAAGTGATCTACTTAAAAAAACACCTACACTAAAAACTGCTATTGCAATAATTATATTGTAAGGGGAATTCAACTCTGAATATATTACAGCGCTTAAAAAAATAAATCCAAGAAAAAGAAGTAATGCTTGTAAAAATGCTACTATATTTCTAAATATCTTCATTCTATTACCATTAACAATTTAATAAAGTTTAAAAGTGATCGCTTTATATTTTTTAAAAACACAATTCTATTTCTTTTTAATTAAAAAAATACTTCTTACAACTTAAGTTTATTTAAAAGTAACTTCATAAGTTCGAACAATACTTATTGTTTTCTTAATTTTTCATTAAAAGACTTATTTTCTTTTAAAATTTTATTTTGCGAATATCCTCTAATTAAAAATGAAATTCCAGTAGTTAATATAATTCCACCAAATAAAATAGACAATAAGAATAATACTAAAACTCCAGATACTACTAAAAAAGCTCCATAATTAATATTCTTTTGAGGGTTTAAGGAACCATATTGGCTTTTAGCAGTTCCTGCAGCGTCAAGTTTCATTTTCAACTTTCTTTCAGCTTCTTTTTCATCTTTAGAAAAAAAATTACATTTATTTTCAAATTTAGGTTTTTGACTAGTTAAACCACATACAAGCCCAGTGTTAAAATCAACTTTTCTATTTGTACATATCCCACAAAAAACCATTCTTTCTTCTAATTTCATTTTCAAATTTTATTTTAGTAAACATTCGCAATTTTATTTTGCCCAATTACTTTATTAAGTCTTTTTAATTTAATCTATTCCAGCTCGATGCAAACACCACCAACCGAACTCATTTTCAATACACAACTAAAAAGCTCCTACTTCATCCATTTGGCAAACACTTTCTTTAATTTTTCTTCTTTTAAACCACATTTTTTTGAAATATATGGTATCAAGTCAACCACATAAGTTTTAAGGCTGATTTGTTTAAAGCTAGCTATTTTATAATGCTTAAGAAGTAAACTCATATGCTCTTCTGTAGCATTTTCAAGACATTCTTTAATAAACGTATTTTGATTTTCTTCGTTTATCGTATCTTGATATTTTAATAAGCATTTTTTGACAGAGATAGCAATATTATCTAAGACTACTACTTCTTGAGAGTGTGAGAATTGAATAATTGAAATAAACAGAAAAGTAAATATAACTTTTTTCATAATAGCTTTTTTGCCCAAATTTAAAGAATAATTTGAATAAAAAAAGTGTATCTCTTATTTTTTACATCCCATTTTACTACACTCTTCATTATTCAATTTTAAAAGGTAATTTTCAAGAAACTCAAGTTTTTTCAAAATATTTTTATGAGTCTTTTGAAAAACTATTTTTGAAATTATGTTATACGGAAATCTTAAATTGAACTTATAAGTAATTTTTAAAATGGTTTTATCATTTTCAATTGAAATATAATTCCAAATACCAATGAAATTCTTGAATACGGGTGATTTATTTAGCATCTGAATTGATATTTCATTTGGAGTATCAAACGTTAAATATTCAGTATCCATTCTTATTCCTTCTATTGATTTGGTATAAACTTTTGCTCCTTTTTTAAGCTCAATATGGTCATCAAGAAAACCTATTTCAAGAGTTTGTTTATCCCATTTTTTTCGTTTGGTAAAATCTTGGGTAAATTCAAACAACCAATCAATATTTCTATCTAGAGTAATTTTTTCTGATATGGTATTTTTTAACTTCAATTTTTATCGTTCAATGTAATATAATTGTATTAATGTATACTTCTATTTTTTATATAATTCTTCTATTAATAAATCATCTCCCTTAATAAAGTGTTTCAAATACTTTAATGACTTATTAAAACTAATCGACCAAATATCATCAACAACCATTTTTTCTTTCTCTCCTAATAACCCGAATAAAGCCTTAACTTTTTTTGGCCTAGTATACCATAAAGAGAATTCTAGTGCTTGATTTTTGTCAAAATTAGCAGTCATACAAAAGCTAGTTCCTTTTTCAATACAAGTAAAATCAAGAGCAGGATTGAAATAGACATCTTTTTCTTTCAAAGACCTTAAAAGATTTAGTTTATCAATCCATGGATAGTTCTCAGCTATTTCAATAACTTCACTTCCAGATAAAGGAGTATTTCTGTATTCAATATTTTCTTTTTCTGGATAGCAAATAGAATATTTATAAGTCATATACTTTTAAACTTTTTAAATAATACTTAATTCTTTTTCTTAGTTAAAACCCTGTAACAAACAACCTTATAGCACCTCTTAATCCACATTTTTGATATTTATTATAGGCTTTAGAAGCAGCTTCTTTAATTTGAATACCTTTCTGTTTTTTTACCCAAGAGTTTAAAGCTGCCTCTAGCGTGTATGCTTCAGGTGCCATTAAATTTGTAGTCCATAAAATAGGATTGGCTTTTGATTTAATTATTTCATTTTGAAAATAATTTTTACTAGCACAAGCTAAAATTATAGCATCTATTTTTTTTGATGGAGTCTGCTTATATTTTAAGTTAACTTTAAACTCCATTAATCCATCATGACCTATATAAGCAACTAATTCTGAGTTTCCACCAAATTCTAAATTTATCTCATTATAATTGATTCTTCTTTTAAAGTTATTATTGGACGCTAATAAAAAATCTTCGGTACAAACTTTAATTTTTTCTCCATCATAAGCTTCAGCTAATAAGTAAATGTTTTTAGTTTTATGTTTAAACAATATGCTTTCAAGTATGTTTGTATTTTTCGATGTAATCATTTTTTTATACACCCAATCATTTGATTTATTTTTCAAGAAATTTTTAACCCCGTACAAAGCTCCCCAATAAAGGTTGTTTTTAGGATCTTGCCCGTTACCTATTAATTTTGGAACAGGAACTATTCCTTGATTTATATTATCGCATAAAGCAACAAAAACATGAACTGTTTTAGTTTTTTTTTGACTTTTATTTTGTCCAAAACTTAATGTACACGATATAAGCGCTATGAGGAATCCTATTTTTTTCATATTAATTATTTATTTTTAATTTTTGCTTCAAACATATTGACGCTTCATACAATTGGATAAAATATTTATCATATAAAACTGCATTAGATAATAAACCAAACTCTTTAGCTTTATCACTTTTATAATAATCTCTTACCTCATTCATTCTGTACTCAATAAATTTCACTAAACACATTAATTGTTTATGATTGAATAGCGAAAAATACTCCTCATAAAACTTTTTATTTTGATTATCATTTTCATCAGATAAATGCTTTGTTATAGCTATTAAATGATCTGTTATATCAGGTTTATAAAACTCTTCGATCATTCCCTCTTTGATCAACTTTTTTTCTTCCTCTTTATATACATCTAATGATACAAGTAAATATTTAGGCATATGAAATAGCATTCCTTTAGCATCAAAAAAAGTGATGGAACTATTACAAGCATATAAATCTATCAAAGATATTTTTGTCCAATCATTTCTTTCATCTTTAGCTCTTAGTTTTCTACATTCTTTAGCAGTCAATCTATCATCATGCCCTTGCGCTTCCCATAGACCTATACCTTCTTCAAGTTTTATATTTTTAAAAGCCTCGTTGATGTTTCTAATTAATTCTTCTTTTTTAATCATTTAAACAAATTAGCCAAAGTAAAAAGCTATTTAAAACCATTAATTGTTAGAAATTTCTTTTATTTTTCCTTCATAATATTCTTCAACTCCATTTACAGTCTGCTTACTGTAATTAATTATTTTATAAATAAATTCTGTTTCAGTAACCCAATGAAATTCCTTAAATGTACAAGTATCATTATTCCAGTTAAATTCAGTAAGATAAATAAACGCTCCATTTACTTTTTTTTGAAAAAAGTAAGATATGCATTCTTGCCCTCCAAAATAACCATTTAGACGATACGTATTTTTGGGTGAAGAAATTATATATTTAGGGTTACCAATCGTTAATTCTGTTTCTCCTGTTTTAATTGAAAAACACTTATCACTTGAATGCCCTCCTTCTAAAACTAAAATATTATATGCTGGATAATATCCAGACCATCCTTCTGAAAAACCATAATCATTACTATGTTGATTTAGTATAAGCTTTTGTCCGTTTTGAGTTTTAATACTTTTTATAGCATCTTCTCTTTTATAATTTTCATTTTCAAATTTAGTTACCCATGTTACACGGTTTTTTAATATCTTTTTAATTGAATCTAAATTTCCGTTTTTTTTAGGCCTATGTATTATTTCTTCTATTTTTTTTTTAATACATTAAACTTTGTTAGACTAATCTTTGACGTATTAATTACATTTTTATTTTTTACCTTTTTCAAATAACCATCAAATACATATCCTTCTTTTTCAAATGGTTTCTCCTCTTTTGAAACTAAATATATATAATTGTTATACTTTATTTTAATCCAACTTCCTTCAATTGGTTTACCATTATCATTAATAGTTATTTTTTTATTGGTATCAAATAGCTTTTCTACCACAACACCAAATGGAATTTTAGCAATTTTTAATGATGACGAATTACTTTTAGACCGAACATTTAAACCATTCTCAGCATTTATAAAATAATACTCTTGTGCTAATACGTTACTAAACATAAACAGCATGTATATTTTAACCAATATTTTCATGTATACAGTTTTAATGTTCTTAAATATAATCTTTCCAACGAAACGGATTTTCAGCTACCAATGCAAAAGATGTTAAATGATACTCATTGGTATTTAATCCTTCAACATCATTTATGTTTCCAAAGGTCAATTCCACACCACTTTTTAAGCGTAACAAAACTCCGAGGTTATCTGTTTTCTTTTTATAATCTATGTTTTCCTCATTTAGTTTTGCTAGTACATATAAAAGGGTGAGTTTATCTATATCTTCAAAAATCCATTTATTAAGTACTAGTTCTTTTGTATTTAACAGTTTACCTTCATACCAATAATCAGAATATATTAAAAACAACACCCCTTCCTCAAAATGCAATTCAATACCTCCATACGTCCAAATATTAAAACTTTCATTTGTATCAGGATCATATCCACTATCAGGATCAGGAAAATTATTTAAAATCCATTCTTGAGTTTGACCAAGTTTTAAATAATCAAACTTTCCGGTTTTAAAGAATTCTAATAAATCTACTTTTATAGTGTGATTTAACTTCATATTACAAATTAACCTTAAGAATCATAGCTATACATAATAACATTACAATCTCGTTTCTTGTAAAGCTAGTTGCCTTTTATTTATATCTGATATTGTTCCGTATATATCACCATTATCAGAAACCACTAAGGTGTTCACTGATACTGGTACTGGGATATCTTTTATTCCACTTAAAAATTGATTTATTTTTTCAATATTGTTGTTTAATGCATTGGATTCACAATAAATTACAATAATTTGTTCTCTAAACTGTCTTGCCAATCTACCTCTTAAAAAACCTCCATAATTAGGCTCATCTTTTAAAATATAGTCAAATCCTTTAGGTACATTCTTTTTATGAGCATCTTTGGCATTAAATAATTTACCATTTGGATAAATCCAAAAAACAAACTCAGGATATGTATGTGTATATTCCTTGATATCTTTTCTCCTTCCTCGATATTTTAATTGTAAAAAAGGAAAAAATTCTGTTGCTTTTTCTCTTGAAATAGAACCTACTGTTATCATTAATTATTTTTAGTATTGCTTCATTTTATTTCAACTTTTTCCCCTAAAAATTTAGGTTCTACTCCAAACATGATATCTAAAAAAGCTTTTGTTCTTGCAAAGTATTCTCTAATTCTAACTTTTAACCCATATTTTCCAGTTAGATCCCTTGCATTAAACCCTATAGCATTAATTCCATTTTTTTCTGCTAGAAAAATTGCGCGTTCATTATGAAACTTCTGAGAAATAATAGTAACACTTGTTTGCCCAAAAATTTCTTTTGCTCTTACCACAGAATCTAAAGTTCGAAATCCAGCATAATCAAGAAATATTCTATTTGCTGGAATTCCTTTTTTTATAAGCTCATTTTTAAAATCCGTTGGTTCATCATAATTTTTATTTCCATTGTCACCACTAACCAAGACAAAATCTATTTTCCCTTTTTTATAAAGCGCTACCGTTGCTTGTATTCGATATTTAAAATATAGGTTAATCCTACCATTATTTAGAATTTTTGCAGTCCCCAATACAAGCCCTACTTTATTCTTTTTTATTTCGTTAGAATCAGTAAAAGTTTTGTTTACTGCATTTTTTTCTATAGAATAATTTGCTACAAACACTAACATAAACGGAATTATAAAAACCAGTAGTACTCCTATTATTTTTTTCTTTTTCATTCAATCTTATTTTTATTAGTTAAACATAACACTTTATATTAAAAACAAAACATTTCTAGTAGAGTTTGGTTTTCAAGAAAAAGTTTATCCAATATCTCTTTAAAATTCAGTTCCTTTTTCCCATACATACACTGCTTTGGGGATTGACTTGCTTTCTTGAACTTCATACCAAACTGTAATCCATGTTTCTTTATCTTTTTCCCAAGTAACTTCATCTATTATAATAGTTTTGCTTACTCTTTCTTCCTGAAGATATTGGTTAGTTATATTATTTCTAAATTCCCCATAAGCAGCATCTAAAGTAAATCGTTCTATAAAAGAAGCTTTTTCATATTTAGCAACAGCTTCTTCTTTTGTTAACAACATCAATTTTTGAATAGATACCTCCTCTTTTAAACTTCCTGCTTTTTCTATTACATGATTGCTTTTCTTTAGAGAAACCTCTTTCTTGTTTACTGAGCAAGAACTAATTATGAGTATTAGTATACAATAAAAGTATTTCATTTTTTTATTTCGTAATAGATATACAATTCTTTTAACTTGTACTTTAGTTTAATTGCTTTTTCCCAAGCTAGATATTCTTTTTTAAAATTATTATAATCACTAGGAATTCCTTTTATCCAGTACATATCACCATGAAGTGCTAGCATTGCCCAATGAAATTCTAATTCATGACCTAAAAACTCTACATCATCTTTAGATTCTGGTTCTTCTATTAAAAAACTGTTTTTTAATTTTTCGTTAGCCCTTTCATATGTTATTTCCCCATATTTCACCATGATATGTTTAATCATTTCACAGAAAGAGTCATGATTAAAAATAACACCTTCTGTTTCTCCTACAAAATGTAAATTATTTTTCAAATCTAATTTTTCTCTTTAAATACATACTTAATTACTCGTCCATTTAAATGAGTAACACTTCCTATAAGTTGTTGTTGCTTTAATTCTAAAAACAATTTCTCTGCATAAGTACCTTTTGTTTTTTCTGTAGCAAAATCTATTATAATTTTCTGGTTTTTTACTAATTTCCAATTAAAGGTACCTATTAATGATATAGATTCTTTACCACAAGTAAAAATTTCTTTTTCAGCTATTTCTACTTTTTTCTCATCAAATAGAAGGCTTAAATATATTTCACTACCTGCACAAGGATTATCATCTGGTGTTTCTTCACAAATTGAGCCTACATTTGCAAGCAATTCTTTATGTAAATAAGTATTCATTTTTTGGGCATAAGACGAAAAGTAGCATATAAAAATCAACAAAATCATTATAAAAACCCGTTTATTATCAGTACCAGTAAAGTTATCCAACTTCATTTTATCTATATTTAAAATATTATTATATCTAACTATCAACAACCTTTTTAAAGTACTATTTAAAATCAACATTCTAGGCTCTTATTTACCTAAAGCTCTTTTCTTTCTTCAGTTGGTTCTCTTATGTCAATTCTTTTACAATTACACTTTAAAACTGTATGTTATTACGAATTAAATTTTCACCCAACCTATCATACTTCTATCTACTTCTTTAAAAACTACTAGCAACCATTCATCTTGGTTTTTAATAATTGTAACCACTTTATCTTCTATAGTTCTAAGTTGATTTCCAATTTTCACATCTCCTGTACAAGGATCATTTTTCTTTGTGTCATCTACAACAGCTTGTGTTCTTAAAACTCCTGAAACTCGTTGTGTTTTTAATGTTTTATTTATGTTATTAAGTTTAGTATCTACATGAAGGGTTAATATGTTTTCTACAATAACAGTATCATCCTTAATCATAAGCTCAGATAAGCTCGCTTCATTAAGGCAACCTATAGCGTCATTTAAAACAAAAAAAGTAGTTTTTTTTCCTTGTTTTACATCTACTAATCTTCCTGGTCTTTTCCATATTTCGACAAAATCATTTCCCTTTTTTACTAATAACATAGTTGTTTGATAATGTCGATTATCTTGATAGATTACATCTTTATCTCCATCATTATTAAAATCTACCAAATATAGATTATTACTATTCATCGTAAACACTTCAGCATTGCTGTTTTTAGTAAAAAATATTGAACTTTTTATTTCTGAATAACCTTTACTATCTAAAGGATATTGATATCCTGGTGGGGTTTGAAATAATTGAAGTTTCTTTTCTAAAGAATTGTTAGAAGCACATGCTATTAGTATTAAAATCATACACCACATAGCTAAAGAAAAAGCTTTATTTTTCATCTTTATACTTTTTAGTTATAAGTTAGATGTATAGTAATACACTAGCGTTTGGTTAATTTTTATTCTTTATATATTCTTCTCCATTGAATTTTAACACTACTGATTTTGTAGTTGTTTTTTCTTTAGAATCGCATTCTCCATTTTCATTTACACTATTTTTAGTCTCAGTAACTTTACTTTTTATAATGATATCAAAATATTCATTCGTCTTTTCTTTTAACATAATGAGTGTATTCTTAACATCTGTAAATTCTCCAACACATTCGGTATTCCATTCTCCACCATAGTTCATTACATCATAATTATGCAGTAGTTTTTTTAACTTGTTTTTTGACTTTATAAATAGTGAAATAGTTTTATTACTATATGGATTGGCTTTAGAACTTCCATAATAATGCACTTTAACCCCAAAAGCTCTATTGTTTTTCGAAACTAGATAAGGAGCAGTATCAATCGTTATTTCTCTTAGTTGTATCGCATCTGAAACCCAACCATTATTTTGAGAACTTTCAAAATACTTATGAGTTATTTTACCTGTATTACTATTTACAATTACAATATGACTATTTAATTCAAAATGATGTTCGTCATTATTAGTATCTGCATATGCTGGAATAACCATAATAATTTCTTGTGAATTGTTAGGCATAGTCTTGGTTACCAAAAAATCAGTATTAACCTTTGAAAGGTCTAAATTTAGTTGTTCAATTACACTATCAATTAACTCTTCTTCTTTAGAAATAGGAATTATTTTTCCATTTGATTTTATTTCAAAAAATGTTGTTTCAATTTTCTTTTCATCTATCCATAAAATATTATGAATTGTTAGCTTATTTTTTTCAATTTTAGATTCAATTTTTGATTGTCCTTCGGCAATTTCATCATAAGAAATTACTTTAGAATCAAGAATATTACCTTTAAGATCGTAATTAATTAATCGAGATTCCATTTCATTATCTCCCTTTTTTATAGTTACTATAACTGAATGAAACGCTTTTGAAATCTTCACTTTATAAGAAGCTATAGCTCTGTAATTATAACCTTCTTTATTTAACTTAGGGTAAACTTCCTCTAATTTTAACGCTTTTATATTTACCTCATTATAATCACCTTCTTCAATAAAACTATCAAAATTTGTGTTATCAACTAAAGGCAATGACCTAACTCTAATCTCATTAATAACCTTGTTAAAATTTGGATTTTCAAATTGACTTATAAAAGTGGCATCTTCTTTTATAAACTGGCCTTCTTGATATGGATTTTGATACGAATGTGTGTTTTTAAAACTTTTATAATTTTCTTTATGAAAGTGTTTTGTTAACCAAACATCACCATTAAATTGGTGTTCTATTTTCAGTTTAGCAGCATCGAAGTTTTTTGCTTTTTTATAATTTTCGAGGTATTTATAATATTCTTGTTTCGTATTTTTAATTGTTTTATTTAATGATATATAAAAATCAGATTCATCTTTCTTTTTCTTATAAAGCATGTAATTTCTAAAATTTCCTCCATATTTAATTACTCCTAATAAATCTCCTTTTTTATGAATGAAAACTTTATTATGCAAATAAAATCCATTAGTAAAATTGTTTTTATCATAGCCTTCAACACCTTCTTCATTACATATTGCTAATTTATAAAAGTCGTTTTTAAAACTTCTTAAAACTCCAAAATCACCTATTGGTGAAATTCCTTTTGTTTTATGAGCAGAATAAAAACCAAAATCAGTTTCAGATAATCTATTAATTACAATAGCTGCTTTGTATATCTCAAAATTGTTGTCACCAATAATATGAGTTTTACCATGTACCAATTCATAAACTCCTGAAATATCTTCTTTAGTATATTCAATACTACTTTCCTTTCCGTCATTTACCTCATCCACAGATGTCCTTACTATTTGTTCACTAATATCTTGCACCTTAAGAACTCTTTCTTTCTTTTCATTTGTGTTTTGAGCACATGAAAAAAATACTAGTATAATTAATATATATATGTTTTTCATTTGTATGTCTATCTATTTTCTAATTTATTAACATGACACTTTGCCTGTTTTAAGGTTAATTGTTTTTCCTCTTCCATATCGTACTTCATTATTTTCCATGTCCCAATGCACCTCAATACTATCTTTAAAAATAGCACAATTATTATTATTTCTGGTCGAACCAATTCCCCTTCCATGGGGATCTTTTAAAACAATTTCTACATAAAAACTAGAACTATCTCCTGGCATAGTTGAGGTTAAAAAATCTAAATCACTCCTTTTTATAATCAACTCAAACTTTCCATCAGGGCTTTTATATGACTTTAAAAAAATCATTGAATTATAAAAACATATACCTAAAACAACAATACTTAATATTACTATAAATAATACGTTATAAATAAATTTTACTCTATTCACCTCTGTTTATATTCTAAAGTATTATATCTAAGAATAAATGTTTTTTTTTCGCATTCTTTTTCTACTTGATTACAGTCTCCTTCTGAATTAATTTCTGAAATTAAATTGCATTGTCTTTTTTTTATAAGAATATCGTGATACCCATTAGTAACAGATTTTCTGACAACCAATTCATTTTTTTTAGTTTTTATATTAGAATAACAAGCATTTTTATTTACAGTAGCTTCTCCTGAATATTCATCTAATACTATATTGTCTAGTACTTTCTTTAACTTGTTTCCTTCTTTTGTATACAGTGAAAGATAGTTACTACGGTAAGGATTAGATTGAGAACTTGTTCTGAAACTAGTTATAATTCCAAAAGTTAATATGCCTACAGATAATTCATATCTTTTAGTATCAATACGAATATTATCTATAAACTCAGCATTAGAAATCCAACCGTTTCCTTTAGAGTTTTCTGAAAAGTAATTTTTAATGTTTCCTGTTACTGAATTTACGATTACAATATGACTTGTTAACCTATAATCATCAGAATCAAAAATAGCTCCTTCAACTTCACCTAATATAATTAGAGTTTCATTATTAGAAAGTTCTTTCTGTAATTTGACTTCAATTTTATTAGTGCTTAAATTTAAGGTCTTAATTATTCTATTCTCTAATTCAATAGTGTTTAACTTATACCAAGAAACATTTTCTGGTTTTATATATTTTTCATTAGAAGTATGAATCCCTTTATCTTTATAACTAGTATGTAAATAAAAATTTCTATCCTTCTCATTTACTATACTATCCCATTTTTGCTCGGAAAAATTAAACCAAGGCTTGGCATATTTTAAATTTATTACTTCCTCTCCATCTCCAATATCAAAGTGTTTTGCATATTTATAAGGAAACCTTCTAAATCCCCAAATACAACTTTGTGAGCTATTTTCTTTATAATTTTTCTTTACTCCTACAAATCCTCTTACTGCTCCATCTTCATAGGTAGTATCCATATCAAATGAAACATCATCAGCATAGATGTTATTAGTAAAAAGTATCATTTTTAATTGACCGATATATGTGCCTGAATCTTTTCCTCTAGTGTTTTCAATTAATTTATAAGTTCCTATTAAAGCAACTTCAACAGGTACATTAGAAGTATTAGCAATTGCTTTTTTAAAAGTAATTTCACCTTTAAAATCATTAATACTTCCATTACATTTTGTTTTACCTTTTACCCTGTATAAAGAATGATCGTTTTTACTTTTTTTTACTTCAGTAAAAACAAACTCAATTTTATTAAAACTATCGCCTAAAAGACCATATAAAGGAATAATTTCTTTTTCAGTGCTAAAACCTGGGTAAGTACCTTTTAATAAAGATGCTAAGTTTTTTTTATAAATTATTTGTTTAGTAACATCAATAATTGAGCCTTCATTACTAATATGTTTTCTATTATATCTCCCCCAATCTTCACTATAATCAACTTGAGCATAACAAAAATGGTGAAATACAATACATACAAATATGAATACTATCTTATTCATTTGGTTTTTAAACATTATCCTTTCTATAAATAACTCTCCTTTAATTGTCTCAATAATTAATTTTCTTTGCTCATTTTTACCAAACTCTCATCTCTATACCACAATAACCAGTAGCTATGTCTAAAATATCATCTACAGCATGTTGAATTGTTTGATTAGTAATATTTTCTTCTTTCATTTTATATAACACTTTTACTACATCATTTTGAGTTCCCCCAAGTTTTTTATATTCTAAAAGAACCTCTCTTGTTTTTTGAGTAAAACAATTTCCTCTTTTTACAAATTCTAGTAAAACCAATTGTAATTCTTCCTTCTTTTCCATTTTAAATTACATCAATAACTTTTTCTAACACATAATGTATTCCTCCTACAAACATTGTTATTAGTGTAAGAAACAGAAAACGAATGATTGTAGCTTCCATATTTTTTTTCAATTTCTTTTTAAGATAAAAAACATCCAAAAAAATAAATAAAAGGGCTATAACAACTCCAATAATTAATCCCACATAAATAGCTCCCCAATAAAAAAAAGCGTGTAATAAGTTCCCCCCACCTTTAACAGGTATCTCATTAACTCCCAAAATAACCTGTATACAACGCATGTAACCAATACCTATTAATAATGCTACAAGCGTCCAAATACAATAAATTATAATTTGCTTTAAGATTTTCATTTATTTTTAGATTATCTTTTTTCTTACACAATACATCTAATAATTTGCTTTACTTAAAAAAAATAATTGTTTTTAGCTCTACGCTAGTAAATTGTGTATTTCTATATTCCTTTACATTATCAACGTTTGTTTTTTAGTTTTACATAGCATTATTACATTGTAGCTTTATGAACTACCTTTTCCAATTCTTTAAAAGCTTTTTTCTGCGCAGGTGCTAACAATGCTTCTTTTATTTTCCCTGTAACAATTTCAAGAATATCTCTTCGTGCTTTTACACTTTTACCAAAATAAGCATTCATAAATGAATTTGGAATGATATAACTTATTTTCACTGTATTTTCTCTTGGAAAATATAGTTTTACAGCATGCATTCCACTTTTTTTAAGAACAAGACATTGCTCCATTTGTCCATTAGCATCTGTTCTTACCTCCCATTTGTCATACTCTTTAGAGCATTCAAATGATGATGCATTTTTTAAAAAATTATGTAATGTTTCTAAAGAATTGTATTCAGTTTTAATTGTAACTATTTTTTCCATTTTTATTGTTTTTATATTCTTATCAAATTTTATAATTAGTAATTCATTTCTATTAACTCTTTATCTATCGTATATCTAAATTTGAAAATTGTTCCTCCATTTTTGGGTTCTAAAATCACATAATATTCGGTTTTAAAAATTTTTCCATTTTTAGGGAACTTAATAAAAGCTATATCTAATTCTACGTTTTCTATACTTTTTTGATTTTTTAATTCTTTTTTCGCTTTTTCAACTAATTCACCCAGTGTTGGTAGGTTAATTTTCTCATTCAATTGAAACATAAAATCTGCTGCTTTATTCCCTTTTGGAACTTCTAAATATATCTCCGAGTTTTGTTTCCAATTGCCTTGCATTAAATTCCATTGCCCCATTTTCAATGACTCTGGAGCTTTAGTAACCGTTACCCCAATAAGATTCCCCATAGATTTATCATAACTTATCGTTAAATCAGTATAATAAGCATTCACTCCAAACTTTTTTTTGAGTTCATCTTCTATAATCATAAACCCTTTCCTATTTGCAGGCTGTTTACTAACCTTATCTCCACAAGACATTGATAAGATTAGTATTCCGGTAATAAAGATATATTTGAATGTTTTCATTTTAGCGTGTTTGTATTTTCCACAACTAAAAGTACAGAGCAAGAATGACCTGAGAAATAGTAAATCTATTTCCGATGCTTTTAAATAAATAAGTGCAATACTTTATAGAATATCTGTAACAAAAAAATTATTTATTATTCCAGTCTAAAAAAGTATTTAAGAAGTTATCTTTTTTTCGAGAAGAAACAGGTATTTTTTTTCCATTCTTTAAATGAATAACACCTGATTTGTCATACTTATCTATAAACTGTAAATTAACCATGAATGATTGATGAGGGCGAGTAAAACTGGCTTTAGAAAGGCGTTCTTCAAATTCTTTCAAAGTTTTTGAAACTACGTGTTTTTTACCATTATTACAATAAAATGTGGTATATCCTTTATCAGATTCACAATATAACAACTCGTTTAAATCTATTACTTGAAAACTATCATGAAGAGATAATACTAATTTAGCGTCTTCATTATTCCAAACGTCTTTTACAGTTTTTATTTGTTGTTTTTGTATTGCTACAGGTAAACTAGTAACTTTTTGTATTGCTATTTGTAGTTCTTCAATATCAACAGGTTTTAATAAATAATCTACTGCTCCAATTTTTAAAGCTTGTAATGCATATTCTTCATAAGCAGTTATAAAAATCACTTTAAAACATAAATTTTCTGTTTGCTCTAAAAAATCAAACCCCGTACCATCAGTAAGGTTGATATCTAAAAAAATAAGGGATGGTTTGCATGCATTTGCTACAACAACAGCTTCTTTTACTGATTCACATTCTCCTATAACTTCAATATCCGTTTCAATTAATTGTAATAAATTACGTAAAGCTTTTCTAATATATGCTTTATCTTCTACTAGTAATGCTTTCATTAAACGTCTGCTTTTATATAAGGAATTGATAAAGTAACTATAGTGCCATGGGCATTGTATTTTTGTCTATCTTCAATAACTACGGAGCCTTTCATTTTAAAATCTTTTGCTAAAATTTTTAATCTTTCAGATGTTATAGTGGTAGACAATGATTTTTTATTTTTCTCTTTCTTTTCATTTTCGGCAAGAATACCAATACCATTATCTATAATAGTACAAATTAATTCTTTATTTGAGTAATCTAGATGAACCTTTAAGTTTCTATCTTCTTTTTTATCTACAAATGCATGTTCTATAGCATTTTCAACAAATGGCTGAATAAGCATAGGTGGAATTTTAAATAATGAAGTATCTATAGCATCTGCCACTGAAATTGTATATTCATATGAATCATTCTCTAAGTTTTGAAGTGCTAAATAGTTTTCTATTGCAATGAGTTCTTGAGAAAGTAAAACTAGTTTATCTCTGGAGTTTTCCAACGTAATACGAAGTAATTTTGAAAATTTTGACAAATAAGATACCGATGTTTTTTCTTCTTTATTTAATATCATTCCCTGTAATACTGAAAGTGAATTAAAAATGAAGTGGGGTGTCATTTGTGAACGAAGTAATTTCTGTTCTATAACAATATTTTGAGTTTTAGATTTCTCATTTCTTAACTTTAAAAAGAAAATTATACTTCCTAAAACTAACGTCGTTATTAAAAAAGCGATAACTCCCAATAATAAATTACGCTGTGTTCTTTCTAAACTTCGAGACTTTGTATTTACTGTTTTTGTTAACCTTAACTCTCTTTTTTCAGCTGATGCTAATTCATTTTTATACTTATATTCATACTCTAACTGAGTTATTTTCTCTATATTTTTTTTATTGAAAAGACTATCATTTGCTATTTTAAATTTTTGAGAGCTTATAAATGCTTTTTCATGGTTCCCTAATTTATAGTTTATATTAGCGAGAAATTTATATGCATCTCGTTGATGCTTTAAAAGTTTATACTTATTTGCTAGCTCTACAGCTTTTTCTGCCTTAACCAAGGCTAAATTATATTTGTTTAGGTTAAAATACGCATTTACAATTCCTAAATAAGAACCTATCAAATCATATTTCTTTTGGCTAATTTTAGTTATTTCATTTGCTTCTTGAAAATATACTAAAGCCTTAGAATTTTCTTTAATTTCGATATAAGCATAACCAAGATTTATAAGACTAATTGCTAGATCTTGATTATTTTTAATTTTTCTACTAATATTAACGGACTCCTTAAAGTATACAATTGCTTTAGTAAATTCTTTCTTATTAATATATATACTTCCAATATTGTTTTTAATTGCTACTATATTTCTAGTATTATAATTAGCTTGATGAATAGTTAAGGCCTTATTATAAAAACTCAATGCTTTGTCATAAAGTTCTTGTTTTCTATATAAGTTTCCAATATTACTAAACGATTGAAAAATACCTATAGAATCTTTAGCTTTTTCAGCTACATCTAATGATTTATTATGATACCTTAAAGACAAAGGATAATTCCCCTGTTCAATATACACTATAGCCATCGCATTCCAACAACTAAGTATTCCATATTCATTATTATTTTTAGTAAAAATAGTTAAAGCCTTCTTAAAGTTAACTAAGGCTTTTTCATACTCTCCATTATCCGAATAAATATCCCCTATATTATAAAGATAATTAGGTATATTTCTTTTTACACTTAGCTTTTCATCTATTGCTAATGCTTCTTTATAATACTTTAAAGCAAGTGTGGAGTTCCCTTTATAATTGTATAAAACGCCCAAAGCATTTTTACAGCCTGCTATACTTTTTATATCGTTTATTGAATTATAAAGTTTTGTTGCTTTTTCATAATTTTCAATAGCTACTTTAAAATCAGCTTGTTCCATATAAATAATCCCTTTCATATAAAAGCTTCTTGCTTTTCCTTTTACAGATTGTATTTCATCTGCTAATTTTCCAGCTTGCTCAGCATAAGTTATTGCTTGAGGTGGATTATTTCTATAATGGTAATAAGCTAAATGGTTAAGTATTTTTACACGAACAGTGTCATGCTTTATATATGTTTTTAACTCTTTTTTTAAACTATCTATCTTTTTATTTTGAGCTTGCATACTTCCTACAAAAAACAAAACGCTTAACAGACAAAGAATGTATTTATTTATAGGGCTCATAAAGTTCTTTTATTTTAAAATAATAAGAAGTGCTAAATCTACAATTTTTTATATTATGACAACATCTATACTAATTAATTAAATTATTCTTTCAAAATACAACTTTCCATTACTCCTTTCTTAATGGTTACTCCCAATAAACTAATGGTTATCCCTAATAAATAGACAAGGGTAATTACTTATTTCTTTTCATATACTTTTTATTTAAGTTTACTATATGTTATTAAGATTTGTAGGGAATTCTTAATAAGAATAAGTCAGCTAGTTTTTAAATAAACTAGCTTTCTTTTTGTAAATCAATATCTTCAAATGCTTTAATATTTTATCCCATTTCCAAATAACCAATATTAGAAATACGTATATACCATTAAACAATGCAAGTGTAATAATAAATGGAGTCCAAGTTTCAAAAGTTATTATATCTGGAATAAATAAAATACTTTTACTCGAGTTAGTATTAGAAATTAAATGTCTAGTTGCCCAATTATTCCCTAAATGAAGTCCGATTGGAAAAAACATCGATTTTGACCTTAATAAGGCTGTAGCAAACAATAAATGTCCAACTGGAATTGTAATAACAAGCATAACTATCATTCCTTTATTTTGTAATACATCTTGATCAACAACATGTATGAGCATAAATAGGATTGAAAAAATAATATTAGTAACAACTACATTAGATACTTCTATTGTTTTCTTAAACAAATAGCCTCTAAATAAAAGTTCTTCAGTTGCTACTTGTGGTAATATAAAATAGAATGCAAACAATATTACTTCAAAATTAATTGATGTTGAAACCTCAAATACTTCGCCAACATATAATCCTCTTAAATATTTTGCTCCTAAGAAAACCAATATCCCTATTAAAATCCCTAGAAATAAGAATCCTATATTTTTAATATTAAAATTAAGTCCAATCTCTTTTAGAGACTTCCCTTCTATTTTATATAAAACCCAAGTCGCTAAAACTAATAACAAAGGTGCCCCATACGGTATACACTGTTTTATAAAACCTTTATTAATTAATGTACTTACAAATAATGCAGCAATAAAAAATATAATCGCTACAACAAATTTAGCCCCTGTTGGATACTTTTTAAATAATAGTTTCATTGCTTATTATTGATTGTTTTGTTTTGAATAAATTTAAATCATAACTCAATGATAATTTCACAGTAAACAAAGTTATAACTGAAGGAAATAAACCTTTGAAAAGGTTAAAAACTAACCAACTCCAATCGTTTAATTGTATTTTACTTATTGTTTTAAAGATCAATTCTCCATAAGGTTGTGACTCAAAGAAAAATGTATTCATTAGGTTTATACCTAGATGAAACCCTAAACCTAACATAATAGATTTTGTTTTATGAAATGTGTATGCCCAAACATAGCCAGTAAATCCAGTTATCAGAATAACGTATAGTATTGTGATAATTCTTGCTTCTGTTAAACCATAAGAGAATACATGGTAAATACCGAAGCACAAAGCAGAAATTAAAAGTCCCCAATTAACACTTAACTTATTAATTAAGATGTAAAGTATTGCTCCTCTAAATACCAAATCTTCTGTTAGTGCTGACCTGAGATGGTAAACAAATGCATTAAGAATTGAGTGATAGTTAATACTATATTGTAATTTCCAATCTATATCCAAAACAATAGTTTCTATATAGATATTCAATAAAGTAATGATCATAATAAATACCATACCAATTACAAACTGAATGGTTCGCTTACCACTAGGCACAATACCTATCGATTCAATGTTCTTATTCAGAATAAGGTGTAGAAGTCCCCAAGAGACTACTATTATTACTAATAATCCTAACATATTATACTATTAAAAAATTAAAATTCTAAGCCAGTTTTGGTTTTAAAAACGGAATTGAAAAAGGGTAATAGCAAGTCGCAGAATCTAATGCAGACATTGTATTTTTGAAACTAAATATTATACCAAAGAGAAATACTGCACCAGTACCAAAAAAATTTACCCCAGGAAAAGGAAAAAATAGTAGCAGCGATATAATTATTAGCAAATTTATTGTGCAATGAAAATTAATAACAGCTCTACCATGTTCATCATATGTTTTATTATCTTCTGCCTTACTTATCCAAGTAAACAATGGAAACAAAATATTTCCAAATGGAAAAATTAAGCCCAAAAAAGGTGATGCGTGTAACAACAGCATCCATTTACGCTTTATTGTTTCTTCTTTTGGATTATCAAGAACTAATAAATCATCAACCTCAACACTTAATCCACTAGCTAATAATTTTATAGTTTGTAAATGTGGTTGAACATCACCTTTCTCTATGCGTTGTATTGTTCTTATACCAACTGTTGTTTTCTCCGAAAGTTCTTCTTGTGTAAACCCTTTTAACTTTCGTTGATATATTAAATTTTCGCTAATTGATTTTGTTTTCATTTTCTATGTTTTGCTTTGGGCAAATCTAGCGTGTATCTATGGTAATTAGCACGTCATTTAAATGTCACCTATATGTCATCTTCAGTAAATATAGGGGTTTCAAAATCAAATAACATTTTTCCTTTAAACTCTTAAAAAGAATTTGATAAAATATCAATTGTAAAAAACACCACATTTTCCAATCAATAAAATTAAGATTTATAAAATAGTCAATGCTAAATTGATGTCTGCTTTCTTTTTTTATCGTTTATTTTCATTTCACTTATAGTCAATCTACCATTCATCTACACATAACACCACCTCATCCAATACTTAAATAAAACACTTATACCTTAAAGTATATTTACTGTATAGTTTAAAATTTGATTATTCATTTTTAGTAAATAGTTTAATTAGTTAAAAAAAGAAGTATTCCGTGGGGGACTGCTTCTTTTTTTATGCAAAAAATTAATTCACAAAATCAACAAAATATAAACCCAATAACAAAAAGACAATAAATAGAAAAGAAAAATTGACATTCTCTTAAATTCAATTTTTTTAAGCTTTATATTTTTTATGACTAACGTTTTTGAAACTTCATCGTGTATTGTCTTTTCACTATCACTAACGAAAGAAACCAAGCTAAAAAACCTACTTAAATTCCTTATCATTAATTGAAAGAAGCTTGGCTTACCTCCTTTTTCATTAACCACCTTATTTTGAGTTTCAAACTTACCCGGTGTTCTTAAATAAAAAAAATCAAATAAAAAATAATAACTAAATCTTACTAAATAGTAAAGTAAGATAGATATCAAAATACCTTTATCAAATAACAAAATAAATAAGTAACTTAAAAGTGACGACAACCAAAAATCAATTATAAAATTTTCGGATCTATCATCACTATTTGAAATAGCCTCCTCTTTATTATTTTCTTTTATTAATTTCATAGTCAATAAACAAACAACAATTGTACTTTTATTTGTTTTACGAATTTAATTCATTTCTTATTTATTCAAAAACTATACTATTTCTTATTTTTAAAACAAATATCCTACCACTCATCTACACATAATACCAACTCAACAAATACTTCAATAAACTACTTAAATACTAAAGTATATTTACTGTATAGTTTAAAATTTGATTTTTCATTTTTAGTAAATAGTTTGGTTAGTTAAAAAAAGAGGTATTCCGCGGGGGGCTACTTCTTTTTTTTGCTGAAAAAATAAAAATATCTAATAATGAACTACGCTTTTTAATTAATCTTCCCCGAATATGAATTTATTTAGTTCAATTTTTAAAAGAGAGAATTTAACATTAAGGTTTGACATAATTTTGATAAATATTTTAAAATATATTAATATGTTAAGAAGGTTATCTAAACTAGGAACAACATTAACTAACCCTGAATTAAAATTAATTCAAGGTAGTAGGAAATTGACAAATGATATGAATTTTGGCCTAGGGGGCGCTTGTTCAAAAAGTAATTTATGTCCTACAGGACAGTGGTGCATTTGTGATAATGATGATTGTACTTCTGGATCTTGTCAATACACGTAGATCTTATATAATCGCCTAAAGTTAATTTAGGCGATTTTCCTCCTAGTTTAACCAAGTAACTTATATTTCTTTAATTTTATCATTTTATTTCTTCCTTTCCTGTTATTTGCCAATAATAAACCATTCATCGATACTTTATACCTTCTCATCAAATACCTATACAAAGTATTTATACCTTAAAGTATATTTACAGTATAGTTTTAAAATTTGATTTTTCATTTTTAGTAAATAGTTTGGTTAGTAAGAGAAAGAGGTATTCCGCGGGGGGCTACTTCTTTTTTTTAGTATAATTATATAACTCAATCAACTGAAAATATTTAATTTATCTCAAATACTACTACTACTTCCATACTACATTTTCAATAATTTAAAATTTATCTTTTATATTTAAGTAATAATATTAGGACCCGTGGGGACGGGCTTGAGGTTAGGTTGGTCTATTTTTCTTTTATAGGAATAGACCAACTATTTTTTATTTTTTCACTTCTTCTTTTAAATTCATATATACATAATATACCTTTCATCTACACAAATCTTCTTTTCATCAAATACTTAAGTTGTTAACTTCAATCTTAAATTATATTTACTGTATAGTTTAAAATTTGATTTTTCATTTTTAGTAAATAGTTTGGTTAGTTAAAAAAAGAAGTATTCCACGGGGGGCTACTTCTTTTTTTTTGCATTATATCTATATGCTTACAACATAAGTAATACATAAATGTTGTATCACTCCACTTCTTTCATTATTTTTTAAATTTAAGAGTAGGGTTAATATTTTTTAACTTGTTATATAAACTTTCCCTCCCTTTTTTAATAATGCTCCTTCGGGAGCTTTTTTTATGCTTTTAAATTTATCGTTAAAAAATTTCTCAATCACTTTAAAAATATTACGAGATCGTTTGTTTTTATTTTTTATCTCTTTGTTACTAGTAAATTATAACTCCTTTTTTTATCATAAAAAACATCTCTTACAAGGTATTTTTATATTTACTAAATAAACATCAGATATAAAAATCTACTCATTTTGAATAGAATTACGTACATATTATTTTTGACTGGTTTTAGATCTAACCTTTTTTTCAAAACATTTTTTTTCCCCTTCTAAAGTTCCTCTATAATATTTATTGTTTTTTATAAATAAAATTTCTCCATATTTTCCTTTTTTTATACTTGAATCTACACCAAAAATTTTATTATCATATAAACTTACCACTTCTTTATTAGAACAATGACCTACTATAATATGATCTGAATTTATTGATTCTAATATATTAGTAATCTGTTTGTCTTGTAAATTATCATTAAAATACCCACGATACCATATTAAACTTTTCTTACCATAGTATACTTTATAAAAATCAGTACTTTTCATCTCTTTTTTACTCCTATCAATTGATTTCCTCATTAAACTATTTATCTCTTCAAGATTAAAATCATTTTGAGATATAAAATCTTTTGAAATACCTCCATGAACAAATACATTGTTATTAATTTTAACAATAGTAGACTTTGACCTTAGCCATCTTCCAATAACTGTTCTATTATTGTACAATTCATTATACTTTAAACCAAGCAAATCAGATGTTTTTTGATATTTTTTATTAATATATCTCAAATCTTTATGAAGAACCATATATTCATGATTTCCTAATAAAAAATGTACTTTACCTCCTCTTTTATCTGCTTGTTGCTCTAGTTTATAAATTAAAAGAAGCATTTCATTTACCTTATTTCCCCTATCAAAAATATCGCCTACAATTACCAAATGACCTTTACCAAACTTCCAATTTAATTTTTTATCTATTATTTTATTTGCTTTTAATAACTTAATAGCTAGTTCATACTTTCCATGAATATCACTTAATGCAGCAATTTTTCTAATATTTTTAAATTCTGATTTATTTGGTAAGAATATTGTGTCATAAGAATTCTTCTTTAACACTTTTGTAAAAACCTGATTCTCTATTATTTTTTTTTCTATTAACTGTTTTTCTTCAATAAAAATATAGGGGCCATCATTTAATTTAAGTTTTTCATTTTTATAACTGCCTTCAGAAGTTATCGCTTTTTGACCATAAACTTTTGATAAACTAACAAGAAGGATTACAATGTACACATAGGTTTTAAGCATAGATCTCAATATTATTAACAAATGATTACAGCAAATATACTTTCTTTTAATTTTCCTCTTATCAATACAAATATCTATATCGTTAAATACTTTATTATTGGCTTCAATCTTATTCTAAAGTCACTTATTTCATAGCCCACAAATAAGTAAGGTAAAACCTTACTTATTTTACGGTTTAATCTTCTTTTTTAAATAATCTAATTTATAAGTTTGAGAAACTTTAAAATCTTATATCATGTTAAGCAACATTTCAACATTAGGATCAGTATTATCAAAACAACAACAAACATTAATTTCTGGTGGAGGTACTACATGCCCTTGGGCATGTGAGGAAGATGGTAGATGTTCACCATGTCCATTTTAATTAAATTATCTAAAAAAAAAGCGAACAGTAGTTCGCTTTTTTAATATTTTTATTTGTAATAATTTCACAATACTCATTATTTTCTTCTTATTTTAAAATTATTTTCTATCTTTAAAAAATAATGTTTAAGACCCGTGGGGACGGGCTTAAGGTATAGGGTGGTCTATTATATTTTTAATAGATCACCTGCTTTTTTATATGCTCATACATTTATGGGACTATCTAAAACACTACTTAACCTATTGATTTTCAGTACACTTTTTAACACTTCTTTTTACTGGTTTTCACGTAGTTATTTACTGGTTTCTACTTATATAATATTGATGGATTCCACCTATTTGTTTTGTTCTTTATTTTTATGAAATTAGTAAAGTAACTAATGACTATTCTATTTCTGCGTATTAACTATATTAAATTTATTAAAACCCGTCCCCCACACACAAAAAGTTAATACGCAGTTTTTTTAACTTCTCTTTTATACTTTTCATAAATACTATCATTAATTTTTCACTTTTTTATAGAACATTAATAAAACAATACTCCGTTCATCTATACAGAATTGCTTTTAATCAAAAATTAATAATACTTGCTTCAATCTTAAACTATATTTATTTGGTAGTTTTAAAAATTTATTTAGCCCTTCCCCACAAAAAGACCTTAATATTATTCTTAACCGAATAAACATTAAGGTTTTTTAAATTTTATAGGTACTTCAGAAAAAGTTTTTCTATTTCTTTAATATATAACTTTACCGTCTACGTCTTCTAACTATTGGAGGACTATATATATTATACTCTAAATGAAGTTCCTTTGATAAACCATTTGCCATTTTTTCAGCTAAATCTTTTTTCCTAGTTATCATTAATAAAAACTTACTTGAATGATTTTCATTCAATAAAACTATTTTATAAATTTCTGAACTTACAGCCAAATCTGGATTTCCTGCAGATACGAAAGCAAATTTCTGAGTTCCAGAACTTGATAAAACACTTACATCTGTAATATTAGTTAATTCAATATTTTTCATCAAAAATGGAAATCCAAATATAAATTGAGAATACTTTAGTTTACGTTCCTTTATTACAACTCCTTGTTTACTAAAAAAAGTGCAAAAATATATACAGAAATTGGTAAAAAGGCTATAGCTATATAATCACTCCTTTTTGTATTCATTTCTTCACTAGGAATTAAACCTAATAAATAAAGCACCCCTATTCCGAATGTAAAAATGAAGAAAAGAAAAAGCATTAATTTTTGATGACTAGTAAATTTTGAGTTAATTATTATTTTTTTCATTTATTTTTTTATCAGATATATCAAACAAAAACTTATCACAATTACATCTATTGACTAACATGTTTTTAAAGAACAAAGAAGTACTATTTCTTTTATCATATTTATTTTCTAACTATACAACATATTTTTTATGTTTCAAAAAAAACAACATGAAACACTAAAAAAACAACCACTTAACACCATACAAATGTTATTGACCGAATTAATCAACTACTCTTTACATTTATACTAGATATTTACAGTAGTTAATTAAAAATAATCAATCATGGCTTTACAAATAACAGAAAAAAAAGGAATTTTTTATTTAAAAGGTAAAATCAATTGTTCAACTGTTAGATCTTTCATTATTCATTTTGAACATTATATTTTACAAAATAGATGTACGACTATAAACATTGATAAAATCAAAGAAATTGACTCTGATGGATTAAAAGCTATAAAAACATTAACGGCAATAGCACTTAGACAACAAAAAATATTTTCTACTACCGGATACAATACAAAAGATATATATGATGATTTTGAAAATTGGGAAGTAGCATAACAGTCTTCTATCTACTCTTTTCACTTAGTTAATTAATGGTTATCCCTTAAATCAATATCAGTATTATCCCTTATTTATAATACCATTTTTTATCCATTAATTTACAAAGTCTTAGGAGACGTCCTTTTAGACTTTCTTTTTCATAGCAATTTTCCCACTCAACTTTGAGTGGGTTCTTTTTTATAACACATACAGTTTGTTTCTTATTAATAGTTTCCTTTTCAATAAACTCCATTACTGAATATTTACTTACTTTTTATTATACTATAATTTAATTTAAATCTTACTTTCAAATGAACTCTTGTTCATTTGAAAGTAAGATTTAAAAAAGATTGACTAACTACTTTTATTTTTTACTCAACTACTTACCTAAATACAGCCAATACACTATACATCAAAAAATTACACTTACACTCGTTTCATCAAATATTCAAATTATTTAATTCTACCTTAACTTAATAAAAAGCATACTGTTCAACGATACAAATGTCCAGTTAATCGAATACTCAAATTGCTTCCTAAAAATCTTAATTATGTTTGCTGGCAGGTTTAAAAACTTGATTTAAACCAAAATTTACATTAACCAATTTAAGTACTTAAAGGTTAGAACAGTTGACTGAATTAAGGGGCGGTTGACTGTTTTTTTCAATCCCTTATACCTTATTTAATAATACTTAGTTGTATTTAATGAGAGTTTTTTCTTTATATATTACGTTTATACAATTTCTAATATTGTGCTGCTTCATTTTTTTAAATTTGGATAATGAAAATCTCACAATGGTTTAATATACTTCTTCTATTAAACACCTTGACAATCGTTCAAATTATTTCTTTTATTTGGTTTCTATACAAAGTATAATCGTACCCTAACCGTAAAGGTTTTTTAAATTGGTAATCCTATTATTATTTATTTCTCGTTACTTTTTTTTATTTTACTTATAGATAACCTACCATTTATCTATACAAAATTTCCTTTCATCAAATACTCAAATTATTTACTTCAATCTTAAACTATATTTACTGTATAGTTTAAAATTTGATTTTTCATTTTTAGTAAATAGTTGGTTAGTTAGAAGAAAAGAGGTATTCCACGGGGGGCTACTTCTTTTCTTTTTTAATACTGTTTTACTCTTTGTTTTGTTTTTAATTTATAAAAAACAGTTATGAACAACTTAAAACTGAATTTATAGAGACAAGAAGAGTTTCTACTTTTATTAAATATGTTTCATTTTATTAGTATTTCTTTTTTTGCAGTTCCCTTATACAAAATTGCTCCTAACTTTAAATACTTCCAATACTATTACATATATGGATATTTTGTCCCTATAGCTCAAGGTAGTTTTTGTTTTATCTACTGTTTATTTATTCGTTTATACATTTATCATTTGCATTTATGAAGTTTCATTACTTTCCTCTTTATTTTTCATTTCATTTGAAAAATTTAAACTTTTATATTATGTTAAAAAACATTAAAAATTTAGGCTCTGAACTAAATAAAACTGATCAAAAATCTATTAATGGAGGTAAAGACACAAATCCCTTCACTCCTTGTTATTGTAATGGTGCTTTAATTGGTTTAGGTCTTAGTCCAAGAGACTGCTATTGGAAATGTATGTTCACATATTAAATTTAGATAAAGAAAGGAACTGTAATGGTTTCTTTCTTTTGTTATAATAACTACAATTATTTTATTACTTATTTACTTAAATCTTGAACATAAAAAAGCACCTTAAAAAAAGTGCTTTGTGGTAAGTTTATTTATCGAGTTGTAATGGATTTATTTATTTTTTTTAATTCTAGCTAATTTATTTTTTTTCAACTCTTTTGAAATACCATTCTTTAATTCTAAATAGTTACCATAAGTAATTGATGTTAATTTATATTCAAAATCTTTCCCGTACAAATTTAATTCTTTCCATTTCAAATTTACATCACCTCCTCCTTTTTTTTCTATCTCTTTCATTGCTTTTAAAGAAGTTAAGGATATTTCTTTCTTTGTACTTCCAAATATTGATTTAATTTTAAAGTGCGATTTGGTAATCTCTAACATGTCAACCTTAAAAATACAATAAAGACTATATATTCCAGCTATCAAAAAGATCAATGAAAAACATAAACTCAAAAAACTTTTTTCATAAATCCCTACATATATAAAGTTCCCTGCAATAATAATAGCTCCAATTCCTCCAATAATTAAGATTAAAACTGAAAAGACATTTATTTCAGAACGTATTGTAATTTTATTAATCATTAAAAATATATTTTCAAATAAGAATATCTGTTTATGAATATAAGCTATTACATATTTTTTATTCAAAAATATTATTTAAAATTTTCTTACCACAATTATGTCAATGAGCTTCTTTCGTTTTTTAGGTATCGGAGAACCTACACTTATTTTATAATCTTTTTATTAAAATTTTGGATATAAAAAACACCTTATATAGGTGCTCGGTGATAAATAACGTTTTTAAGCTATCCACTTAAATTATTTCGTTAAATTTCTTTGTTCTATATTGCTTTTTTTGAAAGTTTTCATAATTATTAATCATTTGATATTTTTTAAGAGATTTAAAAAAATCAAACTCTAAAGAATAATAATTCAATGTTAATGATACCTCATTTTCTATTCTTAAATAATTATTCTTTTCATCTACAATTAAATTACTTTTATTACAAAACGTATTACTATTTTTTAAATACTTTTTTTTAACCCTTTCTTCTATTTTAGGTCTATTAACTGTAGTTGGGAATAAATACTTAAAAAAAACTAATTTTTTTTTAAAAAAATGTAGTTCAACTATAATTTTATGTGAATCCAATTTTGTCTTATAAAATATAATATCACATAGCTTCTTGTTTACCTTTAACCTATATGGTACATCAATATTTTTTTTAGCGTCATATAAATCCACACCAAAAAATATTTTGGAAGAATGATTAATTATTTCAGAGGTTTTAACAGATTTAATTTCCCCTTTAAACTCTTCATATAAACTATAGTAATTCTCTATTTTTTTATATTTATTGATACATCGATTAAAATAACTATTATAATATTGTCTTTTATTAATTAATTGGTTAATTTTTTTTTGGACTTTAAGCATAAATTTAAATTATTTACAAACTATAAGTCCCCCCTAATCAGATAAATATAGTGTTTTTTTTCATTCACTACAAATCTATGTATGAACTTGTTAATCATGAAGCTAATCTTTATTAAAAAAAACAACTTCACACGAAAATATCTAAGGCTCGTGATAACGGACTTAGGTTTACTTGATTTATTCTCTTTTATTTTAAATAGGCCAGTTATTGTTTTATAAATCAAACTACTTTTGCTCTTTTACATCATTTTTAACATATTAATTTCATCAAAACCATATGCATTGTTATCTGTCTTTTTGGAAAGTTTTTTATTTCATTACATACTCTAACTTCATATATAGAAACCAACTATTCATCGACATTAATATTCCTTTCATCAAATACTCAAATTATTTACTTCAATCTTAAATTATATTTATTGTATAGTTTAAAATTTGATTTTTCATTTTTAGTAAATAGTTTAGTTAGTTAGAAGAAAAGAGGTATTCCACGGGGGGCTACTTCTTTTCTTTTTTAACATGCCTAAATACTGTAAACCTACTTAGTTTAGATTTAAAAAAATATTTTTACATGTTTTACTATAAGTTTCTGATATTATTTTTTTGTGTTATCTTTTTGATTATTTCACTTTTAAATACAATCAAATCTTACAAAATTAATTACAAATTTGGTTTAATTTTAAAATGAATTGGCTTCATTATTTTATTAATCTTATTAGTATTAAGAGTTCTATAGAAAATTCTCTCACTACACTTATTTTAATATTCGCTTTTACATTTATTAACTATGTATGTGAAACATGATCCTTTCCCTGTTTTTTTATTTTTTGACAAACTTTAAATTATAAATCATGTTAAAAAAAATTTCAAATTTTGTTCAAAAATAGATAAGAGTGAACAGAAAAAAATCTCTGGTAAAAAAGCTTGTGGACCATCTACTAACTGTATTATTTGCTGGAGCTGTAGCACCATAATATTCAATGTATTCCCTGAAACAGTAACTGACTATTTAAAATATACAAGCTGGTGTCTTAAGGCTGGTGGTAGTATAATTGGACATCAATAAAATAAATATTATCATATCTAGTTATATTTATAAAAATATGGCTTTTTACTTAATGTTTCACCTTATTATGTTTTTGCTAATTTTGATTTATGAAAAACAGCTATGATCAACTCCAAATTGAATACTTAGGTACTAAAAAAGTTTTACTATTTTTTAAATACACTGCTATATTTATTGCTTTTATTCCACTTGCTAAGCTTATTTCTGAATTTAACTATCATTATATTTATTCAAGAATTGGTGTTTTTTATGCAATGGATTATAATTTATAATCTAGATATTTTGCAATTTAAAAAACTACCTCCATCAAACTAATTTTGGCATTTATCTATTAATAACAATACTATTTGCTAATATTAGTTAAATAAGGTTTAACCTTACTTTTTTTACTATTTTTAAATAAATTATCATTTTTAAACTTGTTAGATTTGAGAAACTTAAAAATCTATAGTATGGTAAAGAACATTTCAAACCTAGGTACAACCTTAAACAAATCAGAACAACAATCCATTAATGGAGGAGATAGAAATTGTAATGGTGGTAGTTGCGCAACCTATGATTATCCTTTTGGCATTGACGTTACAATTGAACAATATTTAACGATTCCTATTCAATTTCAATGTTGTGTAAGAGTTTCTCCTTTTTAATAATCAAAACCTTTTTAATCAATACCATTTTCTTAGATTTAGGAAAATGGTATAACTGCTTTTAGTTTAATATTTGATTTATGGTTTATCCTTACTTTCTGTAAGGTTTATTTTTAAGAAACTGACTACCATAATGTTATTTTTGATAAACTAAAAATTTTAAATCATGCTAAAGAACATTTCAAAATTAGGTACAGCCTTAAACAAAGCGGAACTTAAATCTATTAATGGTTCAAGAGGTAAACACTGTACGAGAGAACAATCTAACAATGGCTGCATAGATGTGTTTTCACAGAGAGTATGTCTTTGTCCTTTCTAAATTATAGCGGGTTAGTCCCGCTTTTTTTTCACCATTTATTTACACTTATTTTAATTTACTTAAATCTTGGACATAAAAAAGAACCTCAATTTGAAGCTCTTCTGGTAAGTTATATTTTATAAAAATATAACTCTAAGTATTATATAGTTTGCTAAATTAGTAATCTATAAATTGGGATTCTATTCTAACTTAGAAATAACAAGTATTTAACAGATAACATTTTTAATTAATTATTTTATTAACAACTTCCGTTAATTTTTCATCACTTGCTCTATCACAATCATGCGATGAGATATAACCTTCATACTTCTCAAAGTATTTTACCTGTTTTGATAAAAAAGGCTTCCAAGTTTTCAAGTCTGAAGTACCATGCATCGGGAACAGTTTAACATGGGTATGATCAACTCCAAATCCTTCCATTATCAGTCCTGTTCTACCCACATCATCTAATTTCTCATCTAATAGTTTTCCCACTTGTTTTGCAGCGATTATTAATTTTGATAATTCTTCATCCTTTAAATCAAAACAATAACTACTTAAGTGTTTTTTCGTTGCTACAACTGTAAAACCTTCTGTATTTGGGAAAATTGAGAGAAATGCCAAATGCTCTTCATTTTCCCAAATTTTAAAAGCAGGTGCTTTTCCATTAACTATATCACAAAAAATGCAATTACTCATATTTTATTAAAATGTTATCTAACTATGGAATTTACTTACAAGTAAACAAATATCCATAAATGTATTTCTACAAATTTAATTGATTTAAAATCAATTAAAAATTTACTTACCACAATTATGTCAAAGAACTTTTCAGTTTTAAGAATCTGGAAATCTACAGATTTGTTAATATTGCGTAACCATTATTCCAAACATCAATTTGTTTATATCTCAAAAATTCTAGTTGATGGCATTTATCACGATCTTCTAAAACTATTTTTCCATGCTTCCTTGTAATATATTCATAATCTGAAAAACAAACGTTAGTAACTTTAATTCCTCTTTGCATTTCCGCAACTGCTTCCGATTTTAAAAGTGGGTATTGATCTTCCATAACTACTTTTTTAGTTTAATTCGTTTATACATTTATTCTTTGCGTTTATGAAATATCATAGTTTACCGTGTATTTTTTATTTTTTTTTGATAAACTTTAAATTTTAAAAATCATGTTAAAAAACATTTCAAATCTGGGATCTACCTTAAATAAATTAGCTCAAAAAAATATATTAGGAGGAAAAAACATTTTAGGAGGAATAAAATTAGAATTCGATTGTATTTCTCATGCTCACTTTTGTAATAACGCACACACTTCAAATGCAGATTATGATGAATGCATGGCAGACTGTGGTTGTGAATAATTCATTTAAAAGCGAACTTCGGTTCGTTTTTTCTTTACTTGTATTCTTCTTACCACATATTTTATGATATATTAATTATATTTGACTAAAAATTTTCAACTATGACTAATAACAAGAAAAGATATGACTATAAATTTTTCCTAGGTGTCTTCGTTGGCATTATAATATTTAAAATATTTAATATGTTTTTTTAAGAGTATTTTATTAATACTTAAACTACAATTTTAAAGTAACTACATCAATAGCCTCATTAATCATTTAATGGTTTTCAAAACTTAAACCTCCTTGTTTGTTTAATTTATTTAATACTTCAAACATTTTGGAGCTGCTGAAATCATTTGCTCCTGTCTTAATCCTTCAATTACCTCTTTATTTGTTTTTTTCATTTTATATTGTTTTTACGTAGCGGAATAGATACTGTTTTAAAGTTTATTTATATTTGGGGTATGATTAACTATATTTTGAAATGCTTTCTCTTTATTGCTATTACTTTAATTATTCAATTTATTTTTGAAAAATTTATTATCAACTCTAATAAGAAATTAAAAAGGTGGTATCTTAAAGATAAATTTAACTTAACATATTTGTTAATTGCTTTAATAGTCTTATTAACATTACATGACCAATTCTAACTACACTTATTTTAATATTTGTTTACTTAAATCTTGGACATAAAAAAACACCTTAAAAAAGGTGTTTGTAGTAAAATAATATTTAACAACAATGTTATTTGTGTATTTTTTTTCCGAAATACCTTGTATCAGCAACACTAATTATTTTCCATATGTTATCAAATTTCATCAATATAAAAGCATTAGTTCCAGAGTGAGAAAATTGATTGTTACGGTAAAAGTTATAGGGCACCCAAGCCATAGCCAATTCTCCATCAATGTTGATTCTCACATCAAAAATCTCTTCATCGAGGTCGTCTTTTGTATTATTTAACCAATTCTTAATCCTATCAAGTTTCCCTTCATCTACAGGTTCTTCTATCTTTTTGGTTGAGTTTCCTAATGAATCAATACTTATAGTGTAACCAGCGGCGGTTTTTTCCCAAGCGCTAATTGCTAACTCGCCATCTTTTTGGCGCATTCCATTGTGGAATCTTAAAATAGCATTAAGCACCTCTTCTTTTTCACTAGTAGAATCAATGATAAATTTAGATTCTTCTTTTATAATTTGTTTTTCCTGCGCTTTTAGAGCTTTTTCTTGATTAGTTTTTGAGTTACTACAGCTTACAATTGCTAATAAAACAAATACTAAAATTAGTTTATTCATATGTCTTTATTTAATGTTATATAATTTGTTTTTACACGTATAAAATACGTCGTTATACTACCTATTACTACAGAAATCGACGTACATATATGTGATTATCTTTCCGACTAAATTAGATAAATAATTATTTACTACAATTATGTCAATGAACTTTTACGGATTTTTTAACAGTTCCGATTCACTACTGTTTTACGAGTTTTACATTTTTAGGGTTCAACCCTAATTCATTTGCTACAAAACTCACTCTATTTTTTCCTACAACTGTACTTGCACAATGAAATGAAAGTTTAGTTTTATAGTTGTGTCTTTTTTTACTGTGAAATTCGATATATCTATAATCTATTTCATGCTGGAATGGATACTTACACCAAACCTCTATTTTCTTCCAGTAAATTGCTTTCATAATTCTACAGTTTTATTTTAAAATTTATGTGACTTATTATTTTTATTTGAGTCTTAATTAGTAAATAAAATTTATTCACTTTTAGTAAAAATTTAATAAGTAAAAAAGAACAAGAAGTATTCCGTGGGGGACTGCTTCTTTTCTTTTTTCTACGCTTTTCACGTAAAAAACTAATGTTTTTTTTACTTAGTTGATTTTCAGAGCTTTGAGTATTCTTCATTTTAAAAAATATTTGTTATTTCGATCCGACTTGAACAATAAGTCATTCATTAACAGTATATAGTTATTAGTAAAAGTTAAGAAGTTCCGTGGGGGGACTTCTTTTCTCTTTTAACTACTGTTTTAAAATTAATTATACATACACCTATTTATTAGGGTAAACCATTCTAAACCTGTTTTATATTCGATTGGTGATTTGGGGGAATTATAAATCAGAGTAAACATTTGGAATCTCCTTCGGGAGATTTCTTTTTTATATTCTTCATACTACAATTAAAATGACATCTATTGATTTCAACTAAACTAAATCTTTGACTATAAAAAAACATCTCGTTTGAGATGCTTGTGGTAAGTTTTTTTACTTAACTTATTAATTAAAAAAACTGCCATTCTTTAGCTTAATAACATCTAAAGGGCTCAAATTAATACTTATATGAAAGTCATTCATCAAGTCATTTATAAAATCATTATAATCATTAAAGTTTTTTTTCAACTCATTAAAATTAGACTCGCTTGCTTCATGTAAATGACCTATCTCTTTAGGATGCATTAATTCATCCCTTTTGGCTTTAAGTTTTTTTAAATCATATAGTTTAGAACTAAAATACTTTTGCTGTCTTTCTTTCTTATTCCAAGTCTTACAAATTTGTTTAAAGGTTTTTTTAAATTTATCAATAAAACGTTAATTATCATCGTAACCTTCATATTTATCTAAATTATTAAGCCCAAAAATATCAGCTTCTATTATCGAAAACAACCCCTTTAAAGAGGCTCGGTACAATGCATCAAACTTTTTTTTATTATTAATACTTTCCTCTGTAATCATCAACAACTCTTTATAATCACTACGAATGACATTGTGAATTCTTTGATAATTTTTCATTGAAGCACTAGCTTTATGGAATTCTTCAATAGTTGTGAATTTTTTGGAATGTTTGCTCATATAATATTTTAATACTCAGATAAAAATATGATTTTTTATCCGTAATCTTACTTACCACAATTATGTCAAAGAACTTTTCCGTTTTTTAGGAATCGGAGAACCTACAGTTTTTGGTATATTTTATATTGCTACTTATTTTCTTTGCCTTTACATAATTACCTTTCATCGATACATATCTTCCTCTCATCAAATATTTTAATTATTTACTTCAAGCTTAAATTATATTTACTGTATGGTTTTAAAATTTGATTTTTAGTTTTTTAGTTAGTTTGAATAGTTTAGAGAGAAGAAGTACTTTAGAAGGGTTGCTTCTTCTCTTTTTTATATCATAAAAACCTTAAATCAATATATTGATATTTGTAACAGTTTCTAATATTTTGTTTTGTAGTCATCAGTAAAATACAAAATAACTATACTTGAAAAGCTAACTTTCAAAAAGCATCATTTTTTCTAGCATCTTCCTACGGAAAGAAAAAAAAACACTAATCTAATGGTTTTCAAGTACTCAACTAAGTAAAAACCATTAGTCTGTATTCAAGGATTCCCCGTATTGTCCAATTTATTCTTTTAATCTAAATTGCAATAAGTTTGAAATGAAAATTTCAAGTAGCTTAATATTTCAAGGGGAAAATTCCTACTCTCACAAGGGTAGGAATTTTTATTTAAATACATTAAAGAAGAAATTTAAATGATTTAAAGAAATTATTCATTGAATCATTTTCATCCTTGCTTGGAATTGTCATTACTTGAAGTGATATCTGTAAATTTTGTTTAATAAATGTTTTTTGTTTAATTACTATTAAACCTCCTTTAAAACTTTCCTTTACTTCTATTCCCTCATTACCAGCTATAAATACTTTCTTCTCACTTATTAATTTAGACTGTCTCCCTAATAAAGCTTTTTTAATAACGTTTGAATAGTATTCATCTAATTTAAATCCACTTGTTTTAGTAATATCCTTTGGATATTCCATAACAGAAATCATATATATTAAGTTGTCATCATTTTTAAGTTTTGGCTGATATAATTCTATATAAATATTTGATTTACCATATTCAGTTGAAGTTTCCATTTCACGCTTTTCAGCTTTCATAGGAAATTTGATTTTATAAATTTTTTGACTCTTTATTACTTCTTTCTGATTAATAACCTTAGGCTTAACTCCAATAAGTTCAAATGATTCAAGAAATTGATTTATCCCAACATTAAAGTTATTTTTTTCTTGTGTTCTTACACTTAAAATATACATTCTATTATCAACTAAATAAAACCTTGCTCTAAACATAATTTTATTATCAATGTCTTTCCATCTAAATTCTCTCCCAACATGGCCTAATATATCTAGATTAAAAGTGCCTAACAATTGTATACTTTCAGAATTAATATTTGTTGTTTGTGCTCCGTTAAACAAACCATAAATATTTTTTACACTTAAAGTATCAGTAAAACTTTTAGGATAATCTATGTAACTAACGTTATAAGATAAATTATCCCCATTCTTATATTCAGTATTAAATGATGTAATCGTTATTTTTCCAGAATCAGTATCTCCTGTTTTTTTTGTTATTTCAGGGCTTTTAGGGAATAAAATTTTAAAATTACCTTTTTCATCATGAAATTTACTAGCTTTATCTTGAGCGTAAGTTGATGAAATAATTATAAAAAAACAGCTTATTAATATTGAATGTATTTTCATTTATTTAAGTTTTAACTTAATTGTATTTTATGTGTTTATTTAGTTAGTATTGTTATTAATTCTTTATTATAAACTTTATTGTAAGTTATTCCATTATGCCCTTGATTTTTTAAAGTAATAAGATGTATTCTATCATTAAATTCTTCTTTTAACTTTAAGGAAGATTCATAACTGATAACAGTATCACTATCACCATGAAAAATTGTTATTGGCATTTTGCATTTTTTTAAATACTCATTAGTCATAAATTTATATTTTAAAATAAATGAAGGTATGTATGAAAAGTTTTGCTTCACTATATCTATTAAATTGTAGTAGGGAGCTTGTAAAATCAAATGTTGAGCATTATTATTCGATGCTAATTTAGAAGCAAGTCCTGTTCCTATTGAATAACCTAGAATTATTATATTTTCTTCACTGTATTCCTTTTTTAGTGTATTATATACTAATTGATTATCCTCAAATAATTGTTGCTGATTGATTATTTTCCCTTCACTTTTTCCATACCCTCTATAATCAAGAATAAAAATATCATAATTTAAATCTGTATATACTTTAGCTATATTCCCCCAAGAATCTAATGCACCTGCGTTACCGTGTAAATAAAAAACAAGTCCTTTAGCTTTAACAGACTTAAATAAAAGTCCATTTAAAAAATTACCATCTTTAGTATTAAAATAAAGTTCTTCAAAATTTTGGTCAAATTTAAACTCGTAATTGTTATTCAACTTTTCAGGAAAAAAGATCAATTTTTCTTGAAAAAAGTATAACCCAACACATGTAAAAAAATATAATCCTGATATTAATTTTAAAAAGTTTATTAATTTTCTTTTCCTTTTTTTAGTCATATATTTTTTATAAAAAACAAATAAGAGTTTTAATAGAAATCATATGAGTAACTATTAGTCATCACTGCAAATCTAATGGAATTTCAATTAAAAAAAGTTACTTAAAATAAGTAAAGTAAAAAAAACATAACAACCTCTATAAAAACTAATTATAGTTAATCATAAACTGTTTTTTTTTGATTATTATATTATTTTTTGTAACTTAGGAAGGTTACTTAATTTTTTTCCCCTTGTACGTTAAGTTAACTTTTTACCCTCTACTTTAAAAAAGTAGAGGGTTTTTAGTACTTAGCTAAAACTTAAATTTTAACCACACACATCTACTATGTTTTTTGATACTTAAAGACATAAATTTAAGAGTAAAGATTAAAAAAAACGTCAAAAAAACACAAAAAGCATAAAAAAAATTATCTTTTATTAATACTATTACAATTGCGGCATAGTTATTGATTTAACATTGCTTTAACAATTTATTCATAAACTATGAAGGACTATCTACTATTAATTACGACAGATTTGAGGGGATGATTGTTATTGAAAAAGGAAATAAAAACCGGAGCTATGCTTCGGTTTTTTTATAATATTTAAATACTAAATAATTAGAGTTAGCTACCCTATAAAATAAGTAGAAAAACTAGAAAAAAAGCCATAAAAAACTCACTATGAGTTTGCAAAAAAAATTAGATTTAACACTTTTAACAAAGCTAAAACCGCTTAAAAAAGTTAAAATATTAAACTAAAAACACAAAAAAACCATAAAATCTCAAACAAAAACGAAATAAACTGTTAATTTCTTTGAAAAAAAAACTAAATAAAGTACTTTCGGTACTTGAAATATTATATTACACCTAAATACAGAAGAATGAAAAAACTAGTACTTTTAGCCCTCATAGGAGGTATTATACTTTCATGTAAGAAAGAACCTGTAAAAGATTATTTAGTTATTTCCGGGTCAATTGACAACTTTAAAAAAAGAGATGTTAAATTACAAGGATTTGGATTTGAAAAAAAGATAAAATTCGACAAAAAAAATAAAACTTTTATAGATACTATAAAAATAGATAGAGAAGGTTATTATAAACTGATTGTAAATAAAAAACCTATAAATCTATATTTAACAAAAACTGAAGACACTAAACTTCTTTTTGATTATAAGAAATTAGATGCTATTAATTTTGAAGGAACTAATGCAGCTATAAACAATTACTTCATTAAAAAAGGTAAAGTATTTACAAGTGAAATAGGTAATCTTAGAAAGTTACTTGCTCTTGATGAGGAAGCTTTTTTAGAAAAAGTTGACACTTATAAAAATTCTTTAACTGATTTAGCAATGGGTAGCCAGTTACCTGAATCTTTCTTAAAAAAAGAAATTAAAAATATTGAGTATGAATATTTAAGAGATTTATATCAATATCCAGTATATCACCCTATTTTAATTGGTGATGATGAGTTTGTTGTTTCTGAAAACTTCCCATCTGTTTCTGATAAAATTAGCTACAATAATGGTGAAGATTATATTAACTCGGCATATTACAGAGAAATTTTAGTTGGAGAGATATCAAAAAAGACAAATTCAAAATTAACAGATACTGGAGACTTCTTTTTAACTTATATAGAAACTGTTCATAATGAAGTTAGTGATTCAATCACTAAAAATGATCTTTTATTTAATGAAAAATATAAAGGATCTGCTCAAGCTGGAATTACATATACTGAAGATCCTGAAGTATATTATAATAAGTTTTTAAAATACTCTTCTAATCAAAGTCATAAGGACAGAATTGGTGAAATATACAATTCACTAAAAATTACTGCAAAAGGTAAACCTTCTCCTAAATTTGATAATTATGAAAATTATGATGGAACTAAAACTTCTTTAGATGATTTATTAGGTAAAGGAAAGTATGTTTACATTGATGTTTGGGCCACTTGGTGTGGTTTCTGTAAACGTGAGACTCCTTTACTAAAGAGACTTGAAATGCAATATCATGATAAGAATATTGAATTTGTAAGTATTAGTGTTGATAACATTAATGCGAAAGAAAAATGGAAACAAACCATTGACCAAAAAGAAATGGGTGGTGTACAATTATTCGCTGATAAATCTTTTGGTTCTGAATTTATTAAAAAATACGCTATCAAAGGATTACCTAGATTTATAATGATTGACCCTGATGGAAATATTGTAAGTAGAAATGCTCCAAGACCATCTGCTGGTGAAAAGCTTTTAAATATGTTTGAAGAACTAGGTATATAAAACTTTACCTCCTTAATTTTATATTACAACAACATGAAAAAATCCGCTTAATAGCGGATTTTTTTTATACAATAATTATTTTTTTTAAACTTTAAAACCTATTATCTCCATCTAAAATATCTCCAATACCTCCCAAAATACTACCTTCTCCTCTATCACCCCTACCAGTTTGAGGTGCCATAGATAAAACTCTACCTGCTAATCTACTAAAAGGTAATGATTGAATATATACTGTACCAGGTCCTCTTAAACTTGCAAAAAACAACCCTTCTCCACCAAAAATAGTATTCTTTATTCCTCCAACAAACTCAATATCATAATCTACATCTTGAGTAAACCCTACAATACAACCAGTATCTACTTTTAACACTTCTCCAGGTTGTAATACCTTTTTAGCCATAGTTCCTCCTGCATGAATAAACCCCATTCCATCTCCTTCCATCTTTTGCATAATAAAGCCTTCTCCTCCAAACAAGCCTCTTCCTAACTTTTTAGAAAACTCTATTCCTATAGAAACTCCTTTGGCAGCACATAAAAATGCATCTTTCTGACAAATAAATTTCCCTCCAAATTCAGATAAATCAACGGGGATAATTTTACCAGGATAAGGAGAAGCGAACGATACTTGTTTCTTCCCATATCCAACATTCGTAAAAACTGTCATAAACAAACTTTCTCCTGTAAGAATTCTTTTTCCTGCTGAAAAAATTTTACCTAGTAACCCTTTTTCTTGATTAGATCCATCACCGAAAATAGTATTCATTTTCACATCTGTATCCATCATCATAAAACTTCCACTTTCAGCAACAACACCCTCTTGTGGATCTAGCTCAATTTCAACGTATTGCATTTCTTCTCCAAAAATGCGGTAATCAATTTCGTGTGCATTCATAATAATTAGTTTTTAGCTATTAGACTATGATATTTGTAATTTGTTACTATTTTACTTTTAAACTCCACTCATATTTAAATTGCGAGACCGAAACACCCTCTTCATTAATTCCCTCAGAAGTAACAATTACAGTTTGCCCCTCTCCAGTTTCTATCGATTTTTTTATAGCCTCTCTTATAAGCATTCCATCATTACATTCAAATCTTATTTTACCAATAGCTTTTTTAGTAAAAGTTCCACTCATATTTGTTACCAACATAGATATTTTTCTATTTGATTCACTTATTTCTTTCATCACCAAAATACCTGTTGATAATTCAGATGCCATTCCTTGAACTGCCCAAAACATAGATTTGAATGGGTTCTGATTCATCCATTTATAAGTAACAGACACCACTGAATTGGTATCTGAAATTGATTTTACTCGTACTCCTGTTAAAAAAGCTGAAGGAAGTTTAAAAAATAAAAAGGCATTAATTTTTCGGGGTGTATACTTCATTTATATAGTGTTTATGGGCAATGTACGACTTTTTATTTAATTATTAATACTGCTAACAAATGTTAAAGTTTGTTAAATTTTAGTACTATGTATTGCATAATACCTTTTAAAAGATATATATTTGCATAGTCAAGTATTATATAATTTATATTATTATGCAACATAACAACGAAAACACCAATGCTTTTTTAATACATATTTCAGCTTTTGCTGGTTATTTATTTCCTTTAGGAAGTATTATAACCCCATTAATTGTTTGGCAAACTTTAAAAGACAGAAGTACTTTTTTAGACGAACATGGTAAAGAAGCTGTAAACTTTAATATTAGTTTTGGATTATACATTTTTATACTAAGTGCCTCTTTCTTTTCTTTCTTCTTTGGAAGTTTTCTAGACATTTTCAACGGAGTAGATATTGACTTTGGAGGACATCATTCTTATGGAGGTTTTTTTGGTTTTTTAGGAATAGCCTCTTTAGTAAGTATTGTTAGTTTAATTAAAATTGCCTTAATTATTATAGCAGCAATGAAAGCAAATAAAGGAGAAATGTATAAATATCCTTTTACAATAAAATTTATTAAATAACCACTTAAACAACGCTCAATGAAGATAGAAAACACAAAAGCTCAAATGCGTAAAGGTGTGTTAGAATATTGCATACTATCTATTTTACAAAATGGAGATGCATATACCTCAGAAATTCTTTCAACCTTAAAAAGTGCAGAAATGATTGTGGTTGAGGGTACTATTTACCCGTTATTAACTAGGCTGAAAAATGCTGGATTATTAACTTACAGATGGGAAGAATCAACATCTGGACCACCAAGAAAGTATTACGTACTTACAGAAAACGGACAATTATTCTTAAAAGAATTAGATAAAACCTGGAACAATTTAGTAAACGCAGTAAACCAAGTAACAAGTACAAAATCAACTAAAAATGAATAAGACAATAAACATAAATTTAGGCGGGTTCTTCTTCCATATAGATGAAATTGCTTATCAAAAATTAAACCGTTATTTAGAAGCGATATCTCGCTCTTTAAGCGATGACCCTCAAGGAAAAGATGAGATTATAGCAGATATAGAATCACGTATTAGCGAACTTTTATCTGAAAGAATTACAGATGCGCGTCAAGTTGTAAATGAAGGTGATATAGAAGATATTATTGGTATCATGGGACAACCTGAAGATTATGCGGAAGCTGAAGAAGCATATAATGATAATACAACCTATACTAAAAGAAGAAAAAATACTTCTAAAAAATTATTTAGAGATAGTAATGACAAATTTTTAGGTGGTGTTTGTGCTGGTCTTGGTCATTTTGTTGGTATTGATGCTATATGGGTACGTTTAGCGTTCATTATATTATTAGCTAGTGGATTTTCACCTTTAGTGTATATAATATTGTGGATTTTATTACCTGAAGCAAAAACTACAGCTGAAAAATTACAAATGGAAGGCGAAGCTGTAAATATTGATAACATTGAAAAAAAAATTCGTGACGAGTTTGGAAACATATCAACAAAGCTAAAAGATGGTGCCAGTGAACTTTCTGATAAAATTTCAGGTGCTGACTATGATAAATTACGTGCTCAAACAAAATCAGGTTTTCAAGATTTTATTGACACAATGGGTAAAATTTTACTAGCTGTTTTTAAAGTTTTTGGAAAGTTCATGGGAGTTCTATTAATATTTATTGCTGGTGTTACTATTATATCATTATTGTTAGGAGTATTTTCAGTAGGAAGCTTAGAAATATTAAATTTTGATAACGACTTTATTCATTATCCTCCATTTTTTTATGACTCATCATTACCTAAATGGTTATTAGCTATTTTATTATTTATTTTAATAGGAATACCGTTTATAGTATTATTTATTTTAGGATTAAGAATTTTATCACCTAACATAAAAAAGTTAAGTACAACCGCTGTATTAACTTTACTAGGTATTTGGTTAACAGCTCTTCTAGGTGTTGGTTTTTCAGCAATAGAGTATGGTACATCAAGAGCTTATAATGGAGTAAATGTTAATAAACATAGCATAACTTATAATCAAAATGACCCTTTAAAAATTAGAGTAATAAATGACGATAACATTTATTACCAACACAATTTACGCAATAAAAATAATGGTGTGAGTGTATCTATTGATGATAAAGAAATGAAATACTCTAACGACGTAAACATCGATGTTAAAAAAAGTGAAACTGGTAGTGCATACATTGAAATTAAAAAAACTTCTGAAGGAAGAAAACGTAATAAAGCTAATAAAAATGCTGAAGAAATAGTTTATAACTTTAAATCAGCCAATAATGTAATTGTTTTTGATTCATTCTTTTTAAGTGATTACAAAAACATATGGAAAGACGAAGAAATAAAAGCTACTTTATTTATACCTGAAGGTACTACTATCTATTTTGAAGCTTCATCTCGTAATTTCTTATATCATATAGATAACATTGATAATATTTATGATAGAAACATGTCTAACCATCATTTTAAAATGACTTTAAAAGGTTTAGATTGTACAGATTGTCAAAAAGAAAATAACAGTGATAATGACTCTGAAGACAATGAAGATTGGGACTATGAAAATAATGACGATGTTAGCTTTTTATTTGACAGCACCATTAATGATCTGAAATCTGAATTTATAATAAGTAAAAACACTACTAAAAACGAACTAAAGAAACTAGTTCGTTGGTTTAAAAACAAAAAGGATATAGATATTGATATAATTAATCCGAAATATGATAAGAACGGAATGATTGAAAAGCTAATTTTAAATATTGATTGTAATGATGGATATACAGGAAACATTACAATATCTAACAATACCTTAAGAGATATACCTAAAGGGTTTCGTAGAATATACAATGAAGAAGGTACATTAGCCTTTAAAACTTGGTAACCTAAAACAACCTATTAAAGCAATAACTATGGACTCATTTTTCGATTTCTTTTTTAAAGGTAATTTTTTCATGAAGCTTTTAACTTTATTATACACCTTGTTTATTTCATGGTTTATGGGAGCTCAAACTCACGAAATCCCTAAGTACAAGCCCTCAAATATTGACTTACACAATCAAATTATAAAGATGGACGCTGCTTATTTCATTGCCTATAACAAGTGCGACATAAAAAAACAAAGTGATATATTAAGTGAAAAAATTGAATTTTTTCATGATAAAGGAGGATTATCAACTTCTAAAAAAGAAATATTAGAGTCTATCAAAAAAAACATTTGTAATAAAGTAACACGTACTTTAATTGAAGGCAGTATAGAAGTATATCCTATTAAAGATTATGGTGCAATTGAAATTGGATATCATAAGTTTTTTAATAAAAAAGAACCAAATGCTAAATCTGCTCCAAGTAAATTTGTAGCAGTTTGGAAAAAAGAAAACAATAAATGGATAATGACAAAAGTTATTAGTCTACATTAAAAATATAGTTGACACTAAAAACATTAGTTCATTTTTGCTAGCTAACGCTAAATGACACTAATACTTGGTTTTATTAGTTTACAAGCCAAAGCTGAGGAGCTTTGGCTTTTTTATTAAAAAAACTAAAATATTATGATACTTTTATTCTCATATTAAAGTGCATCCATTTAGTGGAAATATTACTTGATACTCCAGTAATAATTTTATCATAATCAATTCCCCAATCAAATAAATTTACTCTTCCTTCTAAAATTAAAAAGCTAGGATATGTTTCATTAGTATCTCGAATGCCAGAAACAAATAATTTTACTTCTTTTTCAACTCCTTTTATAGACATGATTCCATTAACCTGATACCAATCTATTCCCATTGTATAAACATTGGTAGATTTAAAAGTAATTTTATCTTTTTCATCATTTACAAATATTCCTGGTTTTTTTATTCTTTTATTTAAATCAGCACCTCCTCTACAAACTTTAAATGAATCAGGATCTAAAGCAAAAGAAAGTTTCATATTCTCAAGAGGATTACCCTGACCTTTTCGTTTAGATGTAATAACCTGTAAACTATTTATTGTACCACTAAAGGGAGTACTACAATGGCCATGTGTTACAAATAAATTCATAAAATCACCTTCAAATATTCTACTCTTTTCTCTTTTGTCAGTTTCAAACGTACTGTTAGTATATCCACTAAAAACAACAATAGCTGCTAGAGCTATTATAATCAAAAATCTTTTTTTCATTTTATTCATACTACTTAATTATTAATGTTATTACGAATATACTTTCACCTCCTATCTAAACTTGCAAATTAAATGTCAAAAAAGTGTAAAAAAATGTTCAATAGCCTATTAAATAACACTAAAAGTAACTTTATGTATTTTACTAATTTATTTTAATTTACCTGAATCTACGAATCTATAGATTATATCTATCTTCTTTTTTCATTACTTTTACTCCATGAAATGGATTTTTTCTTTTTTTTTATTTACATCTATAGTAATACAGTCTCAAAATTTACCTGAAGGTTTTTCATATGTAAAAGATATAGACCCAACCATATTACGAGAACTACGTTATTGTAACCATAATAACTTTGTTGGTATTCCTGTAAACGGTTATAATGATGATGTGTTAATTACCTCTACTCTTACCGCAAAAGCTTTAAAAAAAGTACAAGCTGAATTAACTAAAAAGGGATACAGTTTAAAAGTATTTGACGCATACAGACCACAAACTGCTGTTAACCATTTTGTTAAATGGGCAAGAGTAATCAATGACACATTAATGAAACAGCAATACTACCCAAATTTAAATAAACGCCATCTATTTAAACTTGGATATATTGCAACTAAGTCAGGTCATTCTAGAGGTAGTTCAGTTGATTTAACAATTGTAAATATTAAAACTGGGAAGGAATTAGATATGGGAAGTCCTTATGATTTTTTTGGTGTTTCATCTCATATTACCTTTCAAAAATTAACTGAAAATCAGAAAATAAATAGGTCTTTATTACAACAAAGTATGAAAAAGTTTGGCTTTAGACCTTATAAAAATGAATGGTGGCATTTTACGTTACGCAATGAACCATTTCCTAATACTTATTTTGATTTTCCTATAAAATAATAACTTTTAACGCTTTATTTAGATAAGCGTTTTAAAATCGGTATTATATTTGCTTAGATATACGCTATTATGTCATATACTATTAGATTTATTTTTTTAGCCATATTTTTCAGTATCTCTTCTTCAAGTTTTGCTCAATTAGACAATTCTACAAATGGAAAGGATAAAGGAAAATCTTCTTTAGGAAATTTTAAAGTCTCTGCTAAGAATACAAAAAAACCAAAAGTTTTAGATTTTAAAAACGACAATGGTTTTAAAACAGCTCATACAAAACAACAAAAAGATCAAAAAAGAAAACAAGCTGCTGAATCTTATAATAATAAAGGAATACTAACAAAAGCTAAAATAGCTGAAGAACAATATTTAAAGGCATTTAAAAAAATAAATGGCCAATTTCAATATCCAGTAATAGATCAAGATTTAGGTAGCTTTAGCACAAAAGCAAAAAGTGTTAATATTATTTGTAGAGATTATCAATATCCTGATGGAGATAAAGTAACTATCTATATTAATGATATCCCTGTTATTTCAAACCTTACACTAAAACAAAGCTTCCAATCGTTTAATATACCTTTGGATGAAGGTATTAATATTATAAAAATACTAGCTTTAAACCAAGGAACATCAGGTCCTAACACTGCCGCTTTTAAAATTTACAACGATTCTGGAATGTTAATTTCATCAAATGAATGGAACCTTGCTACTGGAGCTAAAGCAACAATTATTGTAGCTAAAGAAAAAGAATAAAAACTAAAGTTTTTAAACTTATTAATAGTTAAAGTAACTTTTAGCAAGAACCTTTTTTTAAATTACTAAAAACTACTACTTTTGTAGGCAGAATTTTTTACAATAAGTAAAACGAACAAACAAAATAAACAACTAATATATAATGAAAGAAATCACCAAAGAGACCTATATCAACTGGTATAGAGATATGTTATTTTGGAGAAAGTTTGAAGATAAATTGGCAGCAGTTTATATTCAACAAAAAGTAAGAGGTTTTTTACACTTATATAACGGTCAAGAGGCTGTTTTAGCAGGAGCATTGCATGCAATGGATTTAACCAAGGATAAAATGATTACTGCTTATCGTAATCACGTTCAACCAATAGGTATGGGTGAAGATCCTAAAAGAGTTATGGCTGAACTATATGGTAAAGCTACAGGTACATCTCATGGAATGGGAGGATCTATGCATATTTTCTCTAAAAAATATCGTTTTTATGGAGGTCACGGTATCGTTGGAGGTCAAATTCCTTTAGGTGCTGGACTTGCTTTTGGTGATAAATATAAAGGAAGTGATGCTGTAACACTATGTTATTTTGGTGATGGTGCAGCTCGTCAGGGTTCATTACATGAAACATTTAACATGGCAATGAACTGGAAGTTACCAGTTGTATTTATTGTTGAAAACAATGGATATGCAATGGGAACATCTGTTGAAAGAACTGCAAATCATACTGATATTTGGAAACTAGGGTTAGGGTACGAAATGCCATGTGGACCAGTTGACGGAATGAATCCTATAAAAGTTGCCGAAGCTGTAGACGAAGCTATTCAAAGAGCTCGTAGAGGAGACGGTCCTACTTTTTTAGAAATGAAAACATACCGTTATAGAGGTCATTCTATGTCTGATGCTCAACATTATCGTACTAAAGATGAAGTTGAAGAGTACAAAAAAATAGATCCTATTACTCAAGTTCTTGATATTATTAAAAAGAACGAATATGCTTCTGACGAAGAAATAGACGCTATTAAAAAAGAAGTAAAAGAATCTGTTAGTGAATGTGAGAAATTTGCTGAGGAATCTCCATATCCTGAATTGAATCAATTACATGATATGGTTTACGAACAAGAAGATTACCCTTTTATAAAATAATAAATCCAACAAAAACTCATTAAAATATGGCTACAATAATAAATATGCCTCGTTTAAGCGACACCATGGAAGAGGGTGTTGTTGCACAGTGGTTAAAAAGTGTTGGAGACAAAGTAGAAGAAGGTGATATTTTAGCTGAAATCGAAACAGATAAAGCTACAATGGAATTTGAGTCTTTCCATGAAGGAACTTTATTACACATAGGTGTTCAAGAAGGTGAAGCAACTCCAGTTGATAGCTTACTTGCTATTATTGGTGATGAAGGTGAAGATTTCTCTGCTCTATTAAGTGGTAATTCAGCTCCTGCTTCTGAAACTAAAACAGAAGAAAATTCAAAAAAAGAAACTACATCAAACACTGATACTGTTTCTATTCCTGAAAATGTAAAAGTAGTAACCATGCCTCGTTTAAGTGATACTATGACAGATGGTACGGTAGCTACTTGGTTAAAAAATGTTGGTGATAAAGTAGAAGAAGGTGATATTTTAGCTGAAATTGAAACTGATAAAGCTACAATGGAATTTGAGTCTTTTCAAGAAGGTACCTTATTACATATTGGTGTTCAAGAAGGTGATAGTGCTCCTGTTGATAGCTTATTAGCTATTATTGGTACAGAAGGAACTGATGTTTCTGCTTTATTAGAAGCAAACAAAACTGGTAATTTAACTTCTTCGAATACTTCTTCTGACAAAAAAGAAGAAGTTAAGGAAAGTACTCCCAGTGTTTCTTCAAATATTGAAACAACTCCTAAAGAGAATTCTAATAATTCTTCTTCAGGTGGGCGTCTTTTAGCATCTCCTTTAGCTAAAAAGATAGCTAAAGATAAAGGTTATAATATTGCTGATATTAAAGGTTCAGGAGAAAATGGTCGTGTCATCAAAAAAGATGTAGAAAACTATACTCCTACCTCTTCAGTTCAAGCAACTACTGTAAAAGAAACTAGTAGTTCAAGCACCACTAATACGGTAAGTAATTTTACTATTGCTGGTGAAGAAAAAACTGAAGAAATTAAGAACTCTCAAATGCGTAAAGCAATAGCAAAATCTTTAGGTAACTCTAAATTTAATGCTCCTCATTTCTATTTAAATATAGAAGTTGACATGGACAATGCTATCGCTTCAAGAAAAACAATAAATTCAGTTCCAGACACCAAAGTATCATTTAATGATATGGTTGTAAAAGCTTGTGCTATGGCTTTAAAAAAGCACCCACAAGTTAATACTAGCTGGACAGACAATACTACATTATTTCATAGTCACATACATGTAGGTGTAGCTGTTGCTGTTGATGAAGGTTTAGTTGTACCGGTTGTTAAACATACTGATGCATTAAGCTTAACACAAATTGGTGGTTCTGTTCGTGATTTAGCTGGTAAAGCTAGAAATAAAAAGATCAAGCCAAATGAAATGCAAGGAAGCACTTTTACTGTATCTAATTTAGGTATGTTTGGTATTGAAAGTTTTACTTCAATTATTAACCAACCTAATTCTGCTATTTTATCTGTAGGTGCAATTATTGAAAAACCTGTTGTTAAAAACAGTCAAATCGTTGTAGGTAACACAATGAAATTAACTTTAGCGTGTGACCACAGAACTGTTGATGGTGCTGTAGGAGCTCAGTTTTTACAAACACTAAAAACTTTTATTGAAAATCCAGTTACAATGCTTGCTTAGTTGAGTAACTAAGTTAATACTATATAAAAAACCAGAACTAAATTTAGTTCTGGTTTTTATTTTACATTAGCTCTTTAGCTTGTACAACATGTCGTTCATTATGATAAATTACAAAACGTAATGTATCACCTAACCTAAATTTTAATAATGGTAAGGTAATTGATGTTTTAATTTTAGTTAAATTTTTATCTTTCACTAACTCTAATAATACCAATAACTCTTTTTGATTTTTAATAAAATTTGAAAGAACATTTATTTTTTTAAGTTTTGAATGTATTGGATTCTTACTTTTAAAAGTCTTCATCGTTTTCATCTTTTCAGAAGGTAACATATCTAAGGCAAATTTATTACCTAAAAAACCAGATTTAAAACTATCAACTGAGGGTAAATTTGAAGATTGTATTCTTTGTTTTATTTCTCTATTATAGAATTCTGCATATAAATTTAAATGCTCTAAACATTCTAAAATTGACCAAGATGTATCGTTTACTTTTTTTTGTAATTCAATTTCAGGTTTACTTTCTAAAAAATGTGCAAATTCTATATGATTATTTGTATATTTTTTTAATTCTGTTAGTAATTCATCTACGTTAAAAACCATTATTCTATTTTTAATCAAATTTCTATTTATTATTAGACATAAATATTGATCTTAATCAAGACTTTTTAAAATTCTTGAAAGAGTTTCAGGCGTCATTCGTAAATAAGACGCTATATACTTTTGTGGAATTTCTTGAAAAACTTGAGGACTTCTTTTTATTAATCGTTCAAATCTTTTTTGCGGAGAAAAAGTTATTAAATCTATTTCTCTTTCAATCTGTTGATGTACAAAGTTTTCTAACATTTTACTCCAAACATCTTTAAACTCTTCTTTTGAATTAATTAATTGATAATATGTTTTTTTTGAAATAACTTTGAGCTCACACTTTTTAATTGCTTGAATAAAAAATGCAGTAGGTTTACCAGTTATAAAGCTATCTAATGCAGTAATAATAGAATTAGAATACCCAAATCGTATGGTATGTTCTTCTATCTCGTTATTAATAAAAACACGTAAACTCCCCTTAGTTACAAAATATAAATTAGTTTCAATTTCACCTTCGTTTACTAAAAATTCATTCCGCTTTATAGAAATCTCTTTTTCCCAATTATTTGATAATATTCCTAATAACTGCTCATAAACTCCCATAAAATATTTTTCTCGAATTTAATGATTTACAAGCTATAAAAAAAGACGGTAATTTTACCGTCTTTTGAATTTAATATATATTAAAAAATTATTTAGTCAATAACATTTTCTCAGTTATAACTTTGTTTCCTACACGTATTTTATAAATATAAATTCCCTTTTTTAAATCTGAAACATCCTTATCTAATATTTTTATTCCTTTAAAGTTTTTTTCACTAATTAAAGTTTTGATTAACTGACCCGAAAAATTGTACAACTCAATTTTAACATCAGACTCTTGATTAATTTCCATATTTATGGTAATCTCGTTTTTAACCACAGTTGGATACTTTAATTCAGAAATCTTACTCATTGACTCACATTTAGAAACAAATTCCCATTCATTAGATACTCCAGGAGTATTATTTTTTGTCCACCATTTAGCTTTGTATATGTTCATTTCAAAATATACTTTATCTCCTGTATTATAAGCTTTACTAGCAATCCAAGTAGAAACCCCACAGTTATTTGTAGTATCTCCATTACAAGGTTGAATATAATCCCATACATCAGCTACACCTGGTGTTTCTGAACTAGAAGCGTACCATTTATTTTTATAAATAGCTCCATTATACTTTACTTCTTCTCCTGCTTGTGCGTATATTTTTGATTTCCATTCTAAAACAGCATCACAAATACTACTACTAACTTTTTTCTTAATAGAAAAAGATGTTAGACTAGAAGTACTAGCTCCTTCTCCATCATTCGTTATAATTTTAAATTCATAAGTTCCAAAAGCAGCAGGTTGCCAGTTAGCTGAATAAACCCCATTATTATTCATTATTGATGTTACTGCAACATTATCTATAAAAAATTCAACAGAATTTAAAGAAACATCGTCAGTTACAGTTGCTTCAAGTACTATATTAGAAAGCGTTATTTGCTCAGTAACACTCAAATCTATAGGTGTTATCTTTGAGATTACCGGTGGAAGATTTGTTCCTGTAGTTTTTTTCTTAACTGTAAAAGTTAAAACTTTTGTAGTTGAAGTATTTTTATCATCAGTTGCAGTTGCCTTAACCAATACTTCTCCAAAACTAACAGGAATAAAACTAGCTGTATATTCATTTCCTTGTTTTGTTGCACTTATCATTTTTCCATTATACTCAAACTCAAAAGAAACTACAGTTCCATCCGAATCTGTTGCTGAAGCTTTTAAATTTATTTCAGATAATTTTTCTACTTCAAAAACCTGGTTGCTCACTGGTAATTTCCAAGTTACTATTGGTACACTATTTATTGAAGTATTATTTCCTGCTGCCTCGTTAATTGCCTTTAATATACTAGAGGATGAATTATAATCTACATCCTGAGTAAGCTCCCAAATAATGACACCTTGATGCCCAAAATTTTTAGTATATTTAATCTTTTCTCCTGCTAATTTAGGAGTATCGAAATATATATTCTTTCCATTTAAAGTAATATGTCCACTTAACTTTTTAGGATCTTTAACATCATAACTTGTTGCTGCATTGGGAAAATCTTTTACAATATCTCTATAGGGTACAAATTTCGCACCATTACCACCATTAGGCTTTTTCTCAGAAAAATCATAACCATACATTGGCACACCAATAACTAACTTAGCTTTTTTAACATCAAAACCGCCAGCATGATTCCAGGTTGGATCTGCTATTCCCATCCAATACTCTAAAGCATCTTCAGCAGCATAAATTGGATTATCCACAGATTGTCCTTGATAGGTATTCAAAGGAAGTTTATGCAAAGATGAATGAGGTCCAATTGGTGATTTATCCCATGAACCAGTAAAATCATAGGTCATCAAACCAATCCAATCCATGTAATCTGCCATTTTTGCATCATAATTATTCCCATACCAAGAAGTTCCAAATACTGCAGCAGTTATTAGTTTATTAGGCATTTTTTCTCTCAATTTCTTACTCAAATTAGTTAAACCAATTGCAGCATTATGAGGACCTTTATCTCCATCTCCCCACTTACTTCCTCTTACTCTTCCTCCTTGGTCAGAAGTACCAGAAATTGTAGGGTCTGCCCACCAACACTCTAAATCTAAATCAATTCCATCTAATTGACGCTCATTAATATAATTTACCAAAAGTGTTGCTATTTCTTCTAGTTTTTGATCATTATTATAATATTTAGACATTAACCACAAAAATGCATAATCTGTTGCTCCTCCTAAAGCTACTGATACTTTTACATTTTTAGCTTTTGCTTTAGCTAATACATTACAGTCTGTTAATACCGAATCAACTTTCTTTAACTGAAACTCATCTAAAGCTATAGATCCAAAATCGTTACTATTATAGTTATTGTTGTTTCTTTTAAACATTAAAAAAGACACATTAATATTAGTTACAACTTCTGGATTAAAATTATTCTTAATATCATAATCAGGAATCCATGTAGGTAAATACCCTATGATACGTTGTTTTCCAGAATAATTTGGCCCCAAACCTCCATCTCCACATCCACCATCACGTTGCCATGAAGCATGTCCTGGTTTTGCTGAAGTATAATATTTAGCAGTATAATTAATTCCATCTAAAGAAACTTGTTCTCCTTTTTTATAATGATCTTTAGCTGCATCCCAATCTGGACTACAAGCAGGGAATTGATATTGAGCCTGTAACAATACGCTCAAAAATAAAAGTTTAATCAATACAAATGTTTTTTTCATGACTTGATGTTTTAGTTGTTAGTTAGTTGTTTATTTTTTTATATAAGAAAAGACTGATACGCTGAGAGAGCGAATCAGCCATGTATATTACTTTTTAAGTATCTTTTTGGTTTTAACCTCCCCATCTACATATGTCTTGTAGATATAAATTCCTTTTTTTAGGTTCTTTATACTTTTTCTAAAAAAGTTAGTTCCTTTATGAAGTTTTACATCTATTATCGTTTCTATTTTTCTACCAGAAAAATCAAATAAATCAATTTTAACGTATGATGTTTTTTCTAATTCTACAGTTACTTTTATTTCTTCAGAAACAATATTAGCATATAACTTTAAGAATGAAATTTCCGATTTTGGTGAAGAGCAAGGTTCAATAACTTTCCATTCGTTAGATGTTGTTGGAATATTATTTTTTGTCCACCATTTTGCTTCAAAAATGGTACCTTCATAATACACTTTATTACCTGTATTATAAACTTTACTAGAAACCCATGCTGGTGAACCACAATAATCATCACCACTTCCATTACAGGATTGAATATAACTCCATACATCTGACTCTCCAGGTACTTCTGCACTAGAAGCATACCATTTATTTTTATAAATAGCCCCATTATAAACAACTTCTACTCCAGCTTGAGAGTATATCTTAGAAACCCAGCTAGGAGTAGTTTCACAAACTGTTCCAGTAGTTTTCTTTTTTACAATAAATGAAGAATTAGCAGTAATACTTTTCCCTTCATCATCTATAGCTATTATTTTAAACGCTACATTACCATAAACTGAAGGTATCCAAGAAGCTGAATATATAGTTGGTTTAGTTGATGTTACGGTAACTTCTTTTTCATTCAATAAAAATTTAACTGAACTTACAGAACTATTATCTTCTACCTTAGCTTTTAAATTTATAACTGAAAGATTTTCTTGTTCAATAACCGAAGCATTGACTGGAGTAATTTCTGATATAACTGGTGATGTATTTTGTCCAATTTCTTTAATAATAAATACTATTTCTTTACTAGTTGTTTTGTCACTATTATCAGTTGCGACAGCTTTTAAAGTTACCGCACCAAATGCTAATGGTGTAAATGTAGCTGTATACTCATTACCTACTTTTGTAGCTGTAATTGTTTTAGCATTATGCAGAAAAGAAAAAGATTGTATAACCCCATCACTATCGGTTGCTGTAGCCTTTAAACTTATTTCTTCAAAAGTTTTCATTTCTATTACTTGATTTTCAACCGGAGTATTCCAAATAACAATAGGTGCAGTTCCTTGATTTGCTCCACACTCTTTAATTTTTTCCCAAACTCCATTTTTATGTGGCTCTAAGCCATTTGCTGCATACCATTTATTTCTATAAATGGTAGTATTATATTTGACATAATTATTGGGTTTATCATAAATTTTAGTGGATCTCCATTCTGGGATATCAGTACAATCCAAATTAATCCCATCCCAAATAACTATATTTATTGAAGTTGAAATTGTTTTCCCATCTTTAAAAACAGCTTCTGTTGTAAGCACATGTGTTCCATAAGAGCTCGGTAACCAAGAAAAAGATGTACCTACAAATGTTTCTGTTCCTACTTTTGTGGTTATAGTTTCTAATACTGATTTTTTTTCGTCAACATCTAAACTTATAGGTATGGAAGCAAATGTTTCTTGTTTTATAATTTGATTATTAATTGGAGTAATGAATACTACAGCTGGTTTTTGCGCACAAGGTTCTGCGGTTAAATCTGAAGCATCTCCTCCATACTTACTCATATCTTTACATCCACAGTCAGACAAATCATTAACACCATCCATATCTGTTCCAATATTATAAACTTGTGCATAACGTTCATAATAACCTATTCTATCAACCACCTGTGGTTTTTCAGTTCCTTGTCCACATTCAACACCTCCATTAATAATATTAACTGTCATCCCTAAACCTGGAACTCTATTTTTAGTTTTATCTAAATCATTTGGTATCCAATTATTAGTCATAACATCATGTGCTGAAGGCTTTGGGTATTGAGGTGTCATCCAAAACCAAATTGCTGTTTGAAATGCTAACGCAGCATCCTCTATTACTTTTTCTGGATTATCCAATAAAACTTGCTTGTCTCCAAAAATAAACTCACTTGCTGGTCCATAATTATAATTATAAGATAATTGAATTGGTCCTCTACCTTTATAAGATTTCCCTGGAGTTGGTGGATAATTAGTATCTGGAGATGCATAAGAAGCATTTGTTGGTTCTTCTCTAAAATGAAGTCCCCAAGAAAACCTTCCTCCTGGAGCTGTTGCCCAACCACCTGTTGTTTCATGGGAAATGTTAGCAAAAAAGGCAATTAACTCACGTTTTCTTTCCTCAGTACTTCCCTCTTCTAAAAAAGATCCATAATCTACTTCCTTAATAATAATTTCTTTATCTACATTTCTTGGTTCATCAAAATCTACATCTTTTCTAATAACCACAGAAGCACCAGTAACTTTATCGATACGAGTTATTTTATAAGAATTTGTACCACAACGTCTATCAAAAACCACTTTAATTTTAGACATTCTGTTTATAGCTTCAATAAAAGATTCATAGGTATAAAAATCATCTTTAGGATCAAGAACCCATTCACCACCACCAATATCTTTAGAACCAAAACGGTAGGGAAATAAAGTATTCCAAAGTTCTTTTGATATTAAAGGGTGATTACTTATTTCAGTAGTATACTCATTTACACAAGACTTCCGTGTTTTTTTAGATAAGTAATTGGAGTTTTTTTCAGAATTAGCGTACACCAAGGTAGATGTAACAAAGATAAATAGCACCAGAAGTGCTTTAACTTTTTGTTTCATTTTTAGAATTTTGAAGGGTTAAAATTGTTTGTTTATGTAATATTTTAAAAAATTATATTAGTTTTTTATGCATACTTTTTTAACTTATTACAACATTAAAACAAATACTAGTTTCTCTTTTGACAAATATTATTAGACAAAAAACAAGATATCATCTATAGATAACCAAAAAACAACTAAATAAACCACTTCATTTATGAACTAATCAAAATAACTTAAATTGATTAGTTAACTTTTTATCAAACCTATTAAAATCTAAAGGAACTAATCCAATACCTTTTAAATATAATTTTCTTGCTATTTTAAATTGCATATTAATTTGCTCTGCTATTTTACCCTCCCCTTTCATTCTACTACCATAATGAGAATCATTTAAAGATCCATTATGACAATCTTTAATTTGATTAATTATTTTATTCCCTCTATCTGGGTAAGCTTTCATTAACCAATTCGTAAATATTTCTCCAACAGCTCCATTTAAACGAACAATTGTATAGCCAACAGACCTAGCACCTAATTCACTTACTTTTTTTACTAATGGTATAATTTCATGGCTATTTATAGCAGGAATAATGGAAGCCATCATTACATTTATTGGAATATTATTATCAGACAATTTTTTAACTGTTGCTAATCTTTTCTTAATAGAAGCTGTTCTTGGCTCTACAACTCTTCTCGTTTCATCAGATAAGGATGTTATTGAAATACTTACATGAACCAAATTCATTGCTGCCATTTGTTTTAAAATATCCATATCTCTTAAAATTAATGAGTTTTTAGTAATAATACTAACTGGGTGCTTTAATTTCAGTAATACTTTCAGCATTTCTCTTGTTATCTCTAATTTTCTTTCTATTGGTTGGTAGCAATCTGTATTTCCTGATAACATTATATTTTGAGCTTTCCAATTTTTGCTTCTTAACTTTTTTTCTAATAATTCTGCAGCATTTGCTTTATATAAAATTTTCCTTTCAAAATCTAAACCAGCTGAATACCCCCAATATTCATGAGTATTCCTAGCATAACAATAAATACATCCATGCTCACAACCTTGATATGGGTTCATTGAATAAGAAAACCCTGTATCTGGGCTTGTTACTTTATTTAGAATAGTTTTAGAATGCACCTCTAGGTAGGAAGTTGAATTAGTTTCATGCTTTTCATTTTCTATTTCACAATAATTAAGAAAATCATCCAGTACTTCATATTCATGAATAGAAAATTTATTATGTGAATTATGTTGTGCTCCTCTACCTTTTATATACTTCATATAAATATTTAAATAACTTTTTTAACTCATTGTTTAATTGTGTGAAAAGACATAAAAACAAAACATATTAAAGAATAAAAAATGTAATATTACAAAAAAAAGAGAGGGTAAAATAAAAAAGAGAGCTGTAAATAGCTCTCTTTTATAATATTTATATGAAAATACTTAAATAATCTTTCTTGTCTTGTTAAGCAGCCAAAAATCGGCTAAGACCATCGCAGTTAAAGCTTCTACAATAGGTACAGCTCTTGGCACAACACATGGATCATGTCTTCCTTTACCATGTATTTCTGTGGCTTCTCCATCGGAATTAATAGTCGCTTGATTTTGCATGATAGTAGCTACAGGTTTAAAAGCTACTCTAAAATAAATGTCCATTCCATTAGATATACCTCCTTGGATTCCACCTGATAGATTTGATTGTGTGGTTCCATCTACATTAAAAACATCATTGTGTTCAGAACCTTGCATCTTTGCTCCACAAAAACCACTACCAAACTCAAATCCTTTTACTGCATTAATAGAAAGCATTGCTTTCCCTAACTCTGCATGTAACTTATGAAAAATTGGTTCACCTAAACCTACAGGAATATTTTGAGCTACACATGTTATTGTACCTCCAATTGTATCTCCTTGCTTTCTTATTTCATGAATTTTCTCAATCATTTTTTCAGCAGAAGGTTCATCTGGACAACGAACTATATTACTTTCAGTTTTCGAAAAATCAAGTTCTTGATAAGGTTTAACCATAAAGATATCTCCTACAGAAGATGTAAACGCATTAATATCAATATGTGCTATTAATTGTTTAGCTAATGCACCTGCTACAACCCAATTCGCTGTTTCTCTTGCAGAAGTTCTTCCTCCTCCTCTATAATCTCTAACTCCATACTTCTTATCATACGTATAATCAGCATGAGAAGGACGATATACATTTGTATTATGATTGTAATCTTTACTTTTTTGGTTTGTATTTTTAATTACAAAACCAATAGAAGCACCTGTTGTAAGTCCTTCAAAAACACCAGATAAAAATTCAACAGTATCTGGTTCTTTACGTTGAGTTACAATTTTAGACTGTCCTGGCTTCCGTCTATCCAATTCATTTTGAATAGCTTGAAAATCTACTTTTACTCCAGCAGGAAAACCATCGATTATTCCCCCTATAGCAGTACCATGTGACTCCCCAAAAGTGGTTAACTTTAAAATATTTCCAAATGAATTAAACATGCTTTAATAATTTAAAGAACGAAAGTAAAATTATTTATTAATATAGCACTAATTAAACAACAATAATTGTCTTCATTTATCCAACATAATACCTTTCATAAAACAATATGAGCTCGCTTTATTAATGTTAAAAAGCATTCTATATTTTTTTAAAAAAAAGTTTTTAAAAAAAACACGCAGAACTATCTAATAATAAGACAATTAAAAAAAACAAGTAAAAAAAAGGCTTTTACAACCTAAAAAAGTAGTCAAAAAGTTTTTGAGAATTAAAAAAAGGTTCTATATTTGCACCCGCATTCAGGGAATACTGAGTGAGTCATTAAGGAGAAATGGCAGAGTGGTCGAATGCGGCGGTCTTGAAAACCGTTGTCTGTAACAGGACCGGGGGTTCGAATCCCTCTTTCTCCGCAAGTCCGAAGCGAAAGCTTCGGATTTTTTTTAGGGGATTAAAGAAAAAAGCTTGCACGTGCAAGCTTTTTTATGGTCTACATTTTTCTTTCTTAGTCAAAATTTCAATTATAACTGTTTTCTTAATTTACCATATTTAGTGATTGTGTATTAAATTGATTATCTATTTAATACTAATACTCAAAATTTACTGGTTTAAAAAGAGATTGTTCTACAATAGATAATATATAAAAATGAATAAACTATATAGTACTCTAATTAATCACTCCTATAAACACAACAATTATAGCATCTAAAGACAGCTTTAAACAACTTAATAGAATTGCTTAAGGGTATTTAGAAATACATCATAAAAATTGAAATTACTCAACTCTTATAATGTTTACATAAAAGATCACTTATTACTAAGTAATCTTTTATCTCTCTCCTTAGAGTATAGCTATGTCATTACACCAATTCTAAAGCTATATCAATTAGGAAAGCAATTAAAATATAGTTATTTCAATAAAATAGGTACTATTAAAAAGAATGTTTATGGAAAAAAATTAACATTATTTCTTCAACCATAAAAAATTAAAGATACTTGATGTATATACTAACCTATTTTTTTTAATAAAGGCAATTATAATTAATTCTATTGAAGAAAATATTGAAAAATTATAACATAGACTTGCGAAACCATGTGTAGAATTAGTACATAACTCAATAAAATACAAAGCTAGTATTCCTAACCATATATTTGATAGTAACGTTTTTGTTACGCAGAAACTTTTATACTTTATAAAATAAACTATTAAAGTAAATAACTTTATAAATAATAGCAATGAAATGGGGGAAAATATACTAAAATTTATTCCTTGGAAAGGAAAGATAGACACACAAATAACTAACCAACTTAAGTAGTAAGATAATGCATTCTTGAAATCATTTGGATAGCTATTAACATTTAAATCGAATATTAAAAGGCTTAATATTAATAAACCTGTAATTAAGTCATAATAATTGTTAGGCAGTTTAAAGCGATAAGCTAATACAATAACTATAGATAAAGTTGCTCTAAATAGTATTTTTTTCATTTTTTTTTACAAATGTACAAATATGCATAGCGAAATATAAAACTTCATAAATTAAATAAATGTCTAAATCCTGTAGTTTATAATTCTTTAATTTAATGATAATAAAATAGCTATATAAGCGAAGGCATAGGTGAAACTCTAACGATCTAAAGTGAAAAAAAGTATTGAAATAGTGTTTACTTAGGTTTTAATAAAGAAGTATAGTTTGGCACAAAAAAAACCGTTCTTTATCTTACTAAAGAACGGTTTAAAAGAAAGGCAACGACCTACTCTCCCACCTGTGG
>NZ_QOCC01000011.1:0-1592 GCF_003318185.1 Tenacibaculum sp. E3R01 | reverse complement strand
TTTTTTTAATTGTGGAGGAGATTCATTAAACGTAATCTTTTTAAGTAATAAAATAAATAAGGAGTTTGGTGTAAAAGTTTCAGCTAGAGATATTATTGAGTACCCTACTATAAAATATATAAAAGATTTTATATCTAATTCTTCAATAGTAGATTATATATCAATTCCTGTAGCTGAAAATAGACCACATTATCCTTTATCTTCTTCTCAAAAAAGAATGTATTATTTATATGAATATAATAAAGATACTATAGAATATAATGTACCTACGGTTATCACTTTAAGTGGTGCTTTAGATATAGGAAGATTGAAATTTTCTTTCGAGCAGTTAATTAAACGACATGAAAGTTTACGAACTGTATTTGAGTTTAATGAAGGGGAATTAGTACAGCGAATTTTATCAGACATACAATTTTCTATAAAAAGATTCGATAAAGAACAAAATATACAAGAAATTTTAAAAAGTTTTGTAAAACCTTTTGATTTAAGTAAATCTCCATTATTTAGAATAGGATTAACATCTATTTCTGATGTAGAACATATTCTTATAATAGATACCCATCATATTATTTCTGATGGAATTACAAATTCTATACTAATAAAGGATTTTTTCTCATTTTATAATAAAGAAAGTTTACCTGAGCTTAGAATTCAATACAAAGACTTTGCGGTTTGGGAAGAAGGAGAAGAATATCAAAAGGAAGTAACTAAACATAAGAAATACTGGTTGAATAGGTTTTCTAAAGAAACTACAACGCTTGAATTACCTTATGACTATCCGAGACCTAAAAAATTCAATATTGAAGGTAAAAACCATGCAATAGAACTGGATAATAATTATGTTGAAAGTTTAAATAATATAGCAGATAAAGAGGGGGTTACTGTTTACTCTGTGTTTTTAGCAATATATAATCTATTATTACACAAGTTAACAAATCAAAAGGATATAGTAATTGGTACTGCAGTTTCAGGAAGATCTCATATTGATTTGGAAGCTATAACGGGAGTTTTTATCAATACATTAGCTATAAGAAACAATCTTGAAGAGAATTTAACTTTTAGTGAGTTTTTAAGAAAAGTACAAAAGAATAGTCAAGCTGATTTAGAGCATCAATTATATCCATACGAGGATTTAGTTGATAATTTGAATATAGAAAGAGTCGCAGATAGAAGCCCTTTATTTGACGTATTTCTAAGCTATCAATCGATGAAAGATATTTCTTTCTCTAAAAACTCTGAGTTACAGGTAAAGTTGTTTGAAGATTTATTTTCTTTGGCAAAATTTGATTTAATATTCACGATACTAGACTTTAGAGATAGGTTTAAATTGAATTTTACATATAGAAATGAATTGTTTAAATCAGAAACGATTACTCGATTTATGTCTTATTTCGTAAATGTAATAGACCAAATATTGTTAGATGATACTATTTTAATCGAGGATATAAATGTTTTATCACAAGAGGAAGTAACTCAGCAAATAAATGAATTTAATGACACTGATGTTGTATATGAAAAAAAAGAATCTATTATAAATATTTTTTCATCTCAAGTAGAAAATACCCCAGATAAAATAGCATTAGTTTTCGAAG
>NZ_QOCC01000024.1:0-108482 GCF_003318185.1 Tenacibaculum sp. E3R01 | reverse complement strand
TTTTACTAAAGCTAGACCTATATACAACTGTCTATTCCACCTAAAACAGATCATGTTTTAAGCTAAGAAAACAACTTACTGATTAAATTAATTTAAAATACACACATTATATTGTACAAAATCGGGTTTTACAATATCTTTGCATTTCCAAAAATCTTCACTTGTAAGAGGATTTAGCAATAATTATATATATAAAATAATGATTAAAATTACATTACCTGACGGAAGCGTTAAAGAATTTGAAGTAAATAGTACAGCAATGGATGTTGCTAAAAGTATTAGTGAAGGGTTAGCAAGAAATGTTATTTCTGCTAGTTTTAACGGAAAAACAGTTGAAACCACCACCCCTTTAACCACTGATGGTTCTTTGGTATTGTATACATTTAATGATGATGAAGGAAAAAATGCTTTTTGGCATTCATCTGCCCATGTATTAGCACAAGCTATTTTAGATTTTTATCCAAATTCAAAACTAACTATTGGACCAGCTATAGAAAATGGTTTTTATTATGATGTAGATTTTGGAGAGGACTCTATTTCTGAGAAAGATTTTGAAAAAATAGAGAAGAAGTTTTTAGAGCGAGCAAGAGAAAAAGCTGAATTTAAATTACGTTCAATTTCAAAAGCTGACGCACTTTCTTATTATAAAGAACAAGACAATCAATATAAAGTAGAGTTGATTGAAGGATTAGAAGATGGAGAGATTACTTTTTGTGATCATAGCGACTTTACAGATTTATGTAGAGGTGGACACATTCCAAATACTGGGATTATAAAAGCTATAAAAATAATGAGTGTTGCTGGTGCATACTGGCGTGGTGATGAGAAAAATAATCAGTTAACTCGTGTTTATGGAATATCATTTCCTAAACAAAAACAATTAAAAGAATACTTAGAGTTATTAGAGGAAGCGAAGAAACGTGACCACAGAAAACTTGGTAAAGAATTAGAATTATTTACTTTTTCTCAAAGAGTTGGTCAGGGATTGCCTTTATGGTTACCAAAAGGTGCTGCCTTAAGAAATAGATTAGAAGACTTTTTAAAGAAAGCACAAAAAAAAGCGGGTTATGAAATGGTAATGACTCCTCATATTGGTCAGAAAGAATTATATGTTACTTCTGGTCATTATGCTAAATACGGAGAAGACAGTTTTCAACCAATTACCACTCCAAAACAAGATGAAGAGTTCTTATTAAAACCTATGAACTGCCCTCATCATTGTGAAGTTTACAACCATAAACCTTATTCGTACAAAGACTTACCTAAGCGTTTTGCTGAGTTTGGTACTGTATACAGATATGAACAGAGTGGTGAATTACATGGATTGACTCGTGTAAGAGGGTTTACTCAAGACGATGCTCATATATTTTGTACACCTGATCAATTAGATGAAGAGTTTAAAAACGTTATTGATTTAGTATTATATGTTTTTGGCTCATTAGGTTTTGAAAAATTTACAGCCCAAGTTTCTATTAGAGATATGGCGAACCCTGATAAATATATAGGTTCTGTTGATAATTGGGAAAAAGCTGAACAAGCAATTATTAATGCTGCAAAAGATAAAGGTTTAGATTATGTTATTGAAGAAGGTGAAGCTGCTTTTTATGGACCTAAATTAGACTTTATGGTAAAAGATGCTTTAGGAAGAAAATGGCAATTAGGAACTATTCAAGTTGACTATAATTTACCTGAACGCTTTGATTTAAATTATAAAGGAGCAGATAATCAATTACACAGACCAGTAATGATACATAGAGCTCCATTTGGATCAATGGAACGTTTTATTGCTGTTTTACTAGAGCATACGGGAGGAAACTTCCCTCTTTGGTTAACTCCTGAGCAAGTTATTATACTGCCTATCAGTGAGAAATACCAAAATTATTCAGAAAAAGTTTTAGATTTGTTAGAAAATTCCGAAATTCGCGCCCTGATAGATGATCGAAATGAGAAAACGGGTAGAAAAATTCGTGATGCGGAAGTAAGCAAAATACCTTTTATGGTTATTGTTGGTGAAAATGAACAAAAGGATGGTACGGTTTCTGTAAGGAAACATGGTGAAGGAGACTTAGGCGTCTTTACAATTGAAGAGTTTACCTCTTTAATTAATAAAGAAGTTAGCAAAACCTTAGTCCCTTTTGGAAAATAATTAGATAGTAATTTTAAATTTATAAGTCATAGCAATTAGAAGAAGAGGCGGACGTAGACCGCTCAGAGTAATTAAAGAAGATCAACATAGAATTAATGAAAAAATTAGGTATGTTGAGGAAGTTCGTCTAGTAGGCGATAACATTGAAGTAGGTGTGTACCCTTTAGCAAAAGCAAAAGAAATTGCTAAAGAACAAGAGTTAGATTTAGTTGAAATTTCACCTAAAGCTGTACCTCCTGTTTGTAAGGTTATTGATTACAAGAAGTATTTGTATGAGCAGAAAAAACGTGAAAAAGCCTTAAAATCAAAAGCAACGAAAGTTACTGTTAAGGAAATTCGTTTTGGACCTCAAACAGATGAACATGATTATGAGTTTAAAAAGAAGCATGCTATAAAATTTTTACAAGATGGAGCAAAACTAAAAGCATTCGTGTTTTTCAAGGGACGTTCTATCGTGTTTAAAGAGCAAGGGCAAATTTTATTATTAAAATTAGCACAAGAGCTTGAAGAGTATGGAAAGGTTGAGCAAATGCCAAAACTTGAAGGTAAACGTATGATTATGTTTATTGCTCCTAAGAAAACGAAATAAAGAAAGTTATAAGCAAGATAAAACGCAAAACAAAAGATGCCTAAAATTAAAACAAAATCTAGTGCCAAGAAACGTTTCAAGTTAACTGGTTCTGGGAAAATCAAAAGAAAGCACGCGTTTAAGAGTCACATCTTAACAAAGAAGTCTAAAAAACGTAAGCTTGCATTAACACATGCTGCATTAGTACACAAGTCTGATGAAGCTAACATTAAGCAACAATTAGTTTTAAAATAATTGTTAGCAAGGTAGTAAATTATTAACCATGGAGTTAGGCTCAAAAAAGTACTTTTAAATAAGTCGCCTACTACAAAAAAACAATTTGAATTATGCCAAGATCAGTAAATTCAGTAGCTTCAAGAAATAGAAGAAAAAAAATCTTGAAGCAAGCAAAAGGTTACTTTGGACGTAGAAAGAACGTTTATACAGTAGCAAAAAATGCGGTTGAAAAAGGAATGTTATATTCTTACAGAGACCGTAAAAACAATAAGAGAAACTTCCGTTCATTATGGATTCAACGTATTAACGCTGGAGCTCGTCAGTTCGGAATGTCTTACTCACAGTTTATGGGTAAAGTAAAAGCTAATGAAATTGAGTTAAACCGTAAGGTTTTAGCTGATTTAGCTATGAACAACCCAGAAGCTTTCAAGGCCATTGTAGAGAAAATAAAATAAGTTTCATAAACTTGCTTATACTAAAAACCCAAACTTTACGTTTGGGTTTTTTTAAACCATTAAATTATACTTTATACTTAAAAAACTTTTTATGAAATTTTTAAAAGTCATATTATTTTTTACTTTAACGAATGTAGCTGTTAGCCAAAATTCATCTCAAAACTCTACGAATAACTCGATTAAAAAACAATTTGAAACTCTATATAAAAAGTCGGGTAGTTATCAAAAATATAAAGTTATAGAAAAGACTTTATTCAATGCTTTACAAAGAAGGACTGTAGATACTATTAAAAATCTTAAATCGACAATTGTTTCAAAACAAGATTTAATAAACAATCAAAATAAAAAACTTACAAGCTTAGAAAATCAAATTACCTCTCTAAAGAATAACTTAACTGAATCTTCAGAAAAAGAAGATCAAATTTCTTTTATAGGTATTAACTTAACAAAATCAAATTACAACCTAATTGTTTGGATTATTATTTTCACAATACTAAGTTTATTAGTGTATTTTATATATCGATTTAAAAACAGTAATATCTTAACCAAAGAGACTCGCAGTTCATTTGATGAAATTGAACAAGAATTTGAGCAATACAAGAAAAAATCAATTGAGAAAGAACAACAATTGAGAAGGAAACTACAAGATGAAATTAATAAACAACGTGGTGTTTAATTAAAAATAAACTCAAAAAAGGCCTCAAATTTAATTTGAGGCCTTTTATTTAAACTTCTAGTAAAACTAAATTTTCTTTTTCTTTCTTCTCATTTTCCAAATCAAAAAGTAATGAATCTATTCGTTCCTTTTTAATACCTGGTACACATATAATGTGAGCTATTGCTTCCTCTGATGCTAATTGATATTTTTCACACACTTTTTTAGATGGCTTATCAAAAACAACTGTTAGTGCTTCTTTATTTCTCCAAGCATTAACTCCTATTTCATTTAATTTTCGTTCGGTGTATGCTGCTAGTTCTTGTGATTCACATACCCTTCTTTTTAATCCGTCTTTACCATGTTTTTCAATAAATGACCATAAAAATAATGGTGTTAATCCATTTCTTGACCCTGTAATAGTTGTGTCTAAAGTACCTACATAAGATATGGAGTTTGCTACCCTGTTTCTATGTGCTCTTTTACACATTACTATTCCACATGGAATTGGCCCTCCAATAAATTTATGCCCAGAAATAGAAATACTATCTACACCTTCAGAAAAATCAAACTTAGGTTTTGGCTCAACAAATGGGGCTATTGTTCCTAAAAACGCTGCATCACAATGAATATAATAATCTTTAATTGCGTATTTTTTTATTATCGTTTTTATTTTTTCTAAATCATCTACAGCTTCTGTCATAGTTGTTCCAACATTCAAGAAAAAAACTGCTGGTTTATCTCTATGAATAGTTAAAATCTGTTCTAAATCTTCGTAATCAATTTCACCGTTCTCTTGACTTCTAACAACAATGTTTCTCATGTTTAATAAGTGAAGATTTTTCTTTACGCTATAATGTGTAGATTCACTATAGTAAACAACGGCATCTGGATAACACTCCCTAGCTAGATATAAACCATACAAATTACCTTCTGTACCTCCATTAGTAACATACCCCCAAACATCATTTACTGTTGTAGATAATATATCTGCGAAGAACGAAATACATTTTTTCTCTACTTCTTTCGTGTCAATTGTTAATGTAGACTTAGCTTCTGGGTCTCCAACGTTGTTTATACAAAGGTCTAAAAATGGTGCAAATTCACTAAATGTAAAATCCTTTGCTAATGGATACCCTAAAAATTTATCAGAACTATCCTTAATTCTCTTATATATATTTTCTAAACCCTTCATCTTTATTAATTTCTAATACAAAAGTACAAACAAAGAATAATAAACCATAACCCAATAGTTTTATAAGTAATTTTTACCAATAAATATTTATTTAAAAGAAAATAACTACTTTTGAGATCTATTATATCTGCTTACATAAAAAAAAATTCTATGATTCACTTAGATCCTATAGACTTAAAAATAATAGAGGAGTTACAAAAAGATGGAAAACAATCTATAAAACAACTTTCTCAAAAAATAAACCTTTCCATTACTCCAACTCATGAGCGAATAAAAAAAATTGAAGCTAGTGGAATTATAGAAAAATATGTTGCAATAGTTAATCCTGAATTACTTGGGAAAAATTTAATTGTTTATTGTCAAGTTACATTAGTACAACATGAAGACAATGCATTTAAAAAATTTGAAGACTATGTTAATTCTATATCTAAAATTCTTGAAGTTTCATACATAGCTGGAAGTTTTGATATTCTTTTAAAAATCATATTAAAAGATATGAATGAATACCAAAATTTTGTTTTGAAAGAAATGTCACAATTAGAAATCATATCTAATATTCAAAGTTCTTTTGTTATAAAACAAATAAAAAATGACACTTTGATAAGTGTCATTTAATTAAAAATTCATTGATATTTAACACATTCCATCACGAATTGTAAATTCAAATTCTTGTATTACAGCTTCTCCTTTTATGTTTTTTGCTGGTTTCCAAGTAGGCATAGCTTTAATTAAATTGATTAATTCTTTATCTACTTCATAATTACCTGAAGTTTCTTTTACATTAACATTTATTGCTTTACCATTTTCATTAATAGCAAAACATACAACAGCTCCATTATTTGCTTGGAAATTACAGGCTTGAATATTCATTGAAGTATTCCCCCTTAGATAAGTAATCATTTTGTCATAACCTCCATCAAAAGCGGCTTCTATTTCTGGCACAACTACCATATTAATTATCATTTCACTATTTTCTAATTCTTCTGTTACAGAGTTTTTAGTTTTATAATCTACTTTTATTGTAACTACATCTGATATGTTTACTGAATTAATTAATTTAATTTGTTTTTCAGTAAACACATTGTTTTTTCCTAATTCTTTTACTTCTTTTCCATTTTTTATTATCCCGATTTTAACCGACTTGTAATTAACAATCCAACTTGATGGATAATACGCTATTAAATCACCAACACTATGTGCTTCTTTTATTTTCTTTTTAGTTATAGTTCGTTTATGTTTTCCTTTAACAGAGTACATTAAGTTTTTTTCAGCGACAAAATCATTCAAAAATGTATTATCGTTCGTAAATAAACTTTTATCAATTAATTTGCAAGTAACTATCTCTTTGTTATCTTTTACAAAACCATAGATTACAAGTAACATAACAGTCATAAAAAAACCAATAACAACAACCTTATTTTTCATACTAAACATATTTTATATTGCTTAACAAATTTAATACTAACCAATTACATTTTTAAAAACTAATTGTAAATAGTTGTTATTGAAGTGTAAAAAAATGTTATTGAAATGTAAATTACAAGTAACCAAACAAGAATTAATGTAACTTTGTTATATGTCATCAAAAACAATACGAACTATTTTATTTTTAATGTTGCTAACTATATTTGGATTATTTATAACTCAGGTATATTGGTTTAAAAAATCTTTTTCTTTAGAAGGAAGACAGTTTGATGAAAAAATAAACATTGCTCTTAGAAATGTTGCAAATACACTACTAATATTAGATAATAACAATTTATCGAAAATTCCCCCGATTTCAAAAACTGCCTCTAATGAATATTATATAAAAACCAACAGTTATTATAACTTAGCTACTTTGGATAGTTGCATTAGAAAGGAATTTTTACTAAGAAATATAAATGTAAATTTTGATTATTCTATTTTAAAAGCTAAAAATCAAGAACTTATTTTAGGAAACACTATAACAAACTTATTTGACGATCCAAGTATTGCTTGTATTGGAAGAATGGATGATAAAGAAAACCTTGATTTCAAAATTCGTATTAATAACAAAACTTCGCATTTATTAAATTCAATGGGAATATGGTTATACTCTTCCATTAGTTTATTAATACTATTAGCGGTTTTTACATTTATAATACTTTCTATTATTAAAGAAAAAAAACTAGCTATGCTAAAAAAAGATTTTGTGAATAACATGACGCATGAACTAAAAACCCCTATAACCAATATCTCAGTTGCTTCTGATGCAATTAGAAACAGAAATGATATGGATAATCAAAAGCTAAAAAAATATGCTGATATAATATATAATGAAAACACTAGGCTACATAATCTCGTTGATACCGTTTTACAAATTTCAACTATAGAAAAAAAAGAGGAATCTCTTTCATTCAAAATTATTGATTTACATACCATTATTAATAATGTAATTACTAGTTTTCAACCATTAATTCAAGAAAAAGAAGGTAGTCTTAAATCAAAACTAAATGCAAATCAATACCTTATTAATGCTGATGAAACTCATTTAACAAATGTAATTTATAATTTAATTGAAAACGCTATAAAGTATTCCAAAAACTATCCTGAAATAATACTTACAACAAAAAATGAAAAGGATGGCATTTTCATTGAAATTAAAGATAAAGGTATTGGAATGAGTAAAGAAACTCAACAACGCATTTTTGAAAAATTTTTCAGAGCTGAATCTGGAAACATTCATAACACCAAAGGTTATGGTTTAGGTCTAAACTATGTCAAAATTATTATTGAAAAACATTTAGGAAACATTACCTTTAAAAGTACAAGAAATGTAGGAAGCTGTTTTAAAATTTATTTACCTATTTAAATTTATGAATATCCAAAAACGTATTTTACTTATTGAAGATGATGAAAGTATGGGCTTTTTATTAAAAGACAGTCTTGAAGGATATAATTTTCACGTAACTCATTTAACAAATGGATTACCAGCTTTACCTTTATTAAAAAAACAATCTTTTGATTTATGTTTATTAGATGTAATGATGCCAAAAATAGATGGTTTTAGTTTGGCTTCCGAAATTAGATCTTTCAACCTAGACATTCCTATTATATTTTTAACTGCTAAATCAATGAAAGAAGATAAAATAAAAGGGTTTAAAGTTGGTGCTGATGATTATGTAACTAAACCTTTTAGCATAGAGGAATTAGTATTAAGGATAAAAGCTATTTTAAAAAGGGGGAAGACTACTAATTTAACCAATGAGTCAATAAATTTTGATGCTTATTCTTTAGATATTACTAATTTAATATTGCATACTCAACAAGAAAGTATTCAGTTAACTCAAAAAGAAGCTGATCTTTTATCATTATTCGTTAAAAACCCAAATACATTACTTAGAAGAGAATATATTTTAAAATCGATATGGGAAGATGATAGTTATTTTTTAGGTAGGAGTTTAGATGTTTTTATTTCAAAATTACGCAAGTACTTTAAAGAAACATCTTCAATTAAAATAAGTAACATTCATGGTACCGGTTATAAGTTTGTAATTTTAGATTCATCTTTATAATTATATTAATTTAAAAGCAACTACATGTATATGCAGTTGCTTCTTAATTTAATTAAAGTTTATTAAAAACTTATTTTTTAGCATTTACCAAATGTTTGGCTAATTACAGTTACCCCCCCAATAACAACAGAAAGTTTAACACCTGTAGGAATTCCCCAAGTTGTACAAATACCTATACATGCCTTACCTGCAGTTCCGTTTGGAATGCTAACAGGAATACTAAAACAATGTTTTCCAAAACCTAAAGGTAATTTTATACAAATCTTGTGATTTTCAACTGTAACTGACACACATTGTGCACTTACAAACAAATCTCCTCCTTTAGTTGTATCAAAACTAGCATTTGCTGCTTTTAATTCTCCGCCGCCATGTGTGTTTCTTGCTGCTTCTAGCGCTTGTTCAATTGCTTCATCATCGAACGAATAAAATGTTCCCATAATTTTTTATGTTTAAGTTAGTTTCTTACTCTTTTTAAAGGATTTTCAGACTTCTCCTTGGTAATAAAAAAGATGTAGCTACTTCTAATTTTTACTTAACCATTAATAAACTTAAGCTTATCAACACTGTAAATATCTGCATTACGCTCCCTTAAACTTCCAAAAACACCGCGACCGATTATTATAATGCTATCAACATTATAAAATACTTCGCAAACGAAAAAAGATAAATTAATTAATTGCAATTGTAAGATCAAAAAGGTTTTTGTCGATTAAAAAAGAAAAGATTAATTTTACCTAGCTATGAAAAAATTACTTGGTTACCCACCATTTCACTACCTCTTATGCTTAATTTTTGGAATAACTTTACAGTTTCATTTCAAAATATGGAGTTATAGTTTTTTTAAACTGTTTTTAACTTCCATACTATTAAGCTTGATTTTACTTATTTTAAAAAAAAATAAGTATGCTGTTGGATTTAAATTTATATCTCTTTTTACTTTCCTCTTCTTAGGGATTACATCAGTATATATTCAAAACCCTAAAAACTATTCAAATTATTTTATAAAACATGTAAACAATAATTCTTATACTACTATAACAGTTACTAAAAAATTAAAATCTAATACTTATTTTGATAAATATGTTGGCTCCATTAATTATGTTGATAAAAAAGAAGTTAAAGGAAATGTTTTAATAAATATAAAGAAAGACAGTTCTTTACAATTATTAAAAATCAACGATCAAATAGTAATAAAACCTATTTTTAAAGAATTATCCTCTCCTTTAAACCCTTATCAATTTAATTACAAAGACTATCTCTCAAAACAATATATATATCATCAAATATCTATCAGTAAGAAACACTATAAAATTACAACAAACAAAAAGTTTTCAATAGTTAGGTATTCAAATAGTTTTCGAGAAAAGATTCAAACTTCTTTAAAAAAACAAGTTTTTTCAAAAGACGTATATGCCATTATCAATGCCTTATTACTTGGTCAACGTCAAGATATATCAAAAAAAATTATTGCAAATTACACAAACGCTGGTGCCATACATTTACTAGCTATATCAGGATTACATATTGGTATCATTTTGTTAATACTCTTAAATATACTAAAACCATTACATTATTTTAAACACGGTACTCGTCTAAAAACCCTTAGTATAATACTCGTTTTATGGTGGTTCGCTTTTATTGCTGGTTTGTCTGCATCAGTAGTTAGAGCAGTTACCATGTTTACTTTTATTGCAATTGCAGAACTATTTAAAAAGAAAAGTATCATAGAACATTCACTTATAAGCTCCATGTTTTTATTACTTCTTATAAAACCTTTATTTTTATTCGATGTTGGTTTCCAATTAAGTTATATTGCTGTTTTTGGAATTGTTTGGATTCAACCATTACTTTATAAGATTTGGAATCCTAAATTTTCATTATTAAATAAAATATGGAAATTATTTACAGTCTCAATTGCTGCACAACTAGCTATTTTACCAATTAGCTTATATTATTTTCATCAATTTCCCTCTTTATTTATCCTTTCTAATTTAATTATAATACCCTTCCTTGGTAGTATTTTATTCTTTGGAATTATAATTATGCTACTATCTACTTTAGATTTACTGCCAAACTTCTTAGCTAAAATCTATAACTATAGCATTCAATACATGAATAATTTTATGGAATGGATTGCAAATCAAGAAAACTTTTTACTGACAGAAATACCTATGTCTCTTTTACAAGCATTTTTATGGTATACTTTTATAATTTTTTCTTTTCAGCTCTTTTTAAAACCTACTACAAGAAAATTAATTTATACTTTACTTTCAATTAGTCTGCTACAATCTACTTATTTAGTAGAAAAACACAAAAGTGAATCGAGGAATGAATTTGTCATTTTTCATAAAAATCAACACTCAATAATTGGGGAACAAAAAAAAGGAAAACTTCTCATTTATCATGACTCTTTAAAAGTATTAAATATCACTAATGAAAAATTAGTAAAAGCATATCGTATTGAAAAAAACATTAATACAATTTATAAAAACACTATCCCTTCAATTTTTTTAACAAAAAAAGATACTATTATGATAATTGATAAACTCGGTATTTACAATGTTAAAACCCTTAAAAACTGTATTGTTTTATTAATAGACAATCCAAAAATAAATTTATCTCGTTTAATCAAACAAGTAAAACCAAAATTAATTATAGCTGATGGCAGTAATTATAAAAGTTATACTAATCAATACAGGCTAACTTGTAAGAAACAAAAAACACCCTTTTGGAGTACTTACCAAAAGGGTGCTTATATATTAAATTAGTTCTTTAACTATATAGAACTTTTAAAGTTTTCAGAAAAATCTTTCCATTTTGTAGTTTTATAATTTTCACCTGAAAAGAAGGCTAATATTTTTTCAAAACGCTGTTCAGCTAAATAGCCAGGAACATTTTGTATGAGTTGTTTATCTTTATTTAAAAAAGCTGTTGATGGGTAACTAAGTTTTCCATTCATTATTGCCGCAGCTAGTTCATGATATCCTCTCCTACCTTGTGCTTTATAGGTAAATTTTCTTCCTTGGTAGTTTATATCTCTCTTCTCTTCTCCATTTAATTTTACAGCATAATAATTTTCATTAATATACTTTACAATTACTTCATTCTTATAAGTAGTTTTATCCATTTTCTTACACCATCCGCACCAATCGGTATAAATATCAATTAAAATAGGCTTCGGGTTTTTCTCATTTTTCTCTATGGCTTCTTCAAAAGTTAACCATTTAACCTTGTTTTGTGCTTTAACACTTATAGAAGCTACTACTAAAACTACTACTATTATAAAATTTCTCATACTCCGTTTGTCTCAATAAGTATTCCAAATTTACAAAAAAACCTGTTAATTTTTTCAAACTAACAGGTTATATATTTTTCTACTGATAAAAATTATTATCGAATACCGTGCATTAATTTCTTAATTAATGGATTTAACACCAAAAAGATTATCCCAACTGCTCCAGGAATTATAGTAAATATTAAAAAGAAAAAGGACATAGAATATTGCTCTACAATAGGATCTATATAACTACCTACTTTAGCAGCAATAAAATTACCTAGGGCATTTACTAAATACCATATTCCGAACATCATACCTATTTTTTTCGCAGGCACTAATTTTGAAACATAAGAAAGTCCTACTGGAGATACACATAATTCTCCCATAGTGTGAAATAAATATGCTAATACAAGCCAAATTAAACTTACAGATGCTGTTTTAGCTCCTTGAGGAATAGCACTAGAACCATAAGCTAAAGCACCAAATCCAATAGCTAAAAGTACCATTCCAATTCCGAATTTTACTGCCGCAGATGGATTAAACTTACTTTCCCACCATTTAGAAAATAGTGGAGCTAAGAAAATAATAAACAATGAGTTTAATATTAAAAACCAAGATGCCTCAATTTCTGCATTTTGCTGAGGAATGATTACACTTAATTTCCATATTACTATTGCCCAAATACTCACAAAGCTAATACCTAAAACTATATTAGATAAAGATATTTTTTTAAATGTTTGTCCAAATAATTTTAACAATACCCAAGAAATAATAATTAAAGGCACTGTTGAAACTAAAACATCTACAATTTTGAATATAACTGCAGAATTACCTGTTAAAGCTCTTTGTGTATAATCTCTTGCGAAAATGTTCATAGATCCACTTGCTTGTTCAAAAGCTGCCCAAAAAAACACTGTGAAAAAAGCTAAAATACCAACTACTATGTATCTATCTCTTTGAACATTATTAGGAACTTTTTCTTCTTCAATAACCTCAACATTTTCAATAGCGTCTGATAAATCCACTTTTTTACTTGGTGCATTTCCTATATTTTCAAAAATGTCTCTACCAAACCAAAATTGTAAAGTTCCTAAAAACATAAAAATACCGGCAAGCCCGAATCCCCATGAATAACTTAAATTATTTGCTAAAAAACCACATAGAAGAACTCCTAAGAAACCACCAGCATTTACTCCCATATAAAAAATGGTAAAAGCCCCATCTTTTCTTTCCGGGTATTTGTCATATAAACCACTTACTATTGAAGTAACGTTTGGCTTAAACAAACCATTACCTATAATCAAAAGACCTATACCTAAATACAGTGTCATTTCTGTTTCTAAAGCCATAGCAGCATGCCCCAATGTCATTGCCAAAGCTCCAAGCGCTACTGCTTTTTGATATCCTAAAAACTTATCTGCAATGATACCTCCAATTAAAGGTGTTAAATAAACAGAACTTGTATAAATACCTAATAATCCTAAGGCACGTTCTCTAGTCCATTCCCAGCCACCATCAGAAAATGATGCTGTTAAAAACAATACAAATATTGCACGCATTCCATAATATGAAAAGCGTTCCCACATTTCAGTAAAAAACAAAACAAACAGTGCTGGTTTATGTCCTAAAAGACTAAACTCATTAGATTTCAATGTTGTACTCATAAATATTTATTTAATTTATAAACAAAACAAACCTCATAATATTTCTATTATGAGGTTGTTAAATATATTTTTATTAATTATCAGCTAATTCAAATCCTTCTGCTTCTTCTTGCTTTAAATCCCTTTCTTTCTCTTCAGCTCCATGCGTTAAACGCTTTAAAGGTTTTAATATTAAAATAAATAAACCACCGATTAAAACAGTAAAAATTAATATTCCAGAAAAAATAGTTAACTCACCATAATCAGAAGCTGATTCTCCTACTATTCCTGCTACTTTATTACCTAAACCTGTAGCTGCAAAATAAACTCCCATCATTAAAGCAGCATATTTTATTGGTGCTAACTTAGTGATAAAAGAAAGTGCTACTGGTGAAATACATAATTCACCTATTGTATGAAATAAATACGCCAATACTAACCATAACATGCTAGATGTTCCAGATTTCTCGAACTCCATAGCTGCAAAAACCATAAAAAGGAAACCAAATCCCATTATAATAATACCTAAAGCCATTTTAAATAAAGAAGAAGCTTCTTTTGATTTCAGCTTTCTATTAGCCCAAAAACCAGCAACCCCAGTTGCAAATAAAATAATAAAACCAGCATTTAAACTTTGAAACATTACTGTTGGAATTTCCCAACCAAAAAGAACTCTATTTGTATTTGTTTCTGTATATAAGTTCATTAATCCTCCAGCTTGCTCAAATGCTCCCCAAAAAATAATAACCATAATAAAAGATAATAAAAGAACTAAAAAACGATCTTTAAAAACCTGAGTTTCTAATTCTTTGTAAATCATCATTAATAATGCTGTAATTGCTGTTAAAAACAAAAATAACATTCCATAACCCCATCCTAACTTATACCATCCAAACGCAGATGCCGCTAATAAAACTACAGTAAAAACCAACTGTTTAGGTGAACTAAACAGCTTTGAATATAACTTCCCGTAAGATATTGAGTTCTCATCATTTTTACTTGGCACGAAATTACCTACTTCTTTTAAATACTTTTGTCCATAAACATAGTTTATTAATCCTAATACCATTACAATACCTGCTAAACCAAAACCTGCATGCCATCCCCATTTTGCAACTACTAATCCTATTACCATCGTTGCTAAAAGAGAACCTAAGTTTATTCCTATATAAAAAATAGAAAATCCTTTATCTCTTCTAATATCTCCTTCTTTATATAATCCTCCAACCATAGTTGAAATATTTGGTTTTAATAAACCAACTCCTAAAATAACTAACCCTAACCCTGTATAAAAAGCCCAAGTATCAGTCATTATTAGAACTCCATGACCTAGGCACAAAATAATTGCCCCTAATAATACCGATCTTTTTTGTCCAAGTAATTTATCTGCAATCATACCTCCGGGTATAGACATTACATATACCAACATGGTATACCAACCATATAAAGCTAAAGCTTCTTTACTTGTCCAACCTAACCCTGCTCCTCTTGGATCATCTCCCATTGCAGAAGTAGTCATATATAAAACTAATAAAGCTCTCATTCCATAATATGAAAATCGTTCCCACATTTCGGTTAGAAACAGGATATATAAACCTACTGGTTGCCCAAATAATTCTTTTTCATGCGGCTGTTTTACTGTACTCATGTTTGTTAGATTTTTATAAGTTGTTTTTAATAAAATTTGTCATTTTAGTATATAAATGTAAACGTGTATTACCACCATAAATTCCGTGGTTTTTATCTGGATACATTGCCCAATCAAATTGTTTATTAGCTTGAATTAAAGCCTCTGCCATGCGCGTAGCGTTTTGTACATGTACATTATCATCTCCTGTACCATGAACTAATAAATATTTTCCTTTTAATAATTCAGGATAGTTCAATGGTGAGTTATCATCATATCCTGTTGGATTTTCTTCAGGAGTACGCATATAACGTTCAGTATATATTGTATCATAAAAACGCCATGTTGTTACTGGAGCAACTGCTATTGCTGCTGCAAAAACGTCATTCCCTTTTAAAATACAATTGGTACTCATATGACCACCAAAAGACCATCCCCAAATTCCAATTCTATTTGCATCTACATATGAAAGTTTTGCTAACTCTTTAGCAACAGCAATCTGATCTTCAGTTTCATGCTTTACTAAATTCATATAAGTAACTTTCTTAAAATCTCTACCTTTATAACCTGTACCTCTTCCATCAACACATACAACAATATACCCATTTTGAGCTAGCATTTGGTGCCAGTAATCATTTGAACCATTCCATCTATTAGCTACATTTTGAGATCCTGGCCCAGAATATTGATACATTAAAACAGGGTACTTTTTATTTGCATCAAAATTTGATGGTTTAATTGTATACATGTTTAAATCATTCCCATTTATGGATATTGTTGAGAATTCTTTTTTACTAAGATTGTATTGAGTAATCGTTTGCTTTAAACTTGCATTATCTTTAATTGTTTTTAAAACTTTACCTCCTTTATTCCTTAATGTATACACCTGTGGTGTATTAGCATCAGAAAACGTATTGATAAAGTAATTCATATTTTTACTAAAAGATGCACCATTAGTTCCTGAAGGATTACTTAGTAACTTTTTGTTATTTCCTTTTAATGAAACACTATATACTCCTCTATTAATTGATCCGTTTTCTACAGATTGATAATAAATAGTTTTTTCTTTAGCATTGTACCCGTAATAAGAAGTTACTTCCCAATTACCTTTAGTTACTTGATTTATTAATTTACCTTTATTATCATAATGATAAATATGGTTATACCCATCTTTTTCACTAGTCCAAATAAAGCTATTATCATCTAAAAAAGTTAAATCGTCAGTAACATCAACATAAGCCTTATCTGTTTCATTAAGTATTAATGTACTAGCAAATGTGTTAGCATTAACAAAATACATTTTCAAATCATTTTGATGACGATTTAATGTACGTACAGCTAATAAATTTGAATCTTTAGTCCAATTAATTCTTGGAATGTATTCATATTCTCCAAAAACTATTTCTGCAGTTTTATTAGTGCTTAATGAAAAAATATGCAATGAAACTTTTGCATTTTTTTCTCCAGCTTTCGGATATTTAAAAACATGTTGAGTTGGATATTTCCCTTTACCATACACATCCATAGAAAATGTTTTCACTTTGCTTTCATCAAAACGTAAGTATGCAAGGTTTTTACTATCTGAACTCCACTCAAAAGCTTTTACAAAACCAAATTCTTCTTCATATACCCAATCAGTAATACCATTAATAATTTCATTTTTCTTTCCACTACTTGTTATTTTAAAAACAGTTTCATTTTCAGAAAAATCTTTAATGTATAAGTTATTATCCTTAGCGTATGCTATTTTTTTACTATCTGGTGAAAAAGTAGGTCTTTGAATATCTTCTCCTATTAATGATATTTTTTTTGAAGCAATATCATATAAGTAAAATGTACCTAAAAAAGAACGACGAAATATTGGTTTAAAGTTGGTACCTAAAATCAATTTAGTTTCGTCGTTATTAAATTTATACGATTGAATGTATTTTAATTCATTTAAATCTTTACTATCAACAATTGTGGCTATTTTCTCTAATGTTTCATAACTGTACTTATCTACAGTTGAACTTTCTTTTGAATAATTTAAAAGGGAGTAAAAATCTCCATTCATTGAGTTTAAAGAATTCATATAATCAGCTCTAAACGTGCCTTTTCGCCATATATCCTCTAAAGAAATATCTTTTTTCTGAGCTTGTATAAACGTAGAAACTCCAATAAAAAATATTAACAGTTTTTTCATATTTAGTTGTTGTTTAAGTAAAAAGTTTGCCAAGTTTACGGAAAATTCATTAAATTCTGAGTTAAAAACCTTAGAAATATACATTATGAAAGCTATTTTAATAGGATTCATTTATCTTTGACCCCATTAAAAAACAAAAACAAAGAATGCCTAAAGTTATTTCTGGATTTTCTAAACTTTCTAAAGAAGACAAAATAGATTGGTTAGCTAAAAATTTTTTTAACAATCAAAATGAAACTATAAATGTTATAAAACAGTATTGGAATGACAATTCTAAGCTACAACAACTTCATGATGATTTTATAGAGAATACAATCACTAACTTTTATATGCCCTATGGTATTGCTCCTAACTTTATTATTAACAATAAAGAATACGTAATACCTATGGTAGTTGAAGAAAGTTCTGTAGTTGCTGCTGCTTCTCTTGTAGCTAAATTCTGGAGTACACGTGGAGGTTTTAAAACAACAGTTATTTCAACAACTAAAATTGGTCAAGTTCATTTTATGTTTGCTGGTAATAAAAAAGAAATCACTAGTTATTTTAATGAACAAAAATCTAAATTAAGAGAAGTAACTTCCTCTATTACCAAAAACATGGAAAAAAGAGGTGGTGGTATTTTAGATATTGAATTAATTGACAAAACTAAGCAACTTGATAACTACTATCAATTGCATGTTACTTTTGAAACCAAAGATTCAATGGGAGCTAATTTTATTAACTCTTGTTTAGAAGCTATGGCTAATCAATTTAAAAGACATGACATTGAAATAGTTATGAGTATTTTATCTAACTATGTTCCTGAATGTATTGTTAAATCTGAAGTTTCATGCTTAATTCCTGATTTAGGAGGAGAGAATCCTGAGAAGTTTGCTAAGAAATTTGAACAAGCCGTTAAAATAGCAGAAATTGAACCTTTTAGAGCTGTTACTCATAACAAAGGAATCATGAATGGTATTGACGCAGTTGTTTTAGCTACAGGAAATGATTTCAGAGCTATTGAAGCTGGTGCCCATGCATATGCCTCTAAAGATGGATGTTATAAAAGCCTAACTCACTGTGAAGTAAAAAATGGTATTTTTAAATTTTGGATAGAAATACCTTTGGCTGTTGGAACAGTTGGTGGATTAACAGCTTTACATCCTATGGCTAAACTATCACTAGATATGTTAAACAGGCCATCAGCACGAGAGTTAATGGAAGTAATGGCGACCGCTGGTTTAGCTCAAAATTTTGCAGCTCTAAGAGCTCTTACTACTAAAGGAATTCAGCATGGTCATATGAAAATGCACTTAATGAACATTCTAAATCAATTAGGAGCAACTGCTGAAGAAAAAAACACAATTGCTAAAAAATTTGAAAACGTAACTGTTTCTCATAGTGCAGTTGTGGAAGCTTTCAATAAATTAAGAGAATAGAGAGAATATGTCAACTCGAGTGGAGTCGAGAAGTCATATATTAATAATATAAAAAAGGTTTCGACTCCGCTCGACCTAATACTTGTTTTGAAAAAATTTTACTCAAACGGAAAGTTATTATTAACTGGTGAATACCTTGTTTTAGACGGCGCAAATGCATTAGCTATTCCTACAAAATTTGGCCAAGATTTAACAATACAACCAATTAACGAACCTCAACTCATTTGGGGCAGTTTTACCAACGAAGGCAATTGTTGGTTTGAGGCTACGTTTAACATTTCTAAACTACGTTTAACCTCAGCTACATTTGATTCCAATAAAGAAGGAGGGGCTGAATTTATAGCAGAAACGCTTCTAAATATTTTAAAAGAGGCTAAAAAATTAAACCCTGATTTTTTAAATATCGAAAAAGGATTGATTGTAAAAACAAATTTATCATTTCCTAAAAACTGGGGGCTAGGAAGCTCTTCAACACTAATTAACAATATTGCTTCTTGGGCAAATGTAGACCCTTTCATGTTGTTATGGAATGCTTTTTCTGGAAGTGGTTATGACATTGCTTGTGCCAAACATAATACTCCAATTATATATACTCTTAATAACGGAATACCTTCAATTAAGGAAACTCAATTCGTACCAAGTTATGCTGATGAATTATTTTTTGTGCATTTAAACCAAAAACAAAACAGTAGAGAAGGTATTGCTCAATATAAACAATACAAAGAAGAAGCAAAACTTCTAATTCCAGAAATAAATAAGTTAACTCAAGAATTTTTAGAAGCTTCTTCTACTGAAAAATTAAATAGTATTATTATAGAACACGAGCACATTATAAGTTCTATTATTAAACAAGAACCGGTTAAAAAACGTCTATTTTCTGGTTATTTTGGAGAAATTAAAAGTTTAGGTGCCTGGGGTGGTGATTTTGTTTTAGCTACTGGAGGTAAAAACACCCCTGAATATTTTAAAAATAAAGGGTTCAATACAATTTTACCTTTTAAAGAAATGGCTTTATGAAAAAAGTAATAATTATAGGTGGAGGTGCTGCGGGTTTTTTTACAGCCATAAATGCAAAAGAGCTAAATCCCAATTTAGACATTACTATTTTAGAAAAAGGAAAAGAAGTTTTACAAAAAGTAAAAATATCAGGTGGTGGACGTTGTAATGTTACTCATGCTTGTTTTGAACCAAAAGAACTAACTAAATTCTACCCTAGAGGAGAAAAAGAATTATTAGGTCCTTTTCATAAATTTATGACTGGTGATACATTTGAGTGGTTTGAGAATCATGGAGTTCCTTTAAAAATAGAAAATGACAACCGTGTTTTCCCTGAGGCAAATACATCTCAAGCTATTATAGATTGTTTTACTAATGCTGTTAATAACCTAGGTATTAAAGTGTTTAAAAACCATGGTGTAACTTCAATTCAAAAACAAGAACCTATCTGGACTATCAACACTAAAGAACGTCAATTTAAAGCAGATGTTCTAGTAATTGCAGCCGGTAGTAGTAAAAAAATATGGGAGATGTCTGAAAATCTAGGGCATTCAATAATTAATACTGTTCCTTCTTTATTTACTTTTAACATTAAAGATTCTAGAATAATAGATTTAGGTGGCGTTGCTGTTCCAAATGCAGAAGTTAGTATTGCCAAAACTAAACTAGAAAGCTCGGGCCCATTATTAATTACTCACTGGGGATTAAGTGGTCCTGCGATATTAAAGCTATCTGCTTTTGGTGCTCGTATTTTAGCTGATAAAAACTATCAGTATAATGTTATTGTTAATTGGTTAGGAATTGATGCAGATACAGTTTTTGAAAAACTCCTTGAATTAAAAAATACCAATGCTAAGAAACAAGTTATTTTAAAATCACCATTTCCAGATATTCCTCGTCGCTTATGGGAACGTTTAGTTATAGCTTCAGCTATTAAAAACAACCAAAACTGGGCAGATATCAGTAATAAACATCTTCAAAACTTAACAAATCAATTAACCAACGGGTTATTTAATGCAAATGGGCGCACTACTTTCAAGGAAGAATTTGTTACTGCTGGCGGTATTGATTTAAAACAAATTGACTTTAAACGTTTTGAAAGCAAACTACATCAAAATTTATTTTTTGTAGGTGAAACATTAAATATAGATGCTGTTACTGGAGGATTTAACTTTCAAAATGCTTGGACGGGTGGTTATATATGTGCTAAATCTATCTCAGAAAAATAAATAAAAATATAAAGGTCAAAATAAAATTATTTTGACCTTTATATTTTTTAATCTTCCTCTTCATAACAGTTAAAAACGATAGAATACCCATACTCTAGAGCTTCCGTATACAACTCTTTCTGCTCTTCATCTACATCATCAATAGAGTCAAGTGTGAAATATTCGTCTTCTATTTCAGTAACTTTCCATCCTTCATCTTTAATATAAAAATTTGCTAATTTTAATGCGCCTTGAATATCCTTATAATCAATATACAAACTTACATACGCTCCTATTACTTCATCATAATGCTCAGATGATTTTTTAGGTTTTGCTAAGGCATTTATTAAATACATATTATTTGATTTTTTTATTTGTTTAAGCTATTTCTCCTCTGTGAGGTTTTAAGGCATCTCTAAATGTTTTCATATCTGATTCATTGACTATAATAAAAGCCATAGTATGTAAATCATTTAATTCGTTATACCCAACTTCATGATAATTCAAGCTATCAATTTGGGCAAATTCTTTTAAATGAATACAATGGTGTTTAGCAGTTTCTAATCCGTCAGGCCCCTTAAAGTCCCATATAAGTTTTATTTTTCTATCCACAATTATAATTTAAACCACAAAAATACCTAATTCTAAATTGAATTAGGTATGCAATTATATTAACTAATTAAATATTAGTTGCTTTTTTGAGTTATTGTATACTTATAAGCTTTGAAAATCTTAAGTAATTTTTGACTATGAGAACCCGAAGATGCATTAAAAGTAAAACAAATTGTAAGTTTTAATTTTGGCATATATGCAGCTATTGAACGAAAACCATCAATTGCTCCATCATGACCATAAACCACTAAATCATTAAATTCATTAACTGAAATCCCCATACCCATTTCTTCTTTAGGTGTGGTCATTAATTTTAAACTTTCTTTTGAAATCAATTTACCTGTAAAAAGAGCATTATAAAAAACACTTACTTCTTTTGCATTAGAAATAACACCACCTGCTCCCATTGTTCCTGTTAAATTGGTGTGGAAAGTAATTGGATGCCATTTACCATTTTCAGGATAATAACACATTGCTTCATTTTTAGAAAAATCAATATCTTTTCCAAAATCTGTTCTTTTTAAATTTAACTTGTCAATAATTCGATGATTAACAATTTCACCAAATGTTTTCTTATCTATGTTTTCAGCAATATAAGCAAGTAAGATATAGTTAGAATTAGAATATTCTAATTTAGAATTTGGTTTAAATAAACTAGCTTTACTTTTTATTTTAGTTATCATTTCATTCCTACTTCTAGGTTCACTTATCCAAACTTCAAAATTTTTATCTGTTGTAATATTATAAATACCACTTCTATGATATAACATATCAGAAATTGTAATATTTTCTGAATTTGGAATTTCTGGAAAATATTGACTTAAAGAATTTTTTAATGATAATTTCCCTTCATCTAGTAATTGTAAAATAATGGTAGCTGTAAATGTTTTACTGATAGAACCAATTCTAAACTTAGTTTCAGCATTGTTCTTTTTATCAAGTTCAATATTAGCGTATCCAATAGATTTTTCATAAAAATTATTTCCATTTTTTAAAATAGAAACAGTGCCCATTGCCTCATTTTCTTTCTCAAAATCATTTAATAATTCATTTAAGTTTTGGCTTTTAGTACAGCTCACAAAAAAGCATAAAGCTCCGAAGAATAAAAAAATTCTTTTTTTCATAATATAATAAGTTTTGTATGTAATTAGTTATTAACTAGTGTTGTTTTTTTAAATTTAAAGCTATAAGCCCTAATCTAACAATTAAAAATACTAACATTCCAAAAGTGGGACTTAACAATGCTTCTTTTAAACCAACTGCTAAAACTGAATGATTTATTCCTGTTGCTATTGAAATCGAATCAAAAGCCCAAATCATATTTATCATAAAACCTAAAAATCCCCAAACCAAAGTAAACAAACTTAAATGTCCTATTATTTTTTGTTTTTTGCCTTTTTTATCACCATCCATAAAAGATTTTATAAGTAAGATTATACACAAAATTAACAATATCATCATTGGATACATAAATTCAGGACCTCCTTCATATAATATATTCATAAATAAGAAATTCATAGTTTTAAGTTTTTTAAGTTATTATGTTTCAAATCTAAAAATAGTTTATTGTTCTTTTTTTAGATTGCGACGATTGAATGTTTTATAAAGACAAACTACTAATTGAAGCTTATATAGCAACGTTATTAATCTTATATGCAATATCACGTCTTTATTTTGAATTTCATCGCAAAAAACAATGCATTTAAATAAAAAAGGTATTATTGTACTCTTATGAAAAAATATTTTTCGTTAGTTAAAATCTTAATTAATATCTTAATACACTTGTTATTCTGGATTGGTGTGTACTTTTTTTATACTTATTTTTTAGGATATGGTAGTAGCAATATAAAATATGTAAACAAATTTTCATTCTATTTAATGCCTATAACAATTGTAATAGGTTATTATTTTTATTTTTATTTAATTCCTAATTATCTACTTTCAAAAAAACAATATTTCTTTTTATTATATACAGTATACTCTTTAATAATCTCTTTTTTTCTTATCTTATTTTCAGTTTTTTATGGAGTTATTTTTTCAGCTAGTTTAACTCCAGAAAACTCAATACCTTTAACTAAAAGCCTCCCAATAATAATCTTAGGTGTTTATTTTGTTATACTTATTGTTATAATGCTAGGTTTAATAGCACATCATTATAAATCAACATTAAAAAATGAAGATTTAAAAAACAAATTTCTAGAAACACAATTACAACTTAAAGAACAGGAGTTAAAGTTTTTGAAAATGCAAATCCATCCACATTTTTTATTCAACACACTTAATACTCTATATGGTTTCACACTAAAAAAAGCAGATGAAGCTCCAGATATGATTCTAAAGTTATCTAATCTATTAGATTATATCTTATATCAAGTAGAAAAACCTAAAGTTTTATTGTCTGACGAAATTCAACATATTGAAGATTATGTTTCTTTAGAGAAAATGCGCTTCCAAGAGCGTTTAATCATTGATTTTCAAAAGGAAACATATAATAATCATGTTCAAATTTCTCCAATGCTCTTATTACCTTTTGTTGAAAATGCTTTTAAACATGGTAGTCAAAAGAATGGCGCACTAGAAATATCTATCTTTTTAAAAACAACCAATTCTGAATTAATTTTTGATATTTACAACACAGCAAAAAATGAGAATATTAAAAAAGGAGGAATTGGATTAGAAAACATAAAAAAAAGATTAAATATGGTTTATAAAGATAAATTTGATTTATCAACTTCTTTCTCAAATAATCTCTTTACAGCCCAATTAAAAATACTACTTAAGAATGAATAGGAAAGTTAATTGTATTATTGTTGACGATGAGCCAATGGCTCGTGAAATACTAGTAACTTATATTACAAGAATCACAAATTTAAACCTTATTAAAAGTTGCTCAAGTGCCATAGAAGCATTAAACTTAATAAATGATAAAAATATTGACTTACTTTTTCTAGACATTAACATGCCAGAAATATCAGGGCTATCATTAGCTAAATCTACTCATAAAAAAACAAAAATAATTTTTACTACTGCCTATCGTGAATATGCAGCAGACGGATTTGACTTACAGGCTATTGATTACTTATTAAAGCCAATAGCCTTTGATAGGTTTCTTCAAGCTGTTAATAAATTTCTTGAAATTCCATCTACTTTAAAAAATCACCCCATAGAAAACAAATCATTCACAAATAACAATTTTATTTTTGTTCGAGTAGATAGAAAAATGCTTAAAATAGATTTTGATTCTATTCTTTACATAGAAAGCTTAAGTGACTATATTAAAATCCACACCAAAAACAAAACGATAGTTACTAGAGAAACCATTACTAATATCCAGACCAAATTACCAACTACTTCATTTTTACGAATACACCGTTCTTTTATCATTTCAATTTCATCTATTAATTCTTACACTAATGAATACATAGAGATTAATAAAAAAGCAATTCCAATTAGTCGTAGCTATAAAGAAGAGGTCTTGAATAAATTAAATTCTATTTAGTGTTAAACAATTATCTTTGTCAAAATTTTTGACATTGAACATATCTGATTTTATATTTAAGGAGACTAGAAATACAATAGAAAAGGCAACGTACACTTGGAAAACACCGAGTAATATAGCCTTAGTTAAATATTGGGGAAAAACAGAACCTCAACTACCTAAAAATGCTTCTATTAGTTTTACGCTAAATAATTGTCATACAATTACTACTATTGAGTTTACAAAAACAAAAAAAGTTACTGAAGCTAACTTTGAATTATATTTTGAAGGAAATAAGAAAGATGACTTTAAACCAAAAATAGCTAAGTTTTTCAGTAGAATTGAAAAATATTGCCCTTATATTTTAGAATATTCAATGGTTATCAATTCAGAAAACTCATTCCCTCACAGTAGTGGGATTGCTTCATCAGCAAGTGGAATGAGTGCTATAGCTATGTGTTTAATGAGTTTAGAAAAAGAGTTAACGCCTAGCTTATCATTAGAGTGTTTAAATAAAAAAGCTTCTTTTTTAGCTCGTTTAGGTTCAGGAAGTGCAAGTAGAAGTATTGAAGGGCCAATGGTTGTTTGGGGTGAACATCCAAAAATAAAAGGTAGCTCTGATTTATTTGGCATCAAATTTCCATACGAAGTACACCCTATTTTTAAAGATTATCAAGATAGTATTTTATTAGTTGATAAAGGTGAAAAACAAGTATCTAGTACTGTTGGTCATAACTTAATGCATAATCACCCATATGCAGAGCAACGCTTTAAACAAGCAAATGAGAACTTAGATAAATTATCTATAATATTACAAGAAGGAAATATTAAAGAGTTCATTAATTTAGTAGAAAGTGAAGCATTAACACTACATGCAATGATGCTCACAAGTAACCCTTACTTTATATTAATGAAACCTAACACTTTAGAAATAATTAATAAGATCTGGGAATACAGATTAGCCACTAAAAGTAATGTTTGCTTTACCTTAGATGCAGGCGCAAACGTGCATATTCTCTACCCAAAAGCTGAAAAACAAGCAGTTGAAGATTTTATAAAAACTGATTTGTTAAAATATTGCCAAAAAAATCAGTATATTTGTGATAGTACGGGGTTAGGTGCACAAACCTCATAAATTTAATTCCCTTAATATTATGAAAACTTCAACATTACTTATCGTAGTGTTTGTTGGGTTTTTTACTTTATCATTAACAGCCCAGGAAACAGTATGGTTCGACGCCAATTGGCAAAAGACAACTAAGGACAAAGGCGAGTACTATCGTCCATCACCAAAAAAAATTAAAAATGGTTACTGGATAATAGATTACTTTGAAAACGGACAAGTGCAAATGGAAGGATTTAGCACTACTAAAGAGTCGGGAGAAGAACATTTTGATGGATTAGTAACTTACTTTCATTCAAATGGTAAAACATGGCATAAAGCTAATTATGTAAACGGTAAACTTCATGGAGTTCGTAAAGTTTTTTACAAAACTGGCGAGCTCAAAGAACAAGGTAAATATAAAGAAGGCAAACGAGAAGGTATTTGGAAGGTTTATTACAAAAACGGTAAAATAAAAGAGAAAGGCAAATACAAAAACAACAAAAAAGCAGGTGTTTGGAAAACTTTTTACAAAAACATTTACTAATAAATTGTAAACTAGACCTTTTACTTGTACTTTTGCATTATAATTAAACATCTATGAAAGGACCTTTATTTTATGCAAAGATTTTACTCTTCGGAGAATATGGTATCATTAAAGATTCTAAAGGATTAGCAATTCCTTTTAACTCTTATAAAGGTGCTTTAAAATCTGCTAAAAACTTAACAGGAGAAGCAAAGAAATCAAACGAAAGTTTAGCTAATTTCTATAATTACTTAGTTAACTTATCTTCTGATGAAGTTTCTTTTGATGTTGAAAGTCTTAAAAATGACATTGACAACGGAATGTATTTTGACTCATCAATCCCTCAAGGGTACGGAGTTGGAAGTTCTGGTGCGTTAGTTGCTTCTATTTATGACAAATATGCAAATAACAAGATTACAGTTTTAGAAAACTTAACTAGAGATAAGCTTTTAACCTTAAAACAAACTTTTTCTTTAATGGAGTCTTTTTTCCATGGTAAAAGTTCTGGGTTAGATCCTTTAAACTCTTATTTAAGTTTACCTATTTTAATCAACTCTAAAGAAAATATAGAGGCTACTGGCATACCTTCTCAGAAAGAAGGAAAGGGAGCTGTTTTCTTATTAGATTCAGAACAAATAGGAGAAACTGAACCTATGGTTAACATTTTCATGAATAAAATGAAAAATGAAGGCTTTAGAAAAATGTTAAGTGAAGAATTCTCTATTCATACTGATGCTTGTATAGATGATTTTTTACAAGGAAACATTAAATCATTATTTGGAAACGTAAAAAAATTATCCAAAGTTGTATTCACTAACTTTAAACCTATGATACCTACTGCATTTCATAGAGTTTGGGAAAAAGGAATACAAACAAACGATTACTACCTGAAACTTTGCGGATCAGGTGGAGGTGGATACATTTTAGGTTTCACTAAAGATTTTGAAAAGGCTAAAAGCAGTTTAAAAGACTATAAGTTAGAATTAGTGTATCGTTTTTAAATGATTTTGTTGCGATGAGTACCCCCAAAGCAAACTCACTTTTTTATAAATTATTTAGTCTCTTATCTGTAATTAGAGGATATAACATATTAGTATTAGTAGCAGCCCAATATTTGGCTGCTATTTTTATTTTTTCAGAAAAAAAATCACTTAAACTTGTTATTTTTGATTCGCACTTATTTTACCTAGTACTTGCTACTATTTGTATTGTTGCATCTGGATATATCATTAATAATTTTTACGATGTTAAAGCTGATAGGATTAATAGACCCATTAAAACTGGATTAGATTCTTACGTAAAGCAAGAAACAAAACTTTCTTTATATTTTTTATTAAACTTTATTGGTTTCTGTTTTGGCTGGCTTGTTTCATGGCGTGCAGCTTTCTTTTTTGCCTTCTACATCTTTGCTATTTGGCTTTATTCCCATAAACTAAAAAAACATCCATTAATTGGTTTAGTAACCGCTACTATTCTAACCATACTTCCCTTTTTTTCAATTTTTATTCATTTTAAAAATTTTTCAAAAGTAATTTTCATACATGCTTTTTTTCTTTTTTTAGTTATTATGGTTCGTGAAATCATTAAGGATTTGGAAAACATTAAAGGAGCAATTGCAAATAACTACAACACTTTTCCTGTAAAGTATGGAGAACGCAACGCAAAAAAAACAATTATTTTATTGTTAGTTTTAACATTAATACCTGTAGCTATTTTATTTAATTACCCCGCAATAACTTATATGAAATATTATTTTTATTTAGCTTCTTTCATATTAATTTTTGTTGGTTTTTATACCTTTAAAGCATCTCAAAAAAACCAATATCGATTATTACACAACATTTTGAAACTCTTATTATTAATAGGTGTTTTTAGCCTACTTTTCATTGACAAAACATTAATATTAGACAAAGTGGTTAATGTTCTAGATTAAAAATCAAATAATTAACGTACATTTGCCCGCATTTTAAAAAGCAATTATGAATTCAAAAAACTCGTCGAGAGGACGACAAGCTGGAAGTAACAGCAATCCTCAAAGTAAAGGTCAATTTAAAAAAGATTTTAGAAAATCAAAACCTACGAATAAACCTTCACAAAAAAAGAGTGAAAGCACGGGTATTCGTTTAAACAAATACATTTCTAACTCAGGTATTTGTTCACGTAGAGAAGCTGATACATATATTGAACATGGTAGTGTTACTATAAACGGTAAACTAGTAACTGAAATGGGATATAAGGTACAACCGAATGACGAAGTTCGTTTTGACGGTACACTTATTTCTATGGAAAAGAAACGTTATATTATTTTAAACAAGCCTAAAAACTATATTACAACTATGGAAGATGACCGTGGTAGAAAAACGGTTATGGAGTTGATAAACAATGCTACTAAAGAAAGAATTTATCCGGTTGGCAGATTAGATAGAAATACTACTGGATTGTTACTTTTTACTAATGATGGTGAATTAGCAAAAAAACTAACTCATCCAAAACATAACGTTCGTAAACTTTATCATGCTTCATTAGATAAAAAACTAACCATGTCTGATTTAGAAAAATTAAGAGGAGAAGTTATTATTGAAGGTAGAAAAGTTTTTATTGACGCAGTATCTTACGTTCAAGGTGAGAAGAAAACTGAAGTAGGTATTGAAATACACTCAGGAAGAAACCGTATTGTTCGTAAAATATTTGAACATTTTGGATATACCGTTACAAAGCTAGACCGTGTTGTTTTTGCAGGTATGACAAAAAAGAATTTACCTCGAGGTAGATGGCGTGAATTAACACAATTAGAAGTTAACAACTTACAAATGTTATAAAATATTTACAAAAGTGTTGAAAGTTAAAACTTCAACACTTTTTTTTTAAAATAACAATCAAAAAAACCGAGCTATTACACTCGGTTTTTAATTACTGCATTTACCCCTTCATTTTAAATACAGCTAGAAAAAACTTTACTCAATTTATATTTTTCAAACACATAATTATAAAGCTTCAAAAGTAGTTCTACACTACCTTTTTTAACTCACCCATAAAGGGTGATTTTAAGTCTCTTTTTTTACAGATATTTGTATCCCCATTTTAAATCAACATGCTGAAAACAATAGCTTCTACAAAAAAAATACTTCTAACAACATTTGTAGTTAGTTTATTTGTAGCAGTTAGCTACTCACAACAACCCGTATACAAACACTATACAGCTGAAAACGGATTACCTCATGATATAACCTATCAAATTATACAAGACAAACAAGGACATATATGGATAGGAACTGATGATGGATTAACAAAATTTAATGGCTCTGAATTTACTAATTACACTTATGAAAACGGCTTACATTCTAATTTTGTAATAGATATTTTTGAAGAAAATTCTAATAAATATTTATTAGCGACTTGGGGAGCAGGTATACATCAATTAAAAAATGATAGTATTAAACTTATACCTCAAGAAAACAATAAGGTTACCAAAGTAAGAAACGTATATAAGCTTAATGATTCTATTATTTTTGGAGATTTCAGTAACAGTTTATACTTATACAACACTAAACGTAACTGGAAAAAAACGGCCATAATAATAGAAGATTCTATTCTCAAAAAACCTAAAATAAGTTTTAAGAAAGCTTCTAGGCAATCAAAATCATACTCTTTTAGTGAAACATTTCTTAATAATAAATTATTTTTATTTGCTTCTGGAAATAGAAATACTCCGAAAACCATTAAACCTTTAAAAGGAATTTTTGTTTTTGATGGTTATTCTTTAAAAAAAAATAAATACTCAAAACTAAATTCTAGGGAAGTCCATTCAATAACCATATCTAGTAACTATTTATTTGCTGCTTCACACAATCATGTATTTGTTTTTAACGAAAAAAAATCACTGGTTTCACAAAAAACAATACCTATTAAAAATGAAATAATAATTCAACTTAAAGTTATAAATCAAAAATTATATTTTGTTTCTAAAAATTATAAAGATGGTACACAAAAAATTTATATGTATGATTGGGACAATAACTTACTAACAAATCTTTCTCGAAAACTTGATATAAACAGTTTAATTTCAGATTTTTTATTTGACTCAGGAAAAAATCTTTGGATAACAACTTATGGTCAAGGCGTATACTTTCTACCAAGAACTACTAATACTTTTTTTGGTAAAGAAGTATTTATTAACCCAGATTTAAAAGATATAACCAATACAAATAACAACTTAATTGTTTTGGCCACTAATATGATTTATGAATTCACTAACAATCATATTACATCTAAAAAAGTAGTACCAACACATGCCGAAGCACTACAAATTAATAAAAGGAAAAGAAAAATCACCATCATTTCATCTTTATTCAACCCTAATCAAAAACATCTAGGAACAAATAATATATCCTATAAACATTCAAAATGTTTTAATTTCAACATTGATTCTACTTTAATTGAACTAAAGGGAAACCTGTTTAGTTCAACAAAAAGAGGAATCAATACAAAAACAGTTATAAATAAAATTCACGATTCCTACATAAGAACTGCCTCATTATATAACAATTCAATTATAGCATTATACGGAAAAGGAGGTATTATAAATATTACTCCTCCTTTTAAAAATGAAATTACTTCTTGGAATAGAATAAATAAAAAGTTTACTAACGGGGTTTTTAGTGATCTATTTATACAAAAAGATACTGCTTGGGTAGCAAGCAATATGGGATTATTTAAGGTAACCCCTAAAAAAACCATTAGATTTACAACTAAACAAGGATTACTAAGCAATCATATAAATGACATCCATATAGATTCTCATGGCGTTTTATGGGTTGCTACTCAAAAAGGGCTAAACGTATTTAAAAATAATTTATTCCTAAGTATTGAGAAAGAACTTGGACAACAGTCTACTTTTGTTACTAAAATCACTGAACAAAATAACCACATATATGTTACTGGCAACAGAGGCCTTTTTAAACTTAATAACATTAAACCTTTTTCTTCTCAATGCAATACTAAACTGCTAGTAAAGCAGAATAAAAGCAGCTTTTATCTTAATACTATTAATTACATTAACCCTAAATCAATAACCCTTGCCTATCAACTAAACAATAATTCTTGGATAAAAACATCAAGTAATAATTTAGATTTTAAAAACACAAAACAAGGCAAATACAATATTAAATTTAGGTACAAAGACAACCTTAGTAATTGGAAATACTCAAAACCTTATCAGTTTAAAATAATCTATCCTTGGCATCAACAAACATGGTTTTATGTAACAATTACAGTACTACTTCTTGGTGCAATTGTATTACTATTAATTTATGTACTACAAAAAAGTATAAAAAAGAATAAAAAACTTAACAAAAACATAGAAGAAAAAGAGAAGCTACAAAAAGCGCTAAAAGAAGTTCGAAAAAATGTAGCTAGAGATTTTCATGATGAACTAGGAAATAAATTAGCAAGCATCTCAATAACTTCAAACTTATTAACAGATATAAATTACAAAAACGACAAAGAAACCCAAGAAAAGAAATTAAAACAGATTAAAAAAGATGCCGATTATTTATACCACGGAATGAAAGATTTTGTTTGGGCTTTAGACCATAAAAATGATGATTTACAACAGCTCCAAGTATATTTAAATGATTTTGGTGAAAGCTTATTTGAAAACTCAGCTATTAGATTTTACTCCAATCACAACTTAAGCAATCAAAAAATAGAACTTCCATTTTATTGGAGTAAACAATTGGTTTTAATTTTTAAAGAAGCCATGACTAATTCTTTAAAACACAGTTATGCTACAAAAGTATTTTTAACTTTCAATATTCAAAAAAATATTTTAAAAATCATTTTAGAAGACAATGGAAAGAGTTTTAATATTAATAAGTTAAAACGAATAAATGGAATTCAAAACATGAAGTTCAGAGCAGAATCGTTAAATCAAAAAATTCATATCTACACTAAAAATGGTGTGAAAATAATTTTTACAGGAACCCTTAATAATCTAAAAAATGAATAAACTAAACATAATAATTATTGAAGATCACGAAAGTATTTTAGAATCTTTTAAAGAAATAATTAACTCTTCTGATAAATTTAAAGTTACGGGCGCTTTTTTATCTGGTGAAAAAGCTATTGAATTCATCAACAATAAAAATAGTGCTGACATTATGCTTGTAGACATACAACTGGGAGGTATCAATGGAATAGAAACTATTAAAGAAATTAAAAAGAAAAAACCTTCAATTTTACCAATTATAATTTCAGTTCATGAAAATTCTAAGTTTATTTTTGATGCACTATGTGCAGGAGCTGTAGGTTACCTTAATAAAAATATTTCACCAAAAGAACTAATTACTGCTCTAGAACAAACCTGTAGTGGAGGTGCCCCAATGAGCAGTAATATAGCTAGAAAAGTTGTAGAGTCTTTTCAATTACCACATGAAAAAGAATTATCAGAGAGAGAAAATGAAGTATTAACATTACTTTCTAAAGGAAAGAGTTACGCTTCTATTGCTGACGAATTATTTCTTTCTATTAATACTATAAAAACACATACAAGAAACATTTACGAGAAACTTCAAGTTAATAGTAAAAAAGAAATCATGGATAAATATGGTGAAAAAACAAAATAAGCACTCTTATTTTTTATGATCTTCTCTTACTTCTTCTTCTCTATACTTACAACAAGGGTGCAAGTTATCATAATCTTCTGTAGTAGCTTTTATTTCTTTTGTGTCATGTCCTACTTTGGCCACTCGTTGTTTTATAGCTTTAAGATCAACTTTACGCTCATCAAAAATCAAACTTAAATCATGTGACTTAACATTCCACACCGCATACTTTACTCCTTTGGTACTCAATGCCGCTTTTTCTATACGTTTCTTACACATCATACAAACTCCATCAACTTTAAAAGTAGCTTTTGCATTCTTTTTCTTTTTTTGCGCTGACATCGGCACACTTAAAAATAAAACTGTAAGTATTAAAAATATTTTTTTCATCTGTATTAATTTAATTTTATAAAAGTTTATTATTTAATTTATTTTAAATCGAAGCCCCGTATAATAATTACTTCCAAAAATAGGAGCATACACTATTGTTGTATCAAAATTCGCCCCAAAAGGATCATCACTACCAACTATAGGGCTCTTTTGTTTATAATTCGTAATATTTTCAGCACCAGCATAAATCTCAAATCTTTTTGAAAACACTTTAGTAATTTGAGCATTTAATAAACTATAACTTTTAGCAAATGCTGGCAATTGATATCGAATAGGATTACTTTGTGTATTCGGTAACCTTTGCTTCCCTAACCAATTGTAAGTTACATCAAATTTCCATTTTGCCCCATTACTACTCTCAAGAGTTTCATAAGAAACATTCGTAAAAAAACGGTTTTTAGCCTGTAACGGTTTTGTTAAATTCCCTTTTTTATAGTCAGTAGTCACATCATATACTTTGTAAGCCACCCTTACATTAAAATAAGGTATTATATTTTGATTTACCTCTAACTGAAAGCTATTTGCAACACTTCTACCCTCCAAATTATAAAACGAAATTTCTTGTGGATTTTCCCAATCAACTACTACCTGATTCTCAAAACTTGTTTGGTAAAAATCTAAAGTAACATCACCTTTTTTCCCAAATAACTTATACCCTTGTAAAAAAGAAAAACCATAATTCCAAGCTATTTCAGGGTTTAAACCATAAATTCTCCCGTCATTACTTCCTATATTTATACTTCTTGATGATGCAAACATTTGTTGATTTTCAGCAAAAATATTAGCACTTCTCTTCCCTCTTCCAATTGATGTTCTTAGCACCCCTTTTTCCCAAGGTGTATATCTTACATGTAATCTTGGTGTTAAAAATGTTCCTAACAAATTATGATTATCAACTCTTACTCCAGCTGTAACACTAATATCATCAGAATTATCATAAGCATATTCAAAGAAAGCTCCTATAGCATTTTCACTTCTTTCATAATTATTATTAATACTTACTATTCCGTTATAATCTCCTACAAGCTCATCATAATTATCATACATAAAATTAATTCCAGTTTTAAATTTATGTCTAGTATCACCAATAATTGAATTAAACAACAAACTACTATAAAAACTTTGATGTTTAATATCATAATCTCTCAAACCAAAATAAGACTCTTGGTGATGATTACTATAAGCCATTTGAAATCCAAAACTTTGAAAAGGTAATTCTGGAAAAACGTACCCCAATTTAGTTGAGACTTCAAATCTTTTAGTAGCTATTTCACTTCCCCAAGCATTTTTAGTTCCCTTATCTAATTCGGGCTTAAAATTAACTTGTCCCAATTGTTTAGTATCTTTTAAATACCTGAAATTTGTAAAACTAACCCATCCTTTTTCTGCATCTGTATACTGCCAGCGATTCATTACATTAATTTGATCAGACAATGGATTATCAAGAAAATCATCACCATTTTTATCAAATCGTTGCCCTCTATGATTGCCGTGTATATACAAACCTGTTTGCCATTTGTCAGTAATCTTTTGATTAAAATGAGTATTTAACTCTAACCTTCCTCCTAATGCACCATATGCGTTAATAAAAAATTTATTATCCGAAAAAGGTTTAACCAGTTCTGTATTAATTTGTCCTGATATACTCTCAAAACCATTAACAACACTCCCTGCTCCTTTAGTTATCTGAATACTTTCAACCCAAGTACCAGGTGTAAACGTAAGCCCAAAAGCCTGAGAAGCTCCTCTTATTGATGGTATATTTTCTTGAGTAATCAATAAATAAGGGCTCGTTAAACCCAACATTTGTATTTGCTTAGTTCCAGTAAGTGCATCAGAAAAATTCACATCAATCGACGGATTCGTTTCAAAGCTTTCTGCCAAATTGCAACAAGCAGCTTTTAGCAATTCTTCACTATTAATAGTTATTAAATTTTGCGCCTGTAAATATGATTTTTGAGTAGCCTGTTTTTTAGAATTAATAGCTACTTCTTCTAAAAAATTTTCTTCTTTTAAAAAGTGATGAATAGGTTTTAAACTATTAATTATTAGTGTATCTGTTTTGTAACCTACAAAACTAACTACTAATTTTTTGTATTCTTTTTTATAAGGAATAGTAAACCACCCTTTTTCATTTGTTGTAGCTCCTATATCTGTATTAAGCCAATATACAGAAGCACCATAAATTCCTAAATTATCTTTCGGATTGTTTTTATCCATAATCATTCCCTTAAAAGTATTTTGTGAGAATGATACTATTGTGTACAGTATACAAATACTGAATATATATTTCTTCATTGTTGTTTTATATCATTTAAAATTTTGCAATAACTCTCTTTATTCTAAAAAAGAATTGCAAAATCATATGATAAAAACATCGTTCAACACTTGGATGTCTCGAATTATTTTGGGTGGTGAATAATTTTTATGAGGTATAAACTGCTTTTCTAAACTTTCAAATAAAAGTTTGTAAGAAATACTGAAAGCTATAATAAACTTTTGTTGCTCAAAGGTTATTTTTTCATTTGCAGTTTTTTTTATGTCATCTTGCCCTTTTATATGAGCTAATTCATCTTTACAACATTTCTTTTTAACAATTACTGATTCTCCATCACAGCTTTTCTGAGTCTCTCCTTTACATGAATCAGCATCTCCTAAAAATGAAACATCAATTAAAAAATCACCACAAAAATGCTTCTCTACTGTAAAAGATGTAGTAGAAAACACTAGCAATAAAGCTAGAAATGATGATGATATTTTATATAGTAACGATTTCATTTACAATGCAAATTTACAAAAAATTAGAAATATTTCTCAAAAACATTTCTTAAACCTATTTTTGTAAGTTTTTAACCCTTTTTTCGAATAAAGTACTGAATTAATATATAACATGGGAAATTTACAAAACTTAAAAAATAGAATAACAGAAATTTCAGAAGAAAATTCAACTAAAGAAGAAAAACTACAACAAATATGTGATTTTTTAGCTTCTGAAATCTCTTATTATGATTGGGTAGGTTTTTATTTCAAGAACGGAGATAAAGATGAATTAAAACTAGCTCAATATAACGGAGAAGAAACTGAACACACAATCATACCTTTTGGCAAAGGAATTTGTGGACAGGTAGCTGTGAGTAATCAAAACTTCGTTGTTCAAGATGTAAAAGAACAGACTAACTATATTTCATGTGGATGGAAAGTAAAATCAGAAATTGTAATTCCAATTTTTGTTAATAATGAAAACATTGGACAAATAGACATTGATTCACATACCGTTAACCCTTTTACAGCAAAAGATGAAGAATTATTAGAATTTACTTGTGAAAAAGTAGCTAGTTTCGTATAAAAACTCGTAAACATTTGATTATTAAAGTTTTTTTTACTTTCTTTGATGAAATTTTATTAACAACTTTATTAACATTTTTAACCCCTTAAATTATGAGTAATAGAGATTTCCCCTCTTATGCTGCTTTGAGTGATAGTAATACTCAAACAAGATCACAACAAACATTTATAGAAAAATTCACTAATTGGTTTAGGAATTTTCTGGAAAATGCAGAATAGCAAACCTATTCTCCATTTTGTTGTTTAAAAACGCTATCTAAAGACATTAACTTTCGATAGCGTTTTTTTAATTAAAAAAGTTAAATACATTTATTGTAAAAGCACGTAGCTTTTAGTAATTTTGCGAGTTTAACACAACACAACAAAATGAACAATACAAAAACTATTAAATCTGCACTAATATCTGTTTTTCATAAAGATGGATTAGAACCTATAGTAAAAAAACTTAACGAGTTAAACGTTACTATTTATTCTACAGGAGGAACAGAAAAATTTATTAAAGATTTAGGTATAAATGTAATACCTGTTGAAGATGTTACTTCTTACCCTTCAATATTAGGAGGAAGAGTAAAAACACTTCACCCAAAAGTTTTTGGCGGTATTTTAAACAGGCAAGACCATGAAGGAGATATTGCTGAAATGCAAGAATACCAAATTCCTCAATTAGACCTAGTAATTGTTGATTTATACCCATTTGAAAAAACAGTAGCCTCAGGAGCACCTGAACAAGATATCATCGAAAAAATTGATATTGGTGGTATTTCATTAATTAGGGCTGCTGCAAAAAACTTTAAAGACACTGTAATTGTTTCTTCTATGGAACAATATGACGAATTCTTAGCAACTATCACAAACAATAATGGAAAAACATCTATCTCTGAAAGAAAAAAGTTTTCTGCCAAAGCTTTTAATGTTTCTTCTCATTATGATACTGCTATTTTCAATTATTTCAATACAGATGATGAAGAAGCTGCTTTAAAGATCAGTGAAACTGAAGGTAAAATTTTACGTTATGGAGAAAACCCACATCAAAAAGGTTATTTCTTTGGAGATTTAGATGCAATGTTTGATAAACTTCATGGAAAAGAATTAAGTTACAACAACCTACTAGATGTAGATGCTGCTGTTAATTTAATGAATGAATTTAAAGGAGAAGCTCCTACATTTGCTATTTTAAAACATAATAACGCTTGTGGTTTTGCTCAAAGAGAAACAATACACCAAGCATATGTTGATGCTTTAGCTGGTGATCCTGTATCTGCTTTTGGAGGGATTTTAATAGCTAACACTGAAATTGATAAAGCAACTGCAGAAGAAGTTCATAAATTATTTTGTGAAGTGGTAATTGCTCCAGCATTTACAAATGAAGCTTTAGATATTTTAAAAGGAAAAAAGAACAGAGTTCTTTTAATTCAAAAAGAAATAGAGTTACCTAAAACTACGGTTAGAACTTGTTTAAATGGAGCTTTAGTTCAAGATAGAGATAATATTACTGACGCTCTTGACGGTTTATCTTATGCTACTAACAATAAACCTTCTGAAAACGAGTTAAAAGATTTATTATTTGCTTCTAAAATTTGTAAACACACGAAATCTAATACTATTGTTTTAGTTAAAAACAATCAATTATGTGCAAGTGGAACAGGACAAACAAGTAGAGTTGATGCATTAAGACAAGCTATTGAAAAAGCAACAAATTTCGGATTTGATTTAAATGGATCTGTAATGGCTAGTGATGCTTTTTTCCCTTTTCCTGATTGTGTAGAAATTGCGAATAAAGCTGGAGTAAAAAGTGTAATTCAACCAGGTGGATCTATAAAAGATCAATTAAGCATTGATTATTGTAATGAAAACAATGTTGCTATGGTTTTTACAGGAACAAGACATTTTAAACATTAATATTGTATTTGATGTAAAAACAACTCATATTTTTTATAAATTTGTGAGAATACATCAATTTTTAGATAAAACATCAAAACTTTATGGGGTTTTTCGACTTTATGACTGAAGACATTGCAGTAGATTTAGGTACTGCAAATACACTTATAATCCACAATGGCAAAGTAGTTATAGATAGCCCTTCTATTGTTGCTAGAAATAGATTGACTGGTAAAATTATAGCTACTGGTCATGAAGCCAATAGAATGCAAGGAAAAACTCATGAAAACATCAAAACTATTCGTCCTTTGAAAGACGGAGTGATTGCAGATTTTCAAGCTTCTGAAGAAATGATAAAGGAATTCGTTAAAAAAATTCCTGCTATCAAGAAAAAGCTTTTTCCACCATCTTTAAGAATGGTTATATGTATTCCTTCTGGTATTACTGAGGTTGAAAAAAGAGCGGTAATTGATTCTGCTCGTCATATGAATGCCAAAGAAATTTATTTAATTTATGAACCAATGGCTGCTGCTATTGGTGTAGGTATTGATATTATGGAACCAAAAGGTAATATGATTATTGATATAGGCGGGGGTACTACTGAAATTGCTGTTATAGCATTAGCAGGTATTGTTTGTGATCAATCAGTAAAAGTTGCAGGTGATTTGTTTACTAGTGATATTATGTATTACATGCGAACTCAACATAACCTTTACGTTGGTGAAACTACTGCTGAGAAAATAAAAATCCAAATAGGTTCTGCTACTGAAGATTTAGATACACCTCCTGAAGACATAATGGTACAAGGGCGTGATTTATTAAGTGGAAAACCAAAGCAGGTACAAGTTTCTTATCGTGAAATTGCAAAAGCACTAGACAAATCTATACTACGCATAGAAGATGCTGTAATGGAAACCTTATCAAAGACTCCTCCAGAATTAGCTGCTGACATCTATAATACAGGTATTTATTTAGCTGGTGGTGGCTCAATGCTAAGAGGTTTAGATAAACGTTTATCAAGAAAAACAGATTTACCTGTTTATGTTGCTGAAGACCCTTTACGTGCAGTTGTTCGTGGTACTGGAATTGCTTTAAAAAATCTTGAAAAATACAAATCTGTATTAATCAAATAAAATCAGTTGATTATTTATGCAACAGCTTATTTATTTCTTTAGAAAGTATAAACACTTTTTATATTTTTTGTTTCTAGAAATTATAGCTGTTGCATTAATCATAAATAATCATTCTTTTCATAAAAGTAAATTTATAAGTTCTGCTAATACTATATCTGGTGGTTTGTTACAAAAAATAAGTAACATTAATGAATATATGAACTTAAAAAATGAAAACAATTTACTTTTAGAAGAAAACACTTTATTAAAAAATAAGCTAGAAAATCTTTATTCTTTAGTTGACACTGTAAAAATAAATACTATAGTAGATTCTTTAGAATTCAATCAAAAATACTACTACATAAATGGTAAAATTACTAGTAATGATTACCATACCCCTTATAATTTTATAACAATTAACAGAGGCAAAAGCAACAATATTACTACTGAAATGGCTGTAATAAACAGCAAAGGAATAATTGGTATAACTGAAAATGTTAATAGTAAATACGCTAGAGTTCAATCAATTTTAAATAAAAATAGTAAGATAAATGTACGCTTCAAGAACAGCCATCACTTTGGCACACTTATTTGGGATGCTAAAGATTATAACACTGTTCAATTAATAGATATTCCTCGTCAAGCAGTTTATAAAATTGGAGATACAATTATTACTGGTGGTAAATCAACTATATTTCCTGAGGGAATACCAGTTGGAACTATAAAAAATGTTCCTGAAAAAATATCTGCTTTGAATACTCTTAATATAAAATTATTCAATGATATGAGTAATTTAGGAAGTATATATATTATTACAAATTTTCATAAGACAGAAATAAAAAAAGTGGAGAATTAAAATGAACAAAACACTTTACCTTATATTTTTATTCATATTCTTTGTACTACTACAAACACTAATCTTAAATAACATTCTTTTATTTGGTCATGTAAATCCATACATATATATAGCTTATGTATTTATATTTCCATTAAATCAAAAACGAATATCTTTTTTAACAATTAGTTTTCTATTGGGACTTTGTATAGATTTCTTTTCTAATTCTGGTGGTATTCATGCCTTTGCTACGCTTTTTATTGCATACATACGCTTATTTTTAGTTAAAACAATTTTTAAAAAAACGGAATCCGATTATCTTTTATTCGATTTAAAACTGGAAACATTTGATAAAACTTTTAATTATATAGCCATTTTAACAATTATTCATCACTTTATTTTATACAGTTTTATTAATTTTAGCTTACATAATTTTTCAAATGTTATTATCAATACACTATTATCAACTACATTTACGTTAGTACTGTATTTCTTAGGAAGTTTTATATTTAGAAAAAAGCTATCATGAAGCGAAGTTTTTTATTACTCTTTTTAATTACAGTTGTTGGCTTAGTTTATATTTTTAGACTTTTTCAATTACAAATCATTCATGGAAAAAAATCAAACCCTACCTTAAGTTCAACTGTTAAGGTCGAGTATGATTACCCTGAAAGAGGTTATGTGTACGATAGAAACAACAAACTTGTTGTAGCAAACCAACTTTCGTATGATGTAATGGTAATTCCCAAAGATGTAAAACCTTTAGATACAATCCAATTCTGTTCTTTACTTAAAATATCAAAAGAAAATTTTAAATACAGATTTAAAAAAGCTGAAAAATATGCTAGGTGGCTACCTTCAGTATTCCTTAAACAACTTGCAAAAGAAGATTTTGCTTTTTTACAGGAAAAACTACAAAAATTTAAAGGTTTTTACATCCAGAAACGTATCATTCGTAATTATCCTTTAAAATCAGCAGCTAATGTTTTAGGCTTTATTAGTGAAGTAAATGAATATATAGCAAAAACAAGTGACTATTACGAGCAAGGTGAATTAATTGGTAAGTTAGGTGTTGAAAAACAATATGAAAAAATTCTTAGAGGTATTAAAGGTAAAAAATATTTTAAAAGAAACAACCTTAATAAAATAACTGGCTCATATAAAGAAGGGAAATACGATACCCTCGCTGTGGCTGGTAAAGATTTAACTTTAACTATTGACAGTGATCTTCAACAATACGGAGAACAGCTGATGCAAGGTAAGAGAGGTGGTATAGTTGCTTTAGAACCCAATACTGGAGAAATTTTAGCACTTATTACCGCTCCTTCATATGACCCTAATTTGTTAGTAGGTAGAAAACGTTCTCCGAATTCTGTTAAATTATTTAACGACAAAATTAATATGCCCACATTTGACAGAGGTTTACAAGCAATGTACGCCCCTGGATCACCTTTTAAAATAATTAATGGTTTGATTGCTTTAGAAGAAGGTGTTATTGACGAGAATTTTTCTGTACGTTGTTACCATGGTTACAGATATGGGAAACGAAAAAATGAATTTATGGGGTGTCATTGTCGTATTGTAGGTCGCCCTATCAGATTAAAAACTGCCATTGCTAAATCGTGTAACAGTTATTTCTGTACTGCTTATAGGAAGATAATTGACAAAGCTGAAAACTCAAAAATTGGTTTAGACAACTGGAATAAACACGTCAAAAGTTTTGGTTTAGGTAATTATTTAGGATATGATTTACCCACTGGCCAAAAAGGGAGAATTCCAAATTCAAAACTTTATGATGCTCGTAATAAATTTAGATGGGGAGCAACCACAACAATATCAAACGCTATTGGCCAGGGAGAGGTAGAAACAACTCCTATGCAGCTAGCAAATATGACTGCAGCCATTGCCAACAAAGGATACTTTTACACTCCTCACATAGTAAAAAAAATAAACTCCTCTCCTATTAAGGATTCTACATATACAATTAAAAAATTCACAACAATTTCTCCACAACATTTCCCTATTGCTATTGAAGCAATGCATGAAGTATTTACTAGAGGAACTGCTAAATCTAGTCAGGTAAAAGGATTAGATATTTGTGGAAAAACTGGTACTGCGGAAAATTTCATACGCGTTAATGGAAAAAAAGAACAATTACCTGATCATTCAATTTTAATTGCTTTTGCACCTAAAGACAATCCTAAAATTGCCTTAGCTGTGTATATAGAAAACGGAGGATACGGCTCTACAATAGCTGCTCCTATTACCAGTTTATTGATAGAAAAATATTTAACAGGGAAAATTTCACGAAAGCATATAGAAAAAAGAATGCTTGACTTAAGTCTTAAAAGTGTATACGAAAAGCTAATTCCAAAAAAAGATACTATTGCGACAGGAACGAAATAATATATTTGCAGAAATTGATTGGATTTTAATCCTTCTTTATATCTTATTAGTAAGCTTTGGTTGGTTAAACATTTACGCAGCTTCTTCAAATGAAGAAACTCGTGAAGTTTTCAATTTTTCAACAAGATATGGTAAACAACTTATATGGATAGCATTAAGTTTACCTATTATGATATTTGTTTTATTTTTTAACGCAAAATTTTATGAAAAATTTTCTAGCTTACTTTACTTAATTTCTGTTATTATATTAGCTGGTGTTCTTGTTTTTGGTAAAAAAATAAATGGGGCTACATCATGGTATAATTTTGGAGGTGTAGGACTTCAACCTTCTGAATTTACAAAAACATTTACAGCTTTAGCTCTTGCAAAGTTAATGAGTGACAGACAGTATAACCTAAACCTTATAAAGAATCAATTAAAAGCCTTTGTAATAATATTTACTCCTGCATTTTTTATTGCATTGCAACCAGATATGGGGTCGGTATTAATTTATTTTTCATTTTTCTTTGTACTCAATAGAGAGGGACTTACCCTTGCTTATTTTATAATAGGCGCATTATCTATAATACTATTCTTATTAACCATATATTTTGGCATAAAATGGGTTTTAATAACATGCTTATTATTTATTACATTTTACACCTTATATGCTGTTTATAAAAACAAACGTTTCCTAAGATTTAACATATTTAAAGTTATTTTTTTATATGTATTTACTAGTCTTTTTATTGTTGGAATAGGTTATACTTATAACAATATTTTAGAGCAGCATCAAAAAGATAGATTTGACATATTATTAGGAAAAGTAAAAGATAACAGAGGAGTTGGTTACAACACCTATCAATCAGAATTAACAATTAGTTCAGGAGGATTAACAGGAAAAGGATTTTTACAAGGTGATAGAACACAAGGTAATTTCGTTCCTGAACAAGATACAGATTATATTTTTAGTACTGTAAGTGAAGAATGGGGCTTTCTTGGAAGTTCATTTGTTATAATTCTTTTCACTTTACTCTTATATCGAATTATCTTTTTAGCTGAAACACATACCAATAAATTTGGAAGAATTTATGGATATGGTATTGCATCTATACTATTTTTTCATGTGTTAGTAAACATTGGAATGGTGATAGGGATTCTACCTACAATAGGTATCCCTCTACCCTTTTTTAGTTATGGAGGTTCCTCACTATGGGGGTTCACTTTACTTCTATTCATATTTATCCGATTAGATGCCCATAAGAAATATGACTGGTAACATAAAACGTTCTTTAGAGTTGTAAATTGAGTTTAGAAAACACAAATTCCACAACAGCTAAAGAAATTCTTCTCTATCTACTTTAAAACTACTTAGAGAAGCATATACTTCAAGAAAATACTTTTTAAAAGAATACCACTAACAATAAAGACTAGAACTCCAAAATATTATAATAAAACATACATAACAAGAAAAGCGTTTTCATTTTCATGAAAACGCTTTTACTTAAAGTAATTTTATTTCTTATAAAGCTGCTACGTGCTTAGCTAATTTAGATTTTAAATTTGCTGCTTTATTTTTATGAATAATATTATTCTTTGCTAATTTATCTAACATAGAAACAACAGATGAAAACATCCCTTCAGCTTCTGTCTTATCAGTACTTGCTCTTAATTTTCTAACAGCATTACGTGTAGTTTTATGCTGATATTTATTTCTTAAGCGCTTAGCTTCGTTACTTCTTATTCTCTTTAATGCTGACTTATGATTTGCCATTATACTAAAATCGTTAATTGTTTATAAAAAACTTTGTAGTCCGTACGGGAATCGAACCCGTGTTACCAGGATGAAAACCTGGCGTCCTAACCCCTAGACGAACGGACCAAATACAATCTTTATGATTGCGGGTGCAAATATAAGATATTTTTTTATACCTGCAATTAATTCTTTTTAATTTTTAATATTTTTAAGGTTTAATTTTTTACTTAAATCTTAAAATAATATTGTAGTCCGTACGGGAATCGAACCCGTGTTACCAGGATGAAAACCTGGCGTCCTAACCCCTAGACGAACGGACCAAAACAATCTATTTTGCGATTGCGGGTGCAAATATACAAACTGTTTTCATATACACCAAACCTTTTTTATTTTTTTTAATACGCTTTAGCAAATAAAACTCTTTCTATTGATGGTTTTCCAGTAAAAACACATATTCCATCCTCTTTTTTAGCATCATTCGCTATACAACGTATTGTAGCTTTTGTTAATTCTTTAATTTTATCTTCAGTCTCAATTGTCCCATCCCAATGAGCAGAAACAAAACCTCCTTTATTTTCTATAACTTCTTTAAACTCTTCAAAAGAATTAACTTCAGTGATATGTGAGTCTCTATAGTTTAAAGCCTTAGTAAATAAGTTTTCTTGTATCTCTTCTAATAATTTAGTTACATGCTCTACTAAATCTATTTGGTTAATTGTTTGCTTCTCAAAGGTATCTCTACGAGCAACTTCAACAGTTCCATTTTCTAAGTCTCTATTCCCTATGGCAACTCTTACAGGAACACCTTTAAGTTCATACTCAGCAAACTTTGCACCAGGCCTCATTGTATCTCGAGTATCAAATTTTACAGAAACTCCTTTACCTCTTAACTCTTTAACAAACACATTAACTCTTTCAGAAATAGCGTCTAATTGTTCTTCTCCTTTATATATAGGAACAATAACAACTTGGATAGGTGCTAATTTTGGAGGCAAAACTAAACCTGCGTCATCAGAGTGTGTCATTATTAAACCACCTATTAAACGTGTAGAAACACCCCATGAAGTAGCCCAAACGTATTCTTGCTTACCTTCTTTAGATGTATACTTAACATCAAATGCTTTAGCAAAGTTTTGACCTAAGAAATGTGAAGTTCCCGCCTGCAAAGCTTTACCATCTTGCATTAATGCCTCAATTGTATAAGTAGCTTCTGCACCAGCAAAACGTTCACTTTCAGACTTTGCTCCTTTAACAACAGGCATTGCCATAAAGTTTTCTGCGAAATTTGCATACACGTCTTGCATTTGTTTTGATTCAAAAACAGCTTCAGCTTTTGTAGCATGAGCAGTATGCCCTTCTTGCCATAAAAATTCAGCAGTACGCAAAAACAGGCGTGTTCTCATTTCCCAACGAACTACATTTGCCCATTGATTAATTAACAAAGGTAAATCTCTATGAGACTGAATCCATTTTTTATAAGTACTCCATATAATTGCTTCTGACGTAGGGCGTACAATTAATTCCTCTTCTAATTTAGCTTCAGGATCAACGCGTAACTTCCCTTCATTATCAGGATCATTTTGCAAACGGTAATGAGTTACAACAGCACATTCTTTAGCAAATCCTTCAGCATTTTTTTCTTCAGCTTCAAACAAACTCTTGGGAACAAAAAGAGGGAAATAAGCATTTTCGTGTCCTGTTTCTTTAAACATTCTATCTAATTCTGCTTGCATGTTTTCCCATATTGCATATCCATATGGTTTAATCACCATACAGCCTCTTACCGCTGAATTCTCAGCTAAATCGGCTTTTACAACAAGTTCGTTATACCATTTAGAGTAGTCTTCTGCTCTTTTTGTTAAATGTTTGCTCATAATCAAAAGTTTGGCATAAATATTGTTATCTTTTATGCGTAAAATTGTATGTGCAAAACTACATTAAAAAGCCTACAAGCCCAACAAAAAATAGTTTTTTGCAAAATCATTTAAATAATTTTATTGTTCTAACTTAAAAATAATAGACATGAAACCACAATACTTCAAAACAAAACCTTACATATTCATATTATCATTATTTTTAATAACCTCCTTTATTTCTTGTGGTACAATGCAAACTGTAAGTAGCAGTGATGGTATTTATGATGATGAAGTTGAAAGCACTCAAAACCAAGAACCTCAACGTAAAGTTGTTGTTATGGATACTAATGAATACAATAATTATAAGGAAAACTATTTTAGGAAAGAAGTTGAACGTTTAGAAAATTTAAATGGCTCAGATGTTTTTACTGATATTGAAAACTACAGATCTGATACTAGTGAGTACGATTATGAAGAAGATGTTATTGATGAGGAAACTCCTAGAACTCGCATTACTTATAATTCAAATGATCCATGGGGCTATAATAGTAATAGTAATGATGTAGTTATAAATGTAAACACATACCCAAGATGGGGATTCTATAACGATTGGGGTTGGGACTCATATTATGGATATAATTATAGACCATGGTGGCGTTCTCGCTTCTACAACAACTGGGGATACAATTCATACTGGCACCCATATAATTATGGTCATTACTACTCTGGTTTTTATGTAGGATGGAATAATAACAATTTTTATTGTCCTCCATATTATAGAAACAATTATTTTAACAATCGTTATTATAGAGCCAATAGAGGTGCTAACCCATATAGAGCAGTTACTTCTAGAAGAAATTATAGTAGTAGACGAGGGTATAGTGCAAGAAATACAACTAGATCAAGACGTTCATCGAATGTATACCGAAGAAGCTCAAGAACAAATAGAACAGCTAGTAGTCCAAGAAATGACAGAACTAGAAGAAGCTACAATACAACAAGAGGTGACAGGTCAACAAGATCAGTAAGAAGAACTAGAACAAGACAATACTCAACTGGAGGGCATAAACCTACAAGATCAGTAAGAAAGACTAGAACAACTAGACAATATTCTACTGGAGGACATAAACCTACGAGAAGAGCTAATACTCGATCTACAAAAAGTAATACAAGAAGCTACACACCATCAAGAACAAAAAGAAGTTCAAATAGAAGCTACACACCTTCTAGATCTAGTAGTAGATCAACTCGCTCTTACACTCCAAGCAGAAGCTCTTCTAGAAGCTCAGGATCGAGAAGTTCAAGAAGTAGTTCTAGCAGCAGAAGAAGATAATTTATTTAAAAAAAATTAAGAAACATGAAACGAATTTTAATAGTTGCAATTTCGATTGCATCATCTCTTAGTGCCTATTCACAATCACTAGATTATAATGATTTAGGCCTTTTGTTTTCAAAAGATGATAATTATGGTACAGCAAGATATGAAGCTATGAGTGGTGCTTTTGGAGCTTTAGGTGGTGATATTTCAGCTTTTAGTATAAATCCTGCTGGTAGTTCTGTATCAAAAATTAGTACTGCTTCGGCTACCCTAAGTAATCGAAATACAGATTATTTAACTTCGTATTACGGAAATTCTTCATCTTCACAAAATGATTATTTCAACCTTTCACAGGCAGGCGCAATTCTTTCTTTTGATACTGCGTATAATTCAGAATGGAATCGTTTTGCTCTTACTTTTAATTATAAAATTAAAAGTGATTACAGCTCTTTTTATTCAGTTAAAGGGAATAGCGGTTTCTTATTTCATAGCGAACATTTTAACGATACAAGTTCACCAAAAAATAAATTTGATGGTTCTATTGAACAAGGTTATTCTGTAGAAAAATCAGGACAATCAAGTGTTTTCAATCTAGGTTTCTCAGCAGTTCATCAAAACAAATTATTTTTGGGAGCCTCGTTAAATTTTCATGATATAGATTTAAGCAGAGTTGCTTTATTAAACGAAGAGAATGATGATGCTAATGGAAATATATTAAAAGCAAAAAACAGAATAGATTCTTATATACAAGGTAACGGTGTGTCCTTAAGTTTAGGGTTTCTATATAAATTAAATAAAAATATTCGTGTTGGTTTAGCCTACGAAACTCCTACTTGGTATGAAGAGATAGCAGAGGACTATAAAAATGACTTAATACTATCAGATGTATCTAATTTAGGAATAAACGGTGGAAGTGATTTAATAAGTGAATTATATATCTATAGATTCAAATCTAATAGTAGAATAACAGCAAGTGGAGCCTACATATTTGGTAAACAAGGATTGATAAGTTTCGATTACACCTATAAAGATTACCCAAATATAAAATATAGAGAAAATGATACAGCTTTTATTGAAGCTAATCAAAATTTTGCCACTCAATTTAGAGCTACTCATGCATTAAATGTTGGTACTGAATGGCGTTTTGACAGATTAAGCATTAGAGGTGGTTATCATTATGAGAAAAACCCTAATCTTTTATCTGCTGTAGGAGGTAGTGTTAATAAAGATAATATCAAAGGGTTCTCAGCTGGTTTAGGTTATAATTTTGGTAACATGAAAATTGACTTATCATACAGAAAGTCTGAAAATTTAGAGTTTCAAACATTATACAATTTAGGAGACATTAGCCTTAATAATAATACGAGTAGAATATCAGGAACTGTTACTATAAATTTATAATTATATAAAATTAACATACAGAAAAGGTCTTGTAATATTACAAGACCTTTTCTGTATATATATATCAGTTTTTTACCGTAATTTTGCATTTCATTTATTATGACATGGATTCAATAAAAATTAACATACAAGAAACTAATAATGAAACTATTATTAAATTTGTGAGTAACACAATTTTAATTAATGGTGGAAGTTATGAATTTAACAATATAGACGAGGCTAAAAACTCACCGCTAGCTCAACAACTTTTTTACCTTCCTTTCGTAAAAAAAGTTTTTATTACTGCTAATTTTATCGCAGTTCAAAAATTTGATATTGTTCAATGGAGTGATGTTGAAGAAGAAGTTAAAGAACAGATTCAAAACTATATTCAACAAGGAAACCCTATAGTTAAAGAAGAAACAACTAAAAAAGACGCTACTGAAGTTTATGCTGAAGTAACTCCAAATCCAGCAGTAATGAAATTTGGAACTAATAAAGCGTTAACACAAACTGATGTTGAGTTTAAAAACATTGATGAAGCTAGTAAATCTTCTCCTTTAGCACAAGCCTTGTTTAATTTTCCTTTTGTGAATGAAGTATTTATTTCAGAAAACTATATTTCTATTACTAAATATGACATGGTAGAATGGAATGAGGTATATCAAGAAGTTCGTACTTTTATTCGTGGATATCTTCAAGAAGGTAAAAAAATAATTTCTGAACTTCCTAAACAACAAACTAAACAAAATGTTGAAGTTCCTAAAGAAAACTTATCCGACACTGAAGCAAAAATTGTTGATATATTAGACGAATATATAAAACCAGCAGTAGCTTCTGATGGAGGTAATATTGCCTTTCAATCGTATGACGAAAACTCAAAAAGAGTAAGTGTTATTTTACAAGGAGCATGTAGTGGTTGCCCATCATCTACCGTAACATTGAAAAATGGTATTGAAACCATGCTAAAAGAAATGTTACCTAATCAAATTAATGAAGTAATTGCTATTAACGGATAATTTTACACTTAAAATCATCAACTTTTTATGTCTGAACAAGTAAAACCATATAAAGATTCCGAATTAGGAAAAAAAGAGCAAGTAGCTCAAATGTTTGATAATATTTCTGAGGATTATGACGGTTTAAATCGTGTTATTTCCTTAGGTATTGATGTTAGTTGGAGAAAAAAAGTTGTTAAATTAATTGGAGAAAACAACCCTAAACAAATACTAGACATTGCTACTGGAACTGGTGACCTTGCTATAATGATGGCAAAATTAAATCCTGAAAGAATTGTTGGACTAGATATTTCTCAAGGAATGTTAAATGTAGGAAAACAAAAAATAGAGAAAGTTAGCTTATCTGATAAAATAAAAATGGTAGTTGGTGATAGTGAAAACATTCCATTTGATGATAATACTTTTGATGCTATAACAGTTTCTTTCGGTGTTCGTAACTTTGAAAACTTAGACAAAGGCTTAAAAGAAATACTTCGTGTTTTAAAACCAGGAGGAAAATTTGTTGTTTTAGAAACTTCAAATCCAACTAAATTCCCGTTTAAACAAGGTTATAAGTTTTACACTAACTTTATATTACCAGTAATTGGTAAACTTTTCTCTAAAGACAAAGTTGCTTACTCTTATTTATCTGAAAGTGCAAATTCTTTTCCTTTTGGAGAAGCTTTCAACAATATTTTACAAAAAAATGGGTTTAAGAATGCAAAGAATTTACCTGTAACTTTTGGGGTTGCATCAATTTATACAGCTTTAAAATAATATGTTTAAAAATATTTTATTATTCGTTTTACTATTAACAACATCATTAACAGCTTTTAGTCAGGCAGAAAAAATACTAAACCTCCCTAGTTTTGACAAACCATTATTTCATTATGGTTTTTATTTAGGTCTAAACAACAACAGTTATAAGGTTTCTTATAAGCCAAGCGCTATAAGTTCTCCAAACATAGAAGTTAGCTCATCTGTTGGTTTTAACGTTGGTTTAATAGCAGATTTAAGATTACATAATAATATCAATCTTCGTTTTGAACCAGGATTAATGTCAAATACAAAAACTTTAGTTTTTAATCACATTGGTGGCACAAACGAAAATATAAAAACAAGAGAAGTTGGAGCAACATTTCTTCATTTACCAGTAATTTTAAAGCTAAGTACAAATAGACTTAATAATATTAGACCATATGTACTAGGTGGTTTATCCTTTGATTATAACTTTTCAAGTAATGAAAGTAGTGATGATGATAATTTTGCAGGAAAGTTTAGAACTACTACAGGAAACTTCATGTATGAAATAGGAATAGGAGTTGACTTATATTTAAATTACTTTAAATTCTCTCCTTCTATACGTGGTGTATTTGCTATAAATAATGAAATTAAATACGACAACACATCTCCTAGTCAATGGACAGATCCAATTGACTTTCTTGGTACTAGAGGTATCTTTTTACATTTATCTTTCGAATAACTCGCATTACAATAAAAAACAAATGGCTTCCAAAACTGGAAGCCATTTTTTTTAAAAGAAAATTCTTCTCTTTTAACCTTATTAGATAGAAGTCCCCCGAAATCTATCAATTATATAATAAGACACCTTTATAATTAAAAAGGTCACATATTTTTTCAAAAAAAAATAAAGACTATCAAATTTGATAGTCTTTATAGCGTAAAGTTTTTACTTTACTATTAGATAGAAGTCCCCCGAAATCTATCATTAATATTATCTATAACAATAGTTTATACTGTACAAATATATGGATATTTTTTAACATCTCATCACTTCACAAAAACTATTTTACTGTTAACCACATCTTTAATTGGTAATACAACATTACCATTTGAAGTATTAATAGTCATACAAATGTTATCAATTGCAGTAACTACTCCTTCTACATCACCAACAATTACTCTTTGACCAATACCTATATTTTTTCTAGAATAATAGCCAAACAACAATCTTGTTACCACATCCTTTGCTCCTAGTCCGAAAGCTATTGTAAACGCTAATAACACAGAGCCAATAACCAATGTTAAATTACTTTTTATTACTGAAGTATCAACACCTGCCTGATCTAGAGCTGTTATAGACAAGAATACTACGATTAAATAAAAAGCAATGTTACCTACTAAATTACCTCCTGAAATTTCAAACGATTTAAACATTGACTGGATGGCCTTTTTTACCATAGTTCCTAAATATGCTCCTGCTACAAAAATTCCAAGTGCTGTTAATAATTTTGGTAAGTAAGCAAAGAAACTTTTAATTCCTTCAGAAACTGCTACAATGCCAAAAATACTTGACCCTGCCATTACAAAAATTAAGATTAAAAACCATTTAAGTACTCCTAAAATTATTTTAGTTAAAACAATATTTATTGTAGAGTTTCCAAAAATTTCAGTTTTATTTAATTTTTTAGACCATTCATCTATTTTAGTTTTTGCTAAAGCTTTTCGTACGATATACAAAAACACTTTTATAAATAGCCAAGCTATTATTATAAAACTAATGAACCCTAAAACGGTAGGTATAGAATCATTTAGGTCATTCAATATTTTTTTAAAAGGATTGAGAATATTCATTTGTAAAAAAATCATAGTAGTATTAGTTTAATTATAACAGTTATTCAGTTTCTTTATTATCAGTTTTTTCTTGAGTTCCACCACCGTTTAATAAGTCAGCTACAACATTAGGGTATTTTACCACAAATAAATCAGCTACATCTATAGAAAGCTTAATCATTGCCACATCATTAAGTACTTTTTCCTTAAGCACCTCTGGCAATTCTTCGTTATGTAATATTTTCTTAAATGGATTATCCATAATAATTACAACTCATTATACGTTTTTACGACTTTCTCTTTAGCTCGCTTCAAACGCATTTTAACAGCGCTTTCGCCTAATTCTAACACTCCTGATATTTCTTTAATACTCATATCATCTTGATATTTCATTAATAAAATCATTTTTTCAGAAGGTGGTATCATTTCGAGTACTTTAGCCAACTTTTCTGACTTTAACTCAAATAATGTGGTATCATCAATCTCATCAAACCCACTATCTTCCTCTTTAATTTGGTCAGTTACTACTGTAACTTTTTCTTTTTTCTTTGCGCTGTTCCTTTGAACATAATTCACGCAAAAATTATATGTAAATGAATATAACCAAGTAGAAAATTTAGATTTCCCTTTAAAAGTACGCAATTTTACAAATAAACGAATAAAAAGATCGTGCGTTAAATCCTGTGCTTCCTCTTTACTTTTAGAGAAACCATAGCATTTATTATACACAACGCCAGCATATCGGTCATATAAAATAGCGAATAAATGAGTATCATTTTTCTCTACTATTTTTTTAACCAGCTCTTCGTCACTTAATTTTGTAACATCAATACTTTTCAAAGGCTAAGTTTGATTATTGTTTGTTTAGACTTGTAGTAAAATAAGACACATTCTTTTTTAACAAGTCACTTTCTTATTTTTAACTCAATCAAAATTAACAATTCTTTAACGGTTATGGAATTAAATTTAAAAAAAATAATAACTTTTGTAACATTTTTTAATAATGCTACGTATAAGTATATGTAGAGTGATTGATAATTATAAAAAAATAGTTTTTTTTACATGAGACAACTTAAGATTACAAAGCAGGTTACCAATAGAGAAACTGCCTCATTAGATAAATATTTACAAGAAATAGGAAAAGTAGATTTAATTACTGCTGATGAAGAAGTAGAATTAGCTCAACGTATAAAAGCTGGAGATCAAAGAGCTTTAGAAAAGCTAACAAAAGCAAACTTACGTTTTGTGGTATCTGTAGCTAAACAATATCAAAATCAAGGTTTAACTCTTCCTGATTTAATTAATGAAGGGAATTTAGGTTTAATTAAAGCGGCAAAGCGTTTTGATGAGACTAGAGGATTTAAATTTATCTCATATGCAGTTTGGTGGATTCGTCAATCTATCTTACAAGCACTAGCTGAGCAATCTCGTATTGTTCGTTTACCTTTAAATAAAATTGGTTCCATTAACAAAATCAATAAAATGTATGCTTTCTTAGAGCAAGAAAATGAGCGCCCTCCAAGTGCTGAAGAAATTGCTAAGAAATTAGACATGACAGTTAATGACGTTAAAGAATCAATGAAAAATTCTGGTCGTCATGTATCAATGGATGCTCCTTTAATTGAAGGTGAAGATTCTAATTTATATGATGTATTAAATTCTGGTGAATCTCCTAACCCAGATAGAACATTATTACATGAATCATTACGTATTGAAATTAACCGTGCTTTAGAAACTTTAACTCCTCGTGAAGCTGATGTTGTTAAATTGTATTTCGGTTTAGGTGAACACCAACCAATGACATTAGAAGAAATTGGTGAGACTTTCGATTTAACTCGTGAGCGTGTTCGTCAAATTAAAGAAAAAGCAATTAGAAGATTAAAGCATACATCTCGTAGTAAAATCTTAATGACTTACTTAGGATAATAACACATACAATAGCAAATAGTTATTATAACTATTCGTTTTGGAATTAATAAAAAAGAAAACTCTTGAATCATCAAGAGTTTTCTTTTTTAGTTATTGCCCTTATTAGTTTTAACTATATTTGCATCACAACACAACAAACAAATACATTTAATGGAAAAACTTATTGCTCCTTCAGTTTTAGCCGCTGACTTTGGAAATTTACAGCGTGATATAGAAATGGTTAACGATAGTAAAGCTGACTGGTTTCACATAGATATTATGGACGGAGTTTTCGTTCCGAATATTTCTTTTGGAATGCCTGTGCTAAAATCAATAGTACAACATGCTAAAAAAACAGTTGATGTACATTTAATGATTGTAGACCCTGATAGATATATTGAAACTTTTGCTGATTTAGGAGCAAATATACTAACAGTACATTATGAAGCGTGTACACATTTACACAGAACTATACAAGCAATAAAAGCTGCTGGTATGAAAGCTGGAGTTGCTTTAAACCCACACACGCCTATAGCAGTTTTAGAAGATATAATTCATGATTTAGATTTAGTTTGTATTATGAGTGTTAATCCTGGGTTTGGTGGGCAGTCATTTATTGAAAACACTTATAAAAAAGTACAGCAACTAAAAAACCTTATTGAATTTAACAACGCTTCAACTTTAATTGAAATTGATGGAGGGGTAACTGATCAAAATGCCAATAAATTAGTTGAAGTTGGTGCAGATGTTCTTGTTGCTGGTAGTTTTGTATTTAAAAGTGAAACTCCTATAGAAACTATTGAAAATTTAAAAACAATTGTTAATTAAATTTTTAATTGATATAAAAAAGGTGGTAAAAAATTAATTTTTTACCGCCTTTTTTATTAGTTATATTGTTCTAATAAATAGTAAATTAAATCTGTAGTAGTAACTATACCTTTTAATTCACCTTCTTCAATTACTGGTAATGCATGAAACTCTTTTTTAGATAAAATTTCTGCCACCTCCTTTATTGTATTTGAAGGACTCACTGTTACTAAATTCTTTGCCATAACCTGTTCTATTGTAAACATATTATATACTACAGTATCTACATCACTTTCATCTTCATCAATAGCATCAGCAAAGCTAATTCTCAATAAATCAGTATAACTTAACATCCCTACTATACTCTTACCACTTACAACAGGGATATGTCGTATATCATTTTCTTTAAATAGTTTTTCAGCCATCATTAAGTCATCTGATAAATTTAGTGTGATAACATTTTTAGTCATTATTGTTTGTACTGGTGTTCTTTTTTTCATCTTAAATATGGTTTTATTATTTCTATTTCTATATCAAATTTCAGAAAATATCTCGATAGAAAAACTGATTTTTATCAGTAAAACAATAATTATATATTCGTAACTTATTAAATGCTTTTTATTTTAAAAAGTAGTATTTTTACAAAAAAGCCAACAAGTTTTGATAGAAGAATTAAAAAACAATTACGGTTATTTATTTGAAGAAGCTTTATTAGAAGAAATAAATGATGTAGCCATTTTAAAGGAATTTAAAGCTGATGTTACCATTATTGAAACTGAAAGTTATATTGTTTCGATCCCTTTATTACTAAGTGGAGCTATTAAAATTTTAAGAGAAGATGAAAATGGCGATGAACTCGTTTTATATTATTTAGAAAGAGGAGACACTTGTGCAACTACATTATCATGTTGCATGGGGCAAACAAAAAGTAAAATAAGAGCTGTCTCTGAAACTGATGTTGCTTTATTAATGATTCCTAAGCAAAAAATGTCAGAATGGTTAAGTAAATATAAAAGTTGGCAAGAATATATTTTACAAAGTTACCATAATAGATTACAAGAATTTATAGAAGCAGTTGACACTATTGCTTTTTTAAACATGGATCAACGTTTACTGAAGTATTTACGAGACAAAGCCTTAGTAAATCATAACGATATAATAAGTGTAACTCATCAACAAATTGCTAATGATCTTCACACATCAAGAGTTGTTATATCAAGACTTTTAAAATCTTTAGAAAAACAATCAAAAATAGAACTACAGCGTAATCAAATAAAAGTTTTAGAACTTTAAACACTTGATTTATATATTATAAATCATTCTTTATTTAAATAACCCTTAGGCTCTAAACGACATACACCCCTGAATATCAATTTAAAACAAAATATTATTCAATAATATTTACAATCACTCCTGCAAAAAAGAATTTTTTTCATTTTTCTAATAAAAAAGAAACTTCATTAAATATTTATTTCTCTTTTTACATAGATTTACCATGTTATCAACCTTAATTTCAACCATTTGAAAAACACAAGATAACAGTTCGATTGATCAACGAAAAAACACAAATAAAATGAATTCTATTATTTGATAGTATTAACAATAAATATTAATCGTAATGAAAAAAAACGTAATTAAATCTTCAATTGCGTTTGCAACAATAATATTGGCAATTTATTCTTGTCAAGATTATGATAACGCAAACCCTTCTAATATTGAAAATCAAAATCTAATTTCAATAGAACACCTAAAAGATGAAAACCTATTAGGAACTGCTGCAGCTACTCCATTTAATACTGGGTATTATGGCGCATACAAAACATATAAAATGGCAAGTGGCCAAAGTTACATAGAATGGGCAGTACCAAATTTAAAATGGTTTTTTGGTGTGAACCCAACAGTATATAATTGGAGAGGAACAAATACTAATAATATGTTAGCTTACTCAAACCCAAATCGTGTTTTTATTGGAGAAACTTGGTGGAATAGCATGCTATTAAACTATGATGCTTATGCAGCAAAATCTATTATTGCTCACGAATTTGGTCATATCTTACAATATAACAATAATTGGTACTGGGCTTCAGGGAAAAATCAAGAAATAGGAGCAGATTTCTTTGCTGGTTACTGGTTAGCTAGTAATGTTGGTCAGAATATTTCTTGGCAAGAAGCCTCAAACTCTTTTAAAAACTTTGCAGCTATTGGTAACGGAGTTTCTCATGGTTCTTCTACCGAAAGGCAAGCAGCTGCTAAATTAGGGTATTACACGGGCTATTATGCTAATACTAAAGGTTTTTTAGGTTGGGATAAAGTATATAAACTACTTGTTCGTTTTTGGGGATACATAGGTCAAGGTACTTATTGGTACGATAGTACTGATTATTATAGAACTAGCAAAAAAGCTAAGAGTAAAAAAATGTATGAGGGGCTTTCAAATAAAGAAGCTGATTTTTTTGAATTTATGATGCTTAATTATAATGAAATCTTAGATATCAAAAAAGGAAACGTTTCAAAAGAAGAATTTAGTAAGTTTAAACTAAAAAAAACTAAATAGACTTAAAGCCATTTCTAATGAAATGGCTTTTTATATCCGTTATGTAACAAATGTTACATTAAAAACCAATAAAAAATACTAAATTTATAATATAATAATCGGAAAATCAGATATTTATAATTTAACCTCGGATTCTATTATTACGTTTAGTCCCTCCCCTGTAAAAGCATCTTTTTTTAATGAAAAAGATGCTTTTATATTAAAACTGTAACATTGGTTACTGATTACCTTTTTTTTCAGAAGTAAATTTGCCTGCAACAAAATGTGTAAATATGAAAATAAAGCTTTTCAACTTTTTAATAGTTAGTTTTTTTCTTTCCAATACTATTAGTGCTCAAAATAATGTACTTATCTCTAAAAAAGAAGTCCTTAATAAAGTTACAGAAAACAATTCTTCTCTTAAAATAAGTAAACAAAATTATTTGCAAGCTCAAGCAAACTATAAACAAACAAGTGCTATTTTTTTACCTAACATAACCGCTTCTCATACTGGTTTTATTACGACTAATCCTTTGATGGCATTCGGAAGCAAATTAAATCAAGGAATTTTAATTCAAGCAGATTTCAATCCTCTTTTGTTAAACAATCCTAAACGCACTCAAAATTTTGCTACAAAAATAGAAATTCAACAACCGATATTAAATATTGATGGACTTTATAAACGTAAAGCTGCAAAAACCAAAATGGTGGCAACTAGTTTACAAATTCAACGTACTAAAGATTTTTTATTGTTTGAAGCTGAAAAATTATACATGCAATTACAATTGTCATATAAAAATGTATATGTTTTAGAAAAATCATTAGAAGCGGCAAAAGCAAACTTACAAGTGGCTGAAAATAGTCTTGAGCAAGGTTATTTACAACGTGCAGATATTTTAGCTATAGAAGTACAAGTTACGGAGGTCAAAAATCAATTATATACTGCTAATAATACCATAGAGAACATTTCTAACCACTTATCCTTTTTAGTCAGTGAAACACAAAACAATATTTATCAACCTGCTGATAGCTTAGAAGTAAAACCTTTTAACACATTATCAAATAAAACGCTATCTGATAACCGCTCAGATTTAAAAGCAATGCAATTAACTTCAGAAACTTATAAAAAAATGCACACTGCAAATAAAATGAGTTTTCTACCTACATTAAACGCTTTTGGTAGTTATGAATTATATGACAATAAAATTTTTAGTGCTAATAGTAATGGCTATTTAATAGGTGCTCAATTAAGTTGGAATATTTTTAAAGGTGCTGAACGCTATGGAAAAATTCAAGGAAGTAAAGCTGCTTATGAAAAATCAAAACTTGAATACCATCAGTATAAAGCTAAAAGTGAGTTAGAACTAAACAAAACTAAACGCATTCTAGCATATACTGAAAAACAATTAAATTTAACAAAACTAGCGTTAAAGCAATCTTCAGAAGCATTACGAATTCGAAAAAACCGTTTTAAAGAAGGGTTAGAAAAAACCTCAGATTTACTAATAGCAGAAACTCAGTATGCTCAAAAACAATTACTGTACTATCAAACAGTATATCAATATAACTATACCAAAGCATATTTAATTTTTTTAACAAAAGAATAATTACACAAATGAAAATCATTTATAAAATCACACTTGTTTCGATATTCTTATTACTTTTTAGTTGTGGTAAAAAGGAGACAAAAACACACATAAATAACAATCCGAAAACTGCTGTAAAAGTAAGTAAAGTTATTACTAACAATAATAGTCTTTTTATAACAACAAGTGGTAAAATACAAGCAGTAAACAATGCTGATTTAAGCACACGCATAATGGGGTTTGTAAACAAAACTCATGTTAATATAGGTGACAAAGTAAAAAAGGGACAATTATTAATCTCAATAAACAATGCTGATTTACAAGCAAAAAATGCTCAAGTAAATGCAGGTGTTACTGAAGCTAAGGTTGCTTTTAACAATGCTAAAAAAGACTATACTCGTTTCAAAAATTTACTCACTAAAAATAGTGCCTCACAAAAAGAAATGGATGATATGACAGCACGTTTTAAAATGGCTAAGGCTCGTTTAGAATCTGCTAATCAAATGAAAAATGAAGTGAGCTCTCAATTTAAATACACAAATTTAACAGCTCCCTTTAATGGTGTGATAACAGCAAAGAATATAAAGCCTGGAGATATGGCAACTCCAGGAAAACCTTTAATATCTATAGAAAATCACGATATCTTTGAAGTTATAACAATGATTCCTGAAAATGAAATTTCAAAAATTCAAAAAAACATTGAGGTCAATGTTCTTATAAAGTCAATCAATAAAACTATTAAAGGAAAAGTAACAGAAATAAGTCATTCTGCAAAAAATACAGGAGGTCAATATATAGTCAAGATAAGACTAAATAAGACTAACACAAATGTTTTATCTGGAATGTACACAGCTGTTCAATTCCCTATAACTAAAAAAACAACAACGTCTGACATTATTTTAATCCCTAAAAAAGCAATTATCACTCGTGGTCAATTGTCGGGTATCTATACAGTAAGTCAAAGTAAAACAGCAATATTACGTTGGTTACGATTAGGAAGAACTTTTGGAGAAAACATTGAGGTATTATCAGGTTTATCAGCTAACGAGTCTTACATAGTTTCTTCAGAAGGCAAACTATATAATGGCGTAAGTGTTTTAATTAAATAATTATAAAAATCGAAAATATGAAAGAAGGTTTAGCAGGAAAAATAGCGAAAGTCTTTATAGACTCTAAGCTAACTGTACTTCTAATGATCGTGTTTATGGTTATTGGAGTTTACAGTTCTTTTTTAATTCCTCGTGAGGAAGAACCTCAAATAGATGTGCCTATAGCAGATATTTTTGTTGGATACCCAGGAGCAAGTCCCAAAGAAATTGAATCAAAAGTAATAAAACCATTAGAAAAACTAATTTCAAATATTAAAGGAGTTGAGTACGTATATTCAACTTCAATGAAAGAACAAGGAATGGTTATTGTTCAGTTTTATGTTGGTGAAGATATTGAACGTTCATTTGTAAAACTCTATAACGAAATTAATAAGCACATGGATCAAATGCCAGAAGGTGTTACTATGCCGCTTGTTAAAACTAGAGCTATTGATGATGTGCCCATGTTAGGATTAACTTTATGGAGTGAAAATTATGATGACTACCAATTAAGTCAAATAGCTCAAGAATTAGATAGTGAAATTAAAAAAGTAAACGATGTTGCAATCACTCATAAAGTTGGAGGAAGAAACAGGCAATTACGAGTAGTTTTAGACAAAGATAAACTTGCTTCTAGTGGATTAGATTTTTTAACTGTTTCTGAAATGATTAAAAAAAACAATTCTCAATTAAGCTCAGGAAGTTTTTCTAAAGGTGATACAGAATTCTTAGTAAATACTGGTAGATTTTTAGAATCAGTATCAGATGTTGAAAATTTAGTCGTTGGAGTACAACAAAATCAACCTATTTATTTAAAACAAATTGCTACAATTATTGATGGTCCAGAAATACCAAAAAATTATGTTTCATTAGGTTTTGGACAAGCTAGCCCTAAGAAAAACAACTATAAATCTGAATACCCAGCAGTTACCATTTCAGTAGCAAAACGAAAAGGTGCTGATGCCATGAAAATTGCTGAAGTTATTATTGATAAAGTTTCTCATTTAAGAAAAACTCTTATCCCTGATGATGTGCATGTAGAAATTAGTAGAAATTATGGAGAAACAGCTTCACACAAAGTCTCTGAACTTCTACTCCATCTTATTGGCTCTATTATAGCTGTAACATTAGTAGTTATGCTTGCAATGGGATGGCGTGGTGGCTTAGTTGTTTTTTTATCAGTTCCAATTACGTTTGCCTTAACGTTGTTAAGTTACTACATGTTAGATTATACTTTAAATAGAATTACACTATTTGCATTAGTATTTGTAACGGGTATTGTAGTTGATGACTCTATTATTATAGCTGAAAACATGCACAGGCATTTTAAAATGAAACGCCTAGCTTTTAAAGAAGCCGCACTATACGCTATTAACGAGGTTGGTAACCCAACTATTTTGGCCACTTTTACAGTAATAGCATCAGTATTGCCAATGGCTTTTGTTTCTGGCTTAATGGGGCCTTATATGGCACCAATGCCAATTGGAGCTTCAATAGCAATGATTTTATCACTCTTTGTTGCTTTAACAATTACACCATATTTAGGTTGTATTTTTTTAAGAGAAAAAGAAAATAAAGGCATTAAATCAAAACCTGAAAAAACAGTAGAAGAAACATTTATTTATAAAATTTATGATAAACTTGAAAGACCTTTATTAGAAAATAAAGTAAAACGTTGGTTCTTTTTAGGAGGTACTTTTTTAGTACTAATAGGAACTATGTTTTTATTTTTCACTAAATCTGTAGCTGTTAAAATGCTACCCTTTGATAATAAAAATGAGTTTCAAGTAGTTATTGATATGCCTGAAGGTACGACCCTAGAAAGAACTGGAGTTGTAGCACAAGAGATTTCACAGTATTTATCTACCCGTCCAGAAGTATTAAATTATCAAAATTATATTGGAACATCAGCTCCAATAACTTTTAATGGTTTAGTTCGTCATTATGATTTACGAGGTGGAAGCAATATGGCTGATATTCAAGTTAATCTAATTGACAAAGGTCAACGTAATATACAAAGTCATGGCATTGCAAAATCAATGCGTTCTGATATTCAAAAAATAGCTTCAAAATATAATGCTAATGTAAAACTGGTTGAAGTTCCACCAGGACCTCCTGTTTTATCAACAATTGTTGCTGAAGTTTATGGCCCAGACTACAAGGAGCAAATTAAAATTGCAAATAGCATTCAAAACATTTTAAAAAACACGGATGATGTTGTAGATATTGACTGGATGGTTGAAAGTGATCAAATAGAATATCAATTTAAAATCAATAAAGAAAAAGCGATGCTTTATGGTGTTACACCTCAACAGATAGCATATATAATGAACATGGCTTTGTCAAATCGTCCTATTACAAATTTATACGATGAAAATGCATCAAATCAAATTGGTATAATACTAGCTTTAGATGAAAGTGAAAAATCTACTATTAGTGATATCTCTCAACTTAAAGTTACATCTCAACAGGGAAATATGATTCCTATTGGTGATTTAGTAGATATCCAACAAACCACAAGTGAAAAAAGTATTTTCCGAAAAAATCAAAAACGTGTTGTTTATGTCATGGCTGACATGGCAGGAAAACTAGAAAGCCCTGCTTATGCAATTTTAGGTATGGAGGAAAAATTAAAACAAATAAAAATTCCTGAAGGTTATAAATTAAATGAAATGTATCTCGGGCAGCCAGATTATGAAGATGATTATACTGTAAAATGGGATGGTGAATGGCAAATTACATTAGAAGTTTTTAGAGATTTAGGAATTGCTTTCCTTGGAGCTATTCTATTAATTTACATTTTAATTGTTGGTTGGTTTCAAAACTTTAAAGCACCAATCGTTATGATGGTAGCAATACCTTTGTCTTTAATAGGAATTATTTTAGGACATTGGATGATGGGAGCTTTTTTTACAGCTACTTCGTTTATAGGAATGATTGCTTTAGCTGGTATTATGGTTCGGAATTCTGTTTTACTGATTGACTTTATCAATTTAAGATTAGCAGATGGCATTCCTTTAAAACAAGCAGCTATTGAAGCAGGAGCCGTTCGTACAACTCCTATTTTATTAACAGCTGGAACCGTTGTAATTGGAGCTTTTGTAATTCTCTTTGATCCTATTTTTCAAGGATTAGCTATATCATTAATGGGAGGTACTATTGTTTCAACAGTACTTACTTTATTAGTTGTACCATTAGTATACTATATGATAGAGAAGAAAAATCATAAATAACAAATTCCGCAACCTTAAAAGTAATAACAATGTTAAATAAATATTTCAGAACAATAGTAGGCACATTTATTTTATTAAGTATTGTACTAACAGTATATATAAATCATAATTGGATTTGGTTTACAGTATTTATTGGTCTAAACCTAATTCAATCAGCATTTACTAAATGGTGCTTACTAGAAACAATTTTAATCAAAGTATTTAAAATAAAACATTAACCCTTTATTCTTTTTAAACACCAAGAGGCTATCATGAATGATAGCCTCTTTTTAATTATGAATAATAAGTATTCATAATCAAACAACTGTAAAACTTATAAAATATTCAAACTTGCAATCATTTTTACTTTATTAGCCATTGTAGCATAATTAGGTGAGAATTTTATAACCTCATCTGCTGCTGCTTTATATTGAATTTCATTCCCATTTCCTTTTACAGTAAATGCATATTCAATAGTATCAAAACCAACAGGAGAAGTTTCATTAACACCCAAAAAACCTTGAAGATCTAGCCCAGATTTTATCTCTAAACTTACTGATTCTAATTCTATTCCTTTAAGTGAACACATTGCTACAAAAGTAACCATCATACATCCTGAAAGCCCACCCAACATATAATCTTGTGGTGTCGGAGCTGAATGTGCTCCTAATAATTGTTCAGGTTCATCAATAGTAAATGAAAAATCGTGAGAAATAGTATCATTTCCTAAAGTAAGATCATTGGTGGTAACACCTACTTTAGTACCTCCCATCCATGTTGCTTTAATACCTCCATTATACATCCCATTTGTAGCATTTTTCTCAACTGTTGCTTTGTAAGTTCCTAACGCTTCTAAATTTAATCCGTTAATCATCATTATATTTATTTGTTTTTCTAGTTTAAATAACCGTTTTCTATTAATTGTTTTTGAACTTCTATATATGTTTCTTCATATAATTTATCTATATCATTTATAGGCATAAACGCATCAGAAAATCCAGGTTTTTCAGGATCAATCATTAATTTAATTGACTGAATAAAGTGTTTAATTAATTCCTTTGGGTTTTCATTTCCTACAGATATTCTCATCGTAGTCTTATAAATTCCTGCTTTCAATAATGCATCTTGATCTAGTTCTGAATGCGAAGTAAATGCTGGACATAATAATGTTGTATTAATTTGACCTAAACTCACTTGAAAACCAAATGCAGGTGCTAAAGTGTCGAAGAATTTTTTAAATGCTGAGTCACTTACTCCAGCTTTTTCAAAATCAATAGTAAACAATGGAGCTGCTAACTTATACTTACTAACTTTTTTCATAATGGCATTATTCTCATTATTTTCAATGGCATTACATATTACTGACATTTCTGGATTTGAGTTGAAGAATTTAGCAAGCACTAATGTATTTACACATTTTTGAGTCATCCTTAAATTCAACGTTTTCATTCCAGATAAAATTTCAAAAGCAGCATCAGCATTTAAAAAAGCACCTTTAATATAATATACATTCCAAAAGAGCGACTCATCCCAATTTATTCCATCTACTTTTTCTCCTTTTGGCACAAACATTAAACTGTTTTTTCCAATTATTCCACCCGCAATTGCATTACCTGAGCCAGTAATATCTTTTGTGTAACTATGAAATAAGAAATCTGGTCGACATTCTTCATCTTCTTCTTGTAAAGGTTTAATTAAAAACGGAGTTGCCACAGTTCCATCTAACATCACCATATAACCATTTTGTTTTGAGTATTTACATATTGCAGGAACATCTAACATATAACCATGTGGATTACATGGTGACTCTATATATATATGTATTTTTTTTCCATTTTTTATTTCATCTTTATATGTTTCTTTTGCATTATCCATTACTGGTTTAAAATCTTCTAATGTATATCCATCAAACCAAACAACCTGAATATCCATTTTGTTCTTTTTTGCAAAAAAATCTTCTATCAATTGATAAGCTCCTCCATAAATATTTCTAGATACAATTAGAATATCTTGATAACTCAATACATTAGATAATAACGCATCTATTGCTGCCATACCACTATTAAAATTCCAAGCAGTATATTCATTTGCATATTTACCTGCTTCTAAATGAACCATATGCGTACCTAAAGCCATTGATGTTGGATTTAGTGATCTTGAATAAATATGATGAATAGATTCTTTACCATTAAAAGCATCATCTATCCACTCTGTACATGAATAATCATAAGTAGATGTTCTAGCAATTACTGGAGTTGCTGAAAACAAAGCTGCAATATTATTAAATAAAGGCATTGGGCCTTTTGCATTTAAAGTAGCATCCGATTGCTCTAATGACTGGTATGTTTGTTTCAATGGTCCTTGCAAAGTTTCCAAAACTTTAGCTATTTGAAAAGACATAAAGCGCTTTGCATTAAAATACGCTACTTTTTCACTTGCATCTAATTTGCCTACAGTGTCATTTGTAATCTCCTGAAGTTTTGATATATCAGATTGTGCGGTGTAAATATCTATAGCTGCTTTTTTTAATGTCTCTCCATAAGCGCTATTAGGATTAATTTGAAAATATGCTAACTGCTCAATTGCTAACTCTTCGATACTAGAGCAAGTTGTAGAATTTCTTTTTGGTGATAAAACCTTTGTGTTGTTTAAAGTACTCATTTTTGTAATTATTTAAGATTGAAGCAAATTATTTTAGTTGAACTCATTTCTCGTATTGCAGATCTAACACCTTCGCGTCCAATCCCACTCTTTTTTACACCTCCAAAAGGCATCATGTCAATACGATAATCTGAAGAATCATTAATCATTACCCCTCCACACTGTAATTCATTACTAGCTTTAAAGGCATGTTCTATATTATTTGTAAAAATTCCTGCATGTAATCCGTAAGGAGAATCATTACTTGCTATAATCCCTTCTTCCAATGAATTCACTCTTGAAATTGTTGCTACTGGACCGAAAATTTCTTCTTTTCCGTTTAACTTATTATCAAAGTCTCCTTCAATAATAGTTGGCTCTATCCCGTTTCCAACTCGTTTCCCTCCACATAACACTTTATATCCTCCTTTTACTAAATTTTCAATTGACCTTTCAATTTCACTAATAGCTTCTTGATTAATTATAGGCCCCATATCAGTACTATCATCTTCGGGGTTTCCTAATTTGACAGCTTTAGAAAGATTTATGATTTTTTCTTTAAAAGAATCGTAAATAGTATCATGCACATACATTCGCTTTACTCCTACACAATTTTGACCAGCTGCCCAAACCATGCCTCCTATACAATTTTTTGCAACGGCTTCTACATCTACATCATTCATTACAATTACTGGAGAACTAGAACCTAACTCCATTCCTATTTTCTTAACTCCAGCTGCTTTTGCTATAACTTCACCTGATTTAGAACCTCCTGTAAAACTTACCATATCTATTCTTGAATCTGTAACAAGAATATCTCCGAAATTATCTATAGGTCCAGTTATAATATTAAGAATATGATAAGGTAAACCAGCCTCTAGAAATAACTCTCCTAATTTTATTCCTGAAATTGGAGTGAAATCCGATGGCTTTAATATAACTGCATTACCAGCAGCTATAGCTGGTCCTAGTTTATGAGCCACTAAATTTAACGGGTCATTAAAAGGCGTAATTGCAGTAATAATACCAATAGGATCATATACATAGTGTCCTTTTTTTGAAGATCCTCCTTCAAAAGCCGCAAAAGGAACAGTTTCTCCTATTACTCTTTTTGCTTCCTCTCCACAAAGTGTAAGTGTATTAATACATCGATCTACTTCTTTACCTGCTTCTCGTTTTGTTTTTACTCCTTCGTTTACAATAACCTTAGTAAACTCCTCTTTTCTTTCTTTTAAAAGATTAACTACTTTGTTAATGATCTCACTTCTGTCAAGAGGAGATAAATTTTTCGAAATTATTTTTCCTTTTTCAGCAGATTCTAATGCTTTATATACATGCTCTTCTTCTGCACAAGAAATAGAATACACATGATTTCCTGAAAAAGGGTTAAAAACTGGTAATTGCATAGGAGTATCAACCCAACTCTCTCCAATAAGCATTCCTTTTGTATTCACTTTTTTATCTAATAAATCTATTATCATAATTTCTCTTTTTTTAAAATTGATAACACATCTGAAAACACTGAGTATCCTGTTTCTAACTTACCTGCACCTGGGCCAGTTATCATTAATTTCCCCAAATATTTAGTGGTAATTTCAATAGCGTTTGTTACTCCATCAATATTAGATAATGCGTCAGTTGTTGATAATGGTTCTGGTGCTACTTTTCCTTCTAAAAAATCTCCTTTTTTTTCTAAACTTCCAACCAAGCGAATATTTTTACCAGCTTTTTTTGCAGCATTTACCTCTTCTATAGAAATAGAGTCAATTCCTTTTGTCAAAATTGAATCTAGTCCTAAATCAACACCAAAAACTTTATGCGACAGAATTGCAATCTTTCCTCTTGCGTCATATCCTTTTACATCATTGGTTGGATCAGCCTCAGCATATCCTTTATCTTGCGCTGTACGTAAGGCACTATCAAAAGAATCTCCTTCTGACATTTTTGAAAGAATATAATTACTCGTGCCATTAAGTATACCCCTAATTTTAAGTATTTCATCACCCGCTAAACATTCTTCTATTAAAGAAAATGTAGGTGTTCCACTTAATACAGTTCCTTCATATTGAAGAAATACATTACTTTCTTTAGCTAGTTTATTTAATTCGTTAAAATGTAGTGCTATTGGACCTTTATTAGTTGTTACTACATGTTTACCCTTTGAAAGAGCTTTTTTTATAAAAGTATAAGCAGGATCTCCAGTAGTATAATCACTATATGTTGCCTCTACAATTAAATCAACTTCTTCTACAGAGCTTACATCAGTATCTTCAGATATACTAGCATCAGTTATAAGTTCTTTGTTATTTAATTTCTCTAATAACTTCTTTAAGTCTATTCCATTAGGGTTGTACATATTCCCTTTCTGAATATCTTTTACAACTACTACTTTAATCTTTTGTTCATACTTTTCTTGTAACCAAATATTCTTTTCTTGTAAAATTTCAATGAATCCTTGTGTTACTGTCCCAAGCCCTATAATACCAATATTCATATTTAAATTATTTAATTATATTTGTACAAAATTCAATAAAATAGAATTATTACTGAATTTAATACAATAAAAAAAACATAAATATGAAATTTATTCTATAAAAATATTTAAAATGAAGTTAGATCAAAAAGATATTCAAATTTTGAGCTTATTACAGAAAAATGCTCGGTTATCAAATAAAGAAATAGCAGCAGAATTAGAAATAGCAGCTTCTACGTGCCATGAACGCTTAAAAAGATTAACTAGAGATGGTTTTTTTAAATCTTTTAACGCTAACCTTAACTTAAATAAGTTAGAGTTTAATATTGAAGTAATGATTTCTATACAACTTAACAAACACGAGCGAGAAGTTATTAATTCATTTATAAAAAATGTTAGAAAAATTAATGGAGTAATTAAATTATACCACATGGCAGGCAAAACTGATTTTATGCTTCATGTTGCAGTATGTAACTCAAATGAGTTACGTTCATTAATTTTAGATGAACTAACTAAATTCAACTATATAGGTCATATAGAAAGTTCAATGATATATTTTCATGATGATATAAACCAACTACTCATAAAACCACAATAAAAAAGTATTTTCTTTAACAAGAAATTAACTATTCTAGCACGTACTTATGTAACAAATGTTACAAACAACTATTTAGTAGTTATATAATTTCGCCGTCTTTAAATCCCTAATATTATATTTCCCCTTAAACAAGAAAAGCAACAGAAATTATTCTGTTGCTTTTTATTTGTGACCCAGGAAGGACTCGAACCCTCATCGTCAGAGCCGAAATCTGATGTTCTATCCAATTGAACTACAAGGTCAAAAAATTATGAAAGTTTTGCTTTTACAATTCCTGATATAATTTTACCATCTGCTTGTCCCGCTAACTTTTGTGATACAATCCCCATTACTTTACCCATATCTTTCATTCCTTCAGCTCCAACTTGACTTATAGTAGTTACTACTACTTTTTCAATTTCATCTTCACTTAAAGCTTCTGGTAAAAATTGTTCTAACACTTTAGCTTCTGCTAATTCAGGTTCTGCCAAATCTAATCTATCTTGATCAGTAAAAACTTTCGCGCTGTCTTTACGTTGTTTAACTTGTTTTTGAATTATTTTCATTTCTTCTTCTGAAGATAATTCATTTGCACCTCCTTCTGTATTTGCAAGCATAAAAGCTGACTTTAATGCTCTTAATGCAGTTAAAGCTACTGTATCTTTCGATTTCATAGCTTCTTTCATTTTATTCATTACCTCTTGCTGTACACCCATTTTTTTAGTTTTTTAAGTAAAAAATTCCTGATTACTCAGGAATTTAAAAATATTTAAAATTGTATTATTAATCTACATTATCATGTAAGAATGAGTTATTAGATTGTAACAAATCATTATTATCGGTATTCAATGCTGTATCAGATTTACTAATATCTTTATTAGTTTCAATATCTACTCCTAACCTTTTGTAAGCTGGTTGACGTTCAATTTCATCTATATTTTTACTAACTTGATCAGCAAACTTATAATTAAATCCTTTCATTTTTTCACGTCTTTCTTGAGCTTTTCTTTGTAGCTCAGAAATCGTTAAACTTAAAGGTGTTACCTCTTCATTTGAAGTATCAGTTGTAACTTTCTCTTCAGTTTTAGTTTTCACTTCAAAACGTAAAGCTTCTTCAACTTCATTTTTAATTGTTGGCGTAGAACTTTTTCCTATAGTTGGTTCAACATTAAAATCATCTAAAACATAACGCTTTTGAGTTTCTTTTACTAAAGGTTTTACTTCTTCAGCTTTCACCTCAATACTTTTAATATCTTCAGTTGTTTCTACAAGTGCTGGGTTTGGTTTTATTTCTTCATAAGAGTTTAATGGTAAATCAAACAATAAATCTTGTTGAATATACTGTTGTTTTTCTTCTTTAATCTCTTCTTTTACTTCTGAAATATTTGTAATGATAAAATCTTCTTCAGAAATATTCTCTATAGCAATCTCATCGTATACAACCTCTATATTTTTAATAACATCAGTAGTAGCTATTAAATCTATCTTTGGTTTTATTACTTCTTTTTCTTCTTCTAAAACATGAACTATTTTTTGTTCAGTCTTAGGAGTTAATGGTTGATTTATTGTTGCAGCTTTTTCTATTTTTTGCTCGTCAAAAGTATACGTTGCTTTTTGTTCATCTTCTAAGGTGTGAACAATTTTTTTAACTTCAGTATTAGTTATATTACCTTGTTGATCAGCAGCAAAACCGGTTGCAACAATAGTTAAAGATAGTCCATCTTCCAATGACTCATCTTCTCCTATTCCCATGATAATGTTAGCATCAAATCCAGCTTCTTCTTGAATATGATCGTTAATTTCTCCTATTTCATCTAAGGTAACCTCATTCGCTCCAGAAACTATTAATAGCAATACATTTTTAGCTCCAGTAATTTTATTATCATTCAATAAAGGAGAATCTAATGCTTTTACAATAGCATTTTTAGCTCTATTAGCACCTGTTTCTTTTGCTGACCCCATAATTGCAGTACCACTGTTAGATAACACAGTTTTTGCATCATGTAAATCAATATTTTGTTTATAGTGATGTGTAATTACCTCTGCTATACCTTTAGCTGCAGTTGCCAATACTTCATCAGCTTTAGAGAATCCAGCCTTAAAACCTAAATTCCCATAAACTTCACGTAATTTATTATTGTTTATAACAATTAAAGAATCTACATTTTTACGTAACTCATCAATACCTGTTTGAGCCTGTTTTGAGCGCATTCTTCCTTCAAATTGAAATGGCATAGTAACGATTCCTACCGTTAATATATCCATATCTTTTGCAATTTTAGCAATAATTGGAGCCGCTCCAGTACCAGTACCACCTCCCATACCAGCAGTGATAAACACCATTTTAGTATGAGTACTCAACATTTGTTGAATTTCTTGAATACTTTCTGCAGCTGCTTGCGCTCCAACCTCAGGGTTGGCTCCAGCTCCTAAACCTGATGTTAAGTGTGCTCCTAACTGAATTTTATTAGGTATTGGGCTGTTTTCTAACGCTTGAGAATCTGTATTACAAATTACGAAATCTACTCCGTGAATTTGTTTGCTATACATGTGATTTACTGCGTTACTTCCTCCCCCACCAACACCAATTACTTTAATGGCATTCGATTGTGTTTTAGGCATGTCGAATGAAATGTTATCAAATTCTGCGCTCATAATAACTTTTCTTTTATTAAATTTTTGTTTACTAAACTCCTCTTTAGGGGAATAAATAGGAGTAATTCTTATATAATTAATTATTCTGCATTATCTAAAAACTCTTTGAATCGTTCTGTAAACTTTTCAAAAAAAGATTTAGATTTATGTGTCTTACTTTTATTCTCTACAACAGGTTTTTCCTGCTCTTCTATTTCGTCTTTTATTATCTCTCTTTCAAAAACTGGTTCTTCAATGATTTCTTCCTCAACATTTTCTTCTTCCTCTTTTCTTTGTTTTTCTAAACCTTCCATTAATAAACCTACAGCAGTTGCATAAGCAGGACTAGATAAAACATCATCAGAATCTCCTGCTAAATGTTCGTTAGGATACCCTATTCGTACATCCATTCCTGTAATGTACTCAACTAATTGACGTAAATGCTTTAACTGTGATCCTCCTCCAGTAAGAACAATACCTGCTATTAGTTTTCCTTTTTGAGTTTCATGACCATAATTTTTTATCTCTAAATATACATGCTCTATAATTTCTTGAACACGAGCATGAATAATCTTTGATAAATTCTTTAATGTAATTTCTTTAGGTTCTCTTCCTCTTAAACCTGGAATAGAAACAATTTCTGTTTCTTTATTTTCTCCTGGCCATGCTGAACCAAATTTAGTTTTTAATAACTCTGCTTGCTTTTCTATAATTGAGCAACCTTCTTTAATATCTTCAGTAATTACATTTCCACCGAAAGGTACTACAGCAGTATGCCTAATTATACCATCTTTAAAAATAGCTAAATCAGTTGTTCCTCCACCTATATCAATTAGAGCAACTCCTGCTTCTTTTTCTTCCTGACTCAAAACAGCTGAGGCTGATGCTAATGGTTCAAGTGTAATGTCTGAAAGACTTAATCCAGCACTTTTCACACATCGCCCTATGTTTCTTATAGAAGATACTTGACCAACCACTACATGAAAGTTGGCTTCTAGCCTTCCTCCATACATTCCTATAGGCTCTTTGATGTCTGACTGACTATCTACTTTATATTCTTGAGGCAATACATGAATAATTTCTTCACCTGGTAACATTACCAACTTATGTACTTGCTCTACTAAATTCTCAATATCTAACTCATCTATTACTTCATCTGACTTTTCTCTTGTTATATAGTCACTATGATGTAAACTTCTTATATGTTGACCAGCTATTCCAACTACAACCTCTTCTATTTGTTGCCCCGAAACACTTTGTGCTTCATCAACAGCTTGTTGAATAGATTGTATTGTTTGTGTTATATTATTTACCACACCTCGTTTAACACCTAAACTTTTCGCTTTACCAATACCTAAAACTTCAAGTTTTCCATATTCGTTTTTACGACCAATCATGGCAACAATTTTGGTAGTACCAATATCTAACCCAACTGCTATTTTATTGTTTTCCATCTTGATTTTGTTTTGTGCACACAACTTGATTGTGATATTTTACATTTATTTTTTTATACTTTTTTATAGTACCATCTATTAACGCTTTATTATAAAATGCTTTAAGTTTTTTAAACTTAACTTTTACGTTTTTAAGCTTTCCAAAAATTATTTTATAGCTTCCTGTACGAACTGTAAAAACATATTCGTTTTGAGCATTTTTTTCAATTGCAATGATCTCTTTTGTAAAAAAGTCATCTTTTGAAATTGTCGTTATTAACTGAATCAATTCTTTTATTTCTTCAGTACTTTTCACACCAGAAGCTAAAGGTACACGAGCCGAAAAATTTGCTGATAAAGGCATCTTAACACCATACTTATCAACATAATAGGACTCACTTTTATCAACAACTCGAACTATTGGTTTTCGTTGTTTTATGATAGTTTTCAACATACCATCTATAGTTAAAAAAACAGTTGCTTTTTCTACATATGGGTTCGCTGAAACATTAGTTTCTAGAAAGTGTAAATCTACTATTCTTTTTGGTTGGTTTTTAACAAATTCTCGACTTTGTATTAACAATTTATCAACCGCTTTGTGCGTCAAGAAGTTATTATCTCCTGCTTCAAATTCAACAATAGTATTTTTTACTTTTTTCGCATTATTTCTAGTAGACGTAAACCCGTACAAAAAGAGTAAAGCCACTACTAAAACCACTAATGATATGTATGGTACTATTTTTTTCACTTTTAAACCTTATACTTTTCTTCTAATTTAACTTTCACGTCATTTACTAACAAACCTATATCTCCTGCACCAATCATTACTATGATTTTAGCTTCAGATTTTAAAACGTCTTGAACTATTTTTTGTTTTGTTGTTAGCTTTTTATTCTCAAGAGACATTTTATCTAATAACCATGATGAAGTAACTCCTTTTATTGGCAACTCTCTAGCAGGGTATATATCTAACATTAAAACTTCATCAAACTTAGAAAGAGCCCTAGAAAAATCATCTGAAAAATCTTGTGTTCTACTAAATAAATGTGGTTGAAAAACCGCTAATACTTTTTCATTAGGATACATTTCTCTCACAGAGTTTTCTATTGCATTTATTTCTGTAGGGTGATGTGCGTAATCATCAATCAACACAACGCTGTTCGTTTTTATCTTATATGAAAACCTTCTCTGAACACCTTTAAATGTTTTTAATTGCTCTTTTATCACCTCTAAAGAAACACCATATACATCCGCCATAGCAAATGCTGCTAAAGCATTCATTAAGTTATGCCTCCCTGGCAAATAAAACTCTATATTTTTTATTAATTTAGTTGGTGTTTTTACACTAAACACATAAGCTCCATCATTTATTTCAATATCGAAAGCCATGTAGTCAGCTTCATCATTTATAGCATATGTTAATCCCTCAATAGGTAATCCTTTTGCTATAATTAGTGTATCTGTAACTTTATTAGCAAACTCTCTAAATGATTGTTCTAAAGCATCAGCCTCTCCATAAATATCTAAATGATCAGCATCCATAGAAGTAATACAAGCTATATTTGGAGATAGCTTTAAAAACGATCTATCAAATTCATCTGCTTCTACAACTGAAACCTCTTCTCCACCTAAAATCAAATTCGAATTATAGTTCTCAGCTATTCCTCCTAAGAAAGATGTAGCCTTTACTGGTGCCATTATATGACCCAAAATCGAAGAAGTTGTTGTTTTTCCATGGGTTCCTGCAACACCTAAGCAAAAAGAATTTTTTGTAATCTCTCCTAATATTTCAGCCCGCTTTAAAACAGTATAATTATTAGCTTTGAAATACGTGAGTTCCTGATGTTCATCAGACACGGCAGGTGTATAAACCACCACTGTTGATTCCTTATCTAAAAACGACAACGGAATATTTTTAACAGCATCATCAAAATGAATTTCTATACCTACACTTTTTAATGAATTAGTAATTGGTGTCTCTACCTTATCATAACCTGCTACTATTTTTCCATTCACAGAAAAATAACGAGCAATAGCACTCATTCCAATACCTCCAACTCCTATAAAATAAACATTATGTATCTTATTTAAATTCATCTATTCCTTAAAATGGATTATTTTTTCTATTTCGTTTACAATATCATTTGTTGCATTAGGTAATGCTAAAGTTTTAATATTTTCACTTAAACTTTCTTGCTTTCCTTTATCTTTCAACAACGTTTCCAGTACAATTGGAAATGTATCTAATTCACTTTCTTTCACCAAAATTGCTCCATGTTTATCCACAATAGCTTTAGCATTTTTAGTTTGATGATCTTCTGCCACATTGGGAGACGGGATAAAAACCGTAGGCTTCCCTACAATACATAATTCAGAAACCGAACTTGCACCTGCTCGAGAAACAATAAAATCAGAAGCAGCATATGCCAAGTCCATTCTATTCAAAAACTGATGTACTTGAACATTTTCATTTAGATTATACTTTTTATACTCATCATAATACAACTTACCACATTGCCATATAACCTGCATATTATTCTCTTTGAAAAAACCTAACTGAGACTCTATCAATTGATTTACTCTTCTTGCACCCAAACTACCTCCTAAAACCAATACTGTTTTCTTATTTGCTATTATTTTAAAAAACTTCTTACCCTCTTCAGTTTTAGAATGAATAAACAACAAATCTTGCCTAACAGGATTCCCTGTTTTTATAATTTTATCAGAAGGAAAAAAGCGTTCTAAATTATCATATGCTACACAAATTTTTTCTGCTTTTTTACTTAACAATTTATTTGTTATTCCAGGGTATGAATTTTGTTCTTGGATTAACGTAGGAATTCCTTTATTAGCAGCAACTATTAAAGTAGGTCCACTTGCAAATCCTCCCGTACCTATTGCCACATCAGGTTTAAATTTCCTTATAATACTATTTGCCCTCCATAAACTACTTAATAACTTAAAAGGAAACATTAAATTTTTTAATGTTAACTTACGTTGGATTCCAGAAATCCACAACCCTTTTATATCATAACCGGCTTGAGGTACTTTTTCCATCTCCATTTTATCTTTAGCTCCCACAAATAAAATACTAGCATTAGGGTACCTTAGCTTAATTTCATTTGCAATAGCAATAGCAGGATAAATATGGCCTCCTGTTCCTCCTCCACTTATTATAACCTTAATCGATTGTTTCATGTAAAATATCTAAAGGGTTATCATCTAAAATCGTTTCCTCAGTTTCATTCTTTGAAGCACTTACACTCAATATCATTCCTAAAGCAAAGCAAGTCATCCATATTGAGGTACCTCCACTACTTATTAAAGGTAATGTTTGACCTGTAACTGGTAAAATATTTACAGCTACAGCCATATTAATCATAGCTTGAAAAACAATGGGAATACCTACTCCTACCACCATTAATGTTGCAAAAATTGTTGTCGCCTTTTTTGCTGTTATCAATATTCTAAACAACAATAAGAAATAAATAAAAACTACTAAAAGCGCACCCAACAATCCATATTCTTCAACAATTATTGCATAAATAAAATCTGATGATGATTGCGGTAGAAAATTTTTCTGCACACTCTTCCCAGGACCTTTTCCTATTGGCCCTCCAGTTGCTATTGCTATTTTAGCTTTCTCAACTTGATAACTCTCAGCTCCTTCTGACTTAGAAAAACTCTCTAACCTACTTTGCCAAGTATTAACACGGTTAGGCATAGCGTCTGGAAACGCTTTTGCTACTAGTATAAAAAACAACAATGAAAACAAACCAATACCTAATATATAACCTATATACCTTAAAGGGTATCCACCTATGAATACCAACAATAAAATCATAGTGAAAAAGATGGCTGTAGTTGAAAAATTTGCTGGTAATACTAATATCAATACCAGTCCAACTGGCAACCATAATTGCAACAAACTATCTTTAAACTGTATTTGTTTTTCTTTATTTCTTGCTAAATATCTTGCCACATATACCATTAACACTAAGCCTGCCAATGTAGATGTTTGAAACCCTATCCCAACAAAAGGTATATGAATCCACCTACTAGCATTTGCCCCTTCAATTACAGTACCTTGTGCCATTGTAAAAATTAACAACAACACTACTATTGGAAGCATCAATACAGATCCTCCACTAAAATACCTATAAGGAACTTTATGCACTCCATAAATCACAGCAAAACCAGTAATTAATAAAACAACATGCTTTATTAAATGTCCTATAGTTGAACCATTACCAACAACATACACTAAATTTGTACTAGCACTATACACTGGCATAAATGAAAATATTGCCAACACAGTAACAATAGCCCAAATTGCTCTATCTCCTTTAATATGTTGAAAAATGGATTTCATTTACTATTTAACTCTTTTTTTAATCTATAAATTCTTTACCGCTTCTTTAAATTTCAATCCCCTATCTTCATAGCTATCAAATAAATCAAAACTAGCACAAGCTGGCGATAATAAAACAGTATCACCTTTCTGAGCAATCTTATGCGCTACCTTAACAGCTTCTTCAGCTCCAGCCGTCTGTACCAAAACATCAACCACATTTCCAAAAGTTTCAATTATCTTTTGGTTATCTAAACCTAAACAAACAATACCTTTTACTTTTTCTCTTACCAATGGCAATAAATCTGCATAATCATTTCCCTTATCTACACCACCTACAATCCAAACAGTAGCACTATCCATACACTCCAAGGCATAATATGTTGCATTCACATTGGTTGCTTTACTATCATTTATATATTGAACACCATTGATTTTTTGCACATTCTCTAAACGATGCTCAACACCTTCAAAGTCTGATAAACTTTCTGCAATAGTTTCTTTTCTCACTTTCAACAATCTTGCCGCCATAGCAGAAGCCATTGCATTTTTTGTATTATGCTTACCTTGTAATTTCAAATCTGAAACATTCATTAGAACCTCTTCTGTATTTAATTTCATTATTATTTTATCTTTTCTTACAAAAACACCATAAACCAATTCTTTCTCTAATGAAAAAGGAACTAATATTGCTTTTGTTATATTATTTTCCAACCAGTCAGTGATTACCTTATCATCAGCATCATATATTAAAAAATCTTTTTCTGTTTGATTTTTTGTTATTCTAAATTTTGACGCTATATACTTATCAAAATTGTTATCATATCTATCTAGGTGATCAGGAGTTATATTTGTTATTATAGCTATGTGAGGACTAAAATTATTAATTCCATCTAACTGAAAACTACTCAATTCCAACACATACTCATCATAACTCTGTTCTACTAATTGCTTTGCAAAACTATCACCAATATTACCCGCTACACCAACATTCAATCCAGCATTTTTTAATAAATAATGCGTAATCAAAGTGGTAGTTGTTTTACCATTTGCTCCTGTTATCCCTACTAACGTTGCCTGAGTAAACTCATTTGCAAATTCTATTTCAGAAATAACTAAAATTCCTTTTTGTTTTAATTCTTGAACCAATGGAACACTATCAGGAATCCCTGGACTTTTCATTACCACATCAGCAGAAAACACTTCAGACTCTGTATGCCTACCTTCTTCAAATTCAATAACATTATTTAAAAGAACTTTTTTATATTTTTCTGCTATCATTCCTTTATCGGTAACAAAAACCTCAAAACCTTTTTGTTTCCCTAAAAGAGCTGTACCTACTCCGCTTTCTCCACCTCCTAAAACAACCAATCGCTTCATTTATCTCAACTTTAGGGTTACCATAGCAAATACTGCCAATAAAATACCTACAATCCAAAATCTGGTAACAATCTTACTTTCGTGAAACCCGCTTTTTTGATAATGATGATGGATAGGTGACATTTTAAAAATTCGTCTACCTTCACCAAATTTCTTCTTTGTGTATTTAAAATAAGACACTTGTAAAATCACTGATAAATTCTCAATTACAAAAACCCCAGCCAAAATAGGCAACAATAATTCTTTTCGAATAGCAATAGCAATTACAGCTATGATACCTCCAATAGTTAAACTACCTGTATCTCCCATAAAAACCTGAGCTGGAAAGGTATTATACCATAAAAAACCTATCAAAGCTCCTGCAAAAGCAAATATAAAAACAGTCATTTCTCCTGACTTTGGTATGTACATTACATCTAAATAATCTGCAAAAATTATATTTCCAGATACCCATGCAAAAATTGCCAACGCAATAACCATTATTGCCGACGTACCTGCCGCTAACCCATCTATGCCGTCTGTTAAATTAGCTCCATTAGATATTCCTGTTACAATAAAAACTACAACAAAAATGAACACTACCCAACCATATTTCCTATAACCGTCTCCTAAAAAACTTAATGCTTTTGCATAATCCAATTCATTATCTTTCAAAAAAGGAACTGTTGTTTTTGTAGATTTATGCGCATCTCCAAAAACTTTCTTTTTTCCATTTTCCTGAATAGTTTGTTCTGCTAAAGGCAATTGTTCTTTTATTGTTACATCTGGATGAAAATAAAGCATAGCTCCTACAATTACACCCAAACCTACTTGACCTAAAACTTTAAACTTACCTTTTAATCCTCCTTTATCTTTTTTGAATACTTTTATATAATCATCAGTAAAACCAATAACCCCCATCCATAATGTGGTTATCAATAATATTATGATATAAATATTTTCAAGCTTTGCTAACAACAATACTGGTATTAAAGTTGCCAAAATAATGATGATTCCTCCCATAGTTGGAGTACCAGATTTTTGAGCTTGCCCATCTAACCCTAAATCACGAACAGTTTCTCCTACTTGTTGTCTCCTTAAAAAGTTTATGATTTTTTTTCCAAAAATCATAGATATCAATAACGACAAAATAAATGCAGATGCTGCACGAAATGTTATAAACTGAAACACACTTGCTCCAGTTAAATTAAATTCATTTTCTAAATATTGAAAAATATAATACAGCATTCGTTATGATTTTTTTAATTGATTAAAAGAATTTATCACTTCTTCTAAATCATCAAAATGACTTCTTTCACCATTTATCTCTTGATAATTTTCATGCCCTTTTCCTGCTATTAAAATTATATCACCAGGCTTAGACAACTTACATGCCGTTTTTATAGCCTGCCTTCGATCTAAAACCGACAATGTTTTTTTGTAATTTTCAGCAGCCACTCCTACTTCCATCTCATCAATTATTACTTGCGGATCTTCAGTTCTTGGATTATCTGAAGTAAATACTACCTGAGTACTTAATTGAGATGCTATATGAGCCATTTTTGGTCTTTTAGTTTTATCTCTATCTCCACCACAACCAACAACAGTTATTACTTGTTCATTCCCTGTTCTTATATCATTTACCGTCTGTAAAACATTTCTTAAAGCATCTGGCGTGTGTGCATAATCAACAATCCCAGTTACTCTATCATCTGATACAGTGTACTGAAAACGACCACTAACACTCTCCAAATCACTCAACAATCTTAATATTTCAATTTTCTCCAAGCCTAATAAATTTGCCACACCATATATTGCCAACAAATTATACGCATTGAAAACACCTATTAACTTTGTCCAAACTTCTACTCCATTTACAGTTAACAAACTTCCTGAAAAACTTTTCTCTAAAACCTTAGCTTTAAAATCAGCTAATGTTTTTAAAGCATATGTTTGCTTATTAGCTTTACAGTTTTGTAGCATTATCTGTCCGTTTTTATCATCAATATTTACCAAAGCAAATGACGTCTTAGGTAATGAATCAAAAAACTCTTTTTTAACATCCCTATACTCAGCAAACGTTTCATGATAGTCTAAATGATCGTGAGATAGATTTGTAAACACCCCACCAACAAACTCTAACCCTTCTGTTCTTTTTTGATGAATTCCATGCGAACTCACTTCCATAAAACAATACTCAACACCTTCCTCCACCATTTCAGCTAAATACCTATTAATCATAACCGAATCTGGAGTGGTATGTGTTGCTTTATACTCTTTAGCATTAACTACAACTTTTACGGTAGATAATAAACCTACTTTAAATTCAGTCTTCTTAAATAACTGACACAAAAGTGTAGCAATAGTTGTTTTACCATTTGTACCAGTTACCCCTATTAATTTTAATTTCTTCGAAGGATTTTCATAAAAATTAGCTGAAATAATAGCCAAAGCACTACTTGAATTATCTACCTCAACATAAGTCACTCTCTCATCTTTAGCTTCTGGAGTTTTCTCACAAACAATAACAGAAGCCCCAGATAAAATAGCTTTATCTATAAACAAATGCCCATCAACAGACACTCCTCTTTGAGCAACAAAAAGATCTTTATCACCAACCTTTCTACTATCAAAAATAACTTCATTAATCCCCACATCTGTACTTCCGAAAATAGAATTTACAGATACCTTATACAATATGTCTTTTAACCTTTTCAACTATAATAATCTTAAATAAACAGTTGCTCCTTTTGATACTTTCACTCCTTTTTTTATTGATTGCTCCATCACCTTCCCCATTCCAGAGAATTTGACTTTCAACCCCATATTCTCCAACAACGAAATAGCATCCATACCACTCATATTAACAACCTTTGGCATAATTGTTTTGTACTTCCCTAATTTCTCATAATAATCCTGATATTGCTTATCTATTTTCGCAAAAGAAATAGTATCAGAAACTGACTGATTATCAATAGGTGTAGTTGTGTATATTTTTTGTGCTATTTCTTTAAATATAGGAGCAGCAACATCCGCCCCGTAATATCCTTTTTCTTTCTTAGGCTCGTGCACTACAACTATACATGAATATTTAGGCTCTTTAGCTGGAAAAAAACCAGCAAATGATGCCACATATTTTTTATTTGAATAATGACCAGCTACCACTTTTCCATTTCCATCTTTATGCCTTGGAATGTATTTTTTTGCAGTACCTGTTTTACCTGCCATTGAAAAATTAGAAGAGTATATTTTTTTAGCAGTTCCTTTCTCAACTACATTCTCCATCACTTTTCTAATTTTATCTAATGTTTTTTGAGAAGCTATTTTCTCTTTCAAAACTTCTGTTCCGAAACTTTTATCAACTCTATTCCCCATCCTTAACTCTTTCACAAAATAAGGCTTAACTAACTTCCCATTATTAGCTACTGCATTATAAAAAGCTAGCGTTTGCAAAGGCGTCAACGAAACTCCATAACCCCAAGCCATCCACTCTAATGAAATAGGACTCCAGCTTTTTTCCTTCGGATTGGGTATATAAGGCTTTCCTTCTCCTTTTATTTTTACTCCAGTTTGTTTATCTAAACCAAAGGATTTAATTTTATCAATAAATTTTTTAGGGTTTTTATCATAATGCTTTCTTATTGTCTTTACAATCCCAACATTTGATGAAACCTCAAAAACTCTAGCTAACGATATCTTTCCGTACCCCCCATACTTACTATCCTCAACTTTTCTATTATTAATAAAAATTTTCCCTTTACCACAGTCAACTACCGTAGAAGTATCTGCAACCTTATCATCTAAAGCCGCCATTAAACTCGCTAACTTAAATGTTGATCCTGGTTCATGACTTTCCCATACAGCATAATTTCTTTTTTCATAATACTTCCCTTTTGAAGTTCTACCAAGATTAGAAATCGCTTTAATTTTACCAGTTGCCACTTCCATAACAACAGCACATCCATGCTCTGCATCAAAATCTTCTAACCTTTTTAATAAAGCATGATGAGTTATATCTTGAATATTAACATCGATTGTTGTTATTATATCATGACCATCAATGGGTTCTTTCTCATTTACATCATTAATCGGTTTCCACTGCCCTTTTGCAATTTTCTGCTTCAATCTCATTCCATTTTTCCCCTCCATGTAACCTGCAAAAGCTCCTTCTATACCTGCCCCTCCTCTGTAATCATCATAACCTATCGTTCTTTCCGCAATCTTACCTATTGGATGCACCCTTACAGTTTCTTGCTCAGCAATAAAACCTCCTCTATAAATACCTAGCCTTAAAATTGGAAAAGTTTTTATTTTAGCATAATCATTATACCCTATATTTCTTGCAATTAACAAATAACGGTTTTTACGTTTTTTTGCGTTTCTTAATTTTTTTTGATAATAATCTGCTGATTTCCCCAACAATCTAGACAAAGACTCTGACAACCCTCTAATATTTTTTTCAAAAACACCAGATTTCACCGTCATCACATCCATTCTTATAGTAAATTTAGACATTGAAGTTGCTAATAAATTACCATCCGAAGCATACACATTCCCCCTATTTGCGAATATTGTGTCGTTTCTAACTGTTTTTTCTTGAGATAATTTCCTATACTTATCTCCATCTATATACTGAAGTTTAAAAACCCTAAAAACAATAACCACAAAAAAAAGCGTCATTAAAATTACAACTACATAGAGTTTATTTAATATGCCTTTTTTTACCACCATTATTATTTATTCTTTTTTTAAGGTTACTTTAATTTTTTTCGGGGGAGTTTTTGCCGGCTTAAGTTTTTTTCCTTTCACCTTTTTACGAATACTACTTTCTAACTTCATCCGCATTAAAATAGTACTCGTATCAACATTTTCCGCCCTTAACCGTCTTTTTTCTCTATTCAACTCCGCTATCTTTACCACCTTTGCATCTGCACTATGCGCACTTGAAATCATGATAAGTAACAATCCTACTATAAAAATAAGTATTCGCCAGTTTTTAAAAGCACTTTCATCAGTAAGAAAACTACCCCTCAAAACATCATAAACACTTCTTCTAACTTTAGACATAAAAACTATTTTAGCGTTGCTATCCTTAACTTAGCACTCCTAGCCCTATTATTCTCTTTTATCTCTTCTCTAGTAGGCACAATTAACTTCCCCACCTTTTTTAAAGGAACACTTATGTTTCCAAAAAAATCTTTCTCAGGCTCACCACTAAACAATCCAGTTCTAATAAAGCGCTTAACCAACCTATCCTCTAAAGAATGATATGCTATTACACTTAATCGTCCTTCCTCATTTAACAACTGCGGCATTTGCTGCAAAAACTCCTTTAACACCTCTAGTTCTTGATTTACTTCTATACGAATAGCTTGAAATATTTGAGCCAATATCTTATGCTCTTTCGCCTTAGGAAGAAACCTTTGTAAAACCTCTTTTAATTGAAAACTTGTTTTCACTTCTTCTACCTCTCTAGCCTCAACTATTGTTTTAGCCAATACCTTAGCATTTCTAAGCTCTCCATACAAAAACAAAACATCAGACAACTCTTGCTCTCCGTAAGTATTTATAATTTTCCTAGCTGAAAGCTTTGACTTCTGATCCATCCTCATATCCAAATCAGCATCGAACCTTGTTGAAAAACCTCTTTCAGCAGCATCGAACTGATGAGAAGAAACCCCCAAATCAGCCAAAACACCATCAACCTTCTTCACTCCATAAAACCTCAAAAACCTAGATATAAATCTAAAATTCTCGCCTATCAATACAAATCGGTCATCTTCAATTTTATTAGCATGCGCATCTGGATCTTGATCAAAAGCAAACAACCTCCCATTCTCTCCCAAGCGACTCAAAATCTCTCGTGAATGACCACCTCCACCAAATGTAACATCCACATAAACACCATCTTCTTTTATATCAAGCGCATCCACACTTTCCTTCAATAATACTGGACTATGATAATTCATCTACCTCTGTATTTCCCATCACCTCTTCTGCCAAATCTGCAAAATCAACAACAGCTTCATCTATTACTTTTTCGTACTCTACTTTATCCCAAATCTCAATAATATTAACAGCAGAAGACAAGACAAGCTCTTTACTCAAACCTGCAAACTGACATAAATCTTTCGGGATTAAAATCCTCCCAGAAGCGTCAACCTCCACTATCTTTACCCCCGCAGTAAATCTCCTTATGAAATCATTATTCTTTTTAACAAAACGATTCAACTTATTCACTTTACCCATCATCAAACTCCACTCTTTCATCGGATACAACTCCAAACATGACTGAAAAACAGAACGTTTAACAACAAAACCATCTTGTAACACTGATGATAATTGCTTCTTAAAAGCCGATGACATCATCAACCTTCCTTTAGCATCCATCTTACACTCATATGTCCCAATTAGGTTTACCACTTAATAAATTGATAGTTTGCATCAAAAATATAAAAAAATTACCACTTTTTACCACTTTACCCCACTTTGTTAATAAGTTTTACTACAACACTTAAAACACTGATAACAAACACCTTTACACTATCTCTTCTAATGAAAATAATAAAAATGAAAATGTGCTAAAAAAAAACTACATTTGTCGATAAGTCAAATCAAACTTTTTTATGACTGAATTTTTAAAAAAAGAAGGCAAATTTACATACGTAGAAGCTGGAGAAGGAACACCGATCATCGTTTTACACGGGCTCATGGGAGCATTGAGTAATTTTGACGCAACTTTTAGCTATTTATCAAAAAAAGGATATAAGGTTATAATTCCTGAACTCCCTTTATATTCACTTCCTCTACTAAAAACAAACGTTAAAAATTTAGCTAAGTTTATATATGAATTTATTGAATTCAAAAACTTAAAAGATGTTGTTTTATTAGGTAATTCATTAGGAGGCCATATTGCTTTATACTATATTAAACACTATCCGAAAGACATTGCTGCCCTAGTTTTAACTGGTAGTTCTGGTTTATATGAAAATTCAATGGGGAATAATTACCCTAGACGTGGAGATAAAGAATTTGTTAGAAACAAAACTCGTGATGTTTTTTACAATCCTGAGATAGCAACTGATGAACTTGTTGATCAAGTTTATGAAGTTATTAATGATAGAAATACATTAATTAGAACATTAGCTATTGCAAAAAGCGCTGTAAGGCATAATATGGCGAATGATTTGCCAAATATGGAACAACCAACATGTTTAATTTGGGGAAAACAAGATACAGTAACCCCTCCTGAAGTTGCTGAAGATTTCCATAGATTATTACCTAATTCTGATTTATATTGGATAGACAAATGTGGTCATGCAGCAATGATGGAGACACCTGAAGAGTTTAATCGTCTTTTAGAAGAGTGGTTAACAAAACGTAATATATAACAAGCTATTTATTTACATGAAAATCAAATCAGCTGATTTTATAATGAGTAACTCTAATGTTACTAAAGCCCCAAAAGATCGACTTCCTGAGTATGCATTCATTGGCCGATCTAATGTAGGTAAATCTTCATTAATCAACATGTTAATGGAGCGTAAAGATTTAGCTAAAATATCTGGAAAACCTGGAAAAACTCAACTTATTAATCATTTTAAAATTAATGACGAGTGGTTTTTAGTGGATTTACCTGGATACGGTTATGCCAAAGTTTCTAAAAAGAAAAGAACAATCTTTCAATATTTTATTGAAAATTATTTTAAAGAAAGAGAACAACTAGTATGCACCTTTGTTTTAATTGATAGCCGCCATGATCCTCAAAAGATCGATTTAGAATTTATGCAATTCCTTGGCCAAAATCAAATTCCTTTTTGTATCGTTTTTACTAAAGCAGATAAATTAGGAAGCTCAAAACTAAACAAGCAAATTACTTCTTATAAAAAGAAGCTTTTAAACACATGGGAAACACTTCCTAATTCATTTATAACTTCATCTTCAACTGGACTTGGACGTGATGAGTTTTTAAATTTTATTGAACAGGTAAACCATGATGTAGCTAAGGATTTTAAATAATTGGTAGCTACCTCAAAGTAACAAAATGCATTCAACCAAAGAAACCCTTGAAGTTTTACACGAAGACAATCATTTAATAATTGTTAATAAACGTTCTGGAGACATTACTCAAGGTGATAAAACTGGAGACAAACCTCTAAGCGATGTTGTTAAAGAATACATTAAAAAGAAATATAACAAACCTGGAAATGTATTTTTAGGAACGGTTCATCGGTTAGATAGACCTACTTCTGGTGTAATTATTTATGCTCGCACTTCGAAAGCTTTAGAGCGATTAAATAAAATGTTACGTGATAAAACCATAAAAAAAACATATTGGGCAGTTGTAAAACAACAACCAAAAAAAGAAAGTAACACTTTAATTAATTACCTTAAAAAAAATCCAAAGAACAATAAATCTTCAGCATACGATAAAGAAATTAAGGAAAGCAAAAAAGCTATACTTCATTATAAGACCATTAAGCGTTTAGACAATTACTCTTTATTAGAAATTGATTTAGAAACTGGTCGACACCATCAAATTAGGGTGCAACTTTCAAACATTGGAAGCCCTATAAAAGGAGATTTAAAATACGGATTTAACAGAAGTAATAAAGATGGAAGTATTCATTTACATGCACGAAAAATTGAGTTCATTCATCCTGTAAATAACGATTTTATTAAAGTTGTAGCACCTACACCTAAAGATTCAATTTGGGATGCTTGTATGTAATTTGTATATTTAGACAAATTTCAACAATGAAAGCCTTCAAGTATTTATCTATTTTAGTTTTACCACTAACAGTATATATTTCTTTTACACAAAATGGCTTATTTACTTTTTTACCACTAATTACATTTTTTGGGCTTGTACCTTTTTTGGAACTTTTTTTTTCTCCAGATAAAAAAAACCTCACACAAGATCAAGAAGATATAGAAAAAGAAAATAAGATATATACTGGCATCTTATACTTCACCGTTCCTTTGCAGTTATTCTTTTTAGGATGGTTCTTTATTATAATGCAAGATCCTAACCTTACATTTACAGATACTATTGGTAGAGTTTTTGCTATGGGATTAATGTGTGGTGTTATAGGTATCAATGTTGGCCATGAACTTGGTCATCGAAATAATAGGTTTGATGAATTTTTAGGAGAAGTTTTATTACTAACCTCTTTAAATACTCACTTTCTACCTTATCATAATGCTGGTCATCATTTTAATGTGGCAACCCCTAAAGACGCAGCTACTGCAAGAAAAAATGAAATAATTTACCTCTTTTGGTTTCGCTCTCATTTTCAAAGTTATTATCAGGCTTGGAAAACAGAAAGCATACGATTAAAAAACTCAGAAAAAAGCTGGTTTCACTATCAAAACAGAATGTTAATCTATACTTTTTGTAATATTATTTTACTAGGTAGCTTATTCTTTTTCTTAGGATTAAAAATGCTTCTTATATTTTTAATCACAGCAATAATAGGAATTTTATTACTTGAAACTGTAAACTATATTGAACATTACGGACTATTACGTAAGAAAAACGAAAGAGGAAGATATGAGCGTGTTAAAAGAACACATTCCTGGAACTCTGATCATGTAATCGGGAAAACAATGTTGTTTAATTTATCTCGACATTCAGATCATCATTATAATGGAAGTAAACATTACCAATTATTAAAATCATTACCTGAAAGCCCACAAATGCCTACGGGTTATCCTGGAATGATGCTACTAGCTCTATTTCCTCCATTATGGTTCAAATTAATGAATAAAAAACTAGAAGAACTCTAAGCAAAATGAACATCCCTCAACTTATTCAGCATCAAAGAAAATTCTTTACAAGCCAACAAACTAAAGATATAGCATTTAGAAAAAATATCTTAAAGCGCTTATTAAAAGAATTAATAAAAAGAGAACGTGAAATTATTAAAGCTTTGTACGATGATTTTAAAAAACCGGAATACGAAGCAGTAATGACAGAAATCTCTATTGTGATTTCTGAATTAAGGATGACTATTAAAAATATTCATTCTTGGAGTAAACCTAAACGGGTTTTACCTTCTATTTTAAACTTTCCCTCTTCTGCTAAGATATACAAAGAACCTTATGGAACGGTTTTAATTATTGCTCCTTGGAATTACCCATATCAATTGGCTTTTTCTCCTTTAATTGGAGCTATAGCTGCTGGAAATACAATTATTGTAAAACCTTCAGAATTAACACCTAATACAAGTAAAATAACTAAAGAAATTATTGAAAATGTTTTTGACATCAACCATGTTACTGTTGTTGAAGGTGGTGTACCAGTTGCTCAGGAATTATTAGTACAACGTTGGGACTATATCTTTTTTACTGGTAGTGTTCCTGTTGGAAAAATTGTTGCTAAAGCAGCTGCTGAGCACTTAACTCCCGTAACATTAGAACTGGGAGGTAAAAGCCCATGTATTGTTGATGACACAGCTAATATTAAATTAGCCGCTAAACGAATTGTATGGGGTAAATTTATTAACGGAGGACAAACGTGTATTGCTCCAGATTATTTATTAATTCATAAAACTGTTAAAGATAGTTTTGTTCGTTATTTTAAAGAAGAAATATCAAAAGCTTATGGTGATAATCCTAGTGAATCTCTAGATTACCCTCGTATTGTAAATGCTCGAAATTTTGATCGTTTAGCTAAAATGTTAACCAATGAAAAGGTATTAATTGGTGGTGAAACCAATAAAGATAGCAACTATATTTCACCTACCTTGTTAGATGAACCTAGCTTAGATAGTGAGTGTATGAAAGGTGAAATTTTTGGACCTATTTTTCCAGTTATTTCTTATGAAAATGAAAATGATATTGAAAAAATTACTTCTAATTATGACAAACCTTTAGCATTATATGTATTTACTAATCGTAATTCTTTTGCTAAAAAAATCATAAAACGTTATTCATTTGGAGGAGGTACTGTAAATGATACTACTGTACATTTTGCAAATAACAGATTACCTTTTGGTGGAGTTGGTGAAAGTGGAATTGGAGGCTACCACGGAAAACAAACATTTGACACTTTCTCTCATAAAAAAGGAATAGTAACAAGAGGCACATGGTTAGATATTCCTACTCGATATGCTCCATATAAAGGAAAATTAAAACAACTTAAAGCTTTAATGAAACTTGGATAACCCTATTATGACACAACAAAAAACAGTATCAGAAGCTATTAATTATCGCCGTTCTGTAAGAATATATGATGAAAACAAAACAATTGATTCTTCTATTGTAAAAAAATGTATAGAACAAGCTAGCTTAGCTCCTACTAGCAGTAACATGCAACTATGGGAGTTTTATCATATAACCTCTAAAGAGGTTATTACAAAAATAGCTCCATTGTGTTTTAATCAAAACGCCGCAAAAACAGCACAAGAATTAGTTGTTTTTGTAGTTAGAAAAGATTTATGGAGGAAACGCGCAAAAGCTAATTTAGATTTTATGGATGAAGCCTTTGGGAAAAACACTCCAAAATCCAAACAAAGTAGTAGAGAAAAAGTAGCAAGAAACTATTATGGAAAACTCATTCCATTTGTATATTTTGATTTCTTCGGAATTTTAGGCATATTTAAATACCTGTTAACTTTAATTACAGGACTATTTAAACCAATATATCGTGAAGTTAAAAACAGCGACATGCGAATTGTTGCTCATAAAACTTGTGGTTTAGCTGCTCAAACTTTTATGTTATCAATGGCTTCAGAAGGGTATGATACTTGCCCTATGGAAGGTTCAGATACTTGGCGTATAAAACGTGTTTTAGGTCTACCAGTTAGTGCAGAAATCAACATGATTGTTTCTTGTGGTATTAGAAAACCTGAAGGAGTTTATGGAAAACGCTTTAGAATACCTTTTGACGAAGTTTATAAAAAAATTTAAGTTTTTAACACCAAAAATCAGTTCGGATAAAATTTTAAAACCACAATTAAGCAACAAAGTTGCGTTAGAAGAAAAAATGTATATCTTTGCCATGTGAAAAAACACAAAAAAATAGTAGGCAAACTTTTTTTAGGACTCATGATAATGATGCACCTATCTGTTTTTTTTCACTCTTTTTTTCATCACAATTCAACAAAAGTTACATCTTCTAAAGATATTGTTAAAGTTAGCGATTCTGAAAACGAGTGCTCTTTCTGTTATTTAAATCTAAACAATTTATATACGAATATTGATAAACAACAATATTTTATAAATACTTTTTATCAAAGATTAAATGTATACTATATAAATTCACATTTTACAACTTCCTTTATAGGAGCTGAAAATTCGAGAGCACCACCATTTTACTTATAATATACCATTCCTTTTATAAAGCAATTAATATGTAATCAAACTTTTACTTATTAAGTATATATAGAATATTTTTTATTCGCTTTTTAATCTAGGAAATTCTTTTCACAAAACAAATTATTACACAAACCTACTCAATGCTACAAGCCATAAACCTATCTATGTGCTATGGGGATAAACATGCACTAAAAGATTTAAATTTTTCAGTAGCTCCAGGAGAAATATTTTGCCTACTAGGGCAAAATGGTGCTGGTAAAACAACCACCATTAATATTTTTTTAGGACTATTAAAACCAACGTCAGGAACCGCTACTATAAACAACAGCTCTTCTCTTAATAATAGTAACGTAAGAAAAAACATAGCTTATATACCTGAAATAGTTCAGTTATATAGAAATTTAACTGGGCTGGAGAATTTAAACTTCTTTAGTCAATTAGCTGGTTTTAAATATTCAGAAAAGGAGTTAATTACTTTTTTAAACACCGTTGGACTTCAAGAAGAGGCTCATCGAAAAAAGTTAGCTACTTATTCAAAAGGGATGCGTCAAAAAGTGGGTATTGCTATTGCATTATCTAAAAATGCTAAATATATTTTAATGGATGAGCCTACTTCTGGTTTAGATCCTAAAGCTTCTTTTGATTTTACAGAAATCTGCAAAAAACTTGCTAAAAATGGAGTAGGGATCCTTATGGCTACTCATGATATTTTTAATGCGGTAAATGTAGGATCTAGAATAGGTATCATGAAACAAGGCACAATAGTTCATACAGCTGAAACTTCAACTATTAACGCACAACAATTACAAGAATTATACATCAAAACAATATAAAATAATTCCTTTTAAATATAGCAACATGAAAATTAATAAATTAATTCTATTCGCAATAACATTTTGCGTGTATCAAATAGCCTACTCACAATCTAAAATTAGTGGAGTTCTAATAGATGCCAATAAGCAACCTATTTATGGAGCTACAGTTATAGTAAGCAAAAACAATAACAAAACTCATACTGCATCTGACCTTAACGGAAAATTTTATCTTGAAACAAAAAAAGGTGGATTGCATACTATTCAAATATCTTATGTAGGTTACAAAACTTACCAACAGGAAATAACAATTACATCAAAACAAAATTATGACCTAGGAAAAATAATACTAGCTTTATCTAATGAGTATTTACAATCGGTTGAAATAATTGGTAGAACAAGAAAAGATTATAACAGTGATTATTCTTTTTCAGCAACTAAAATAGCTATCAAAAATAAAGAACTACCACAAGCTGTAGCTAGTGTAACTAAAGAACTTATTTCTGATCGTTTAGCTTTTCAATTACCAGATGCTGTAAAAACAGTAAGTAATGTATCTGCTACTGGCTTATACAATCACTACAATATTAGAGGTATTACTCAGGCTGATGATGGTCAAATAGTTAACGGTATGCGTACTCGTCAGTATTACTTTTTACAACCAATAACATCACATTTAGAACGTGTAGAAGTTATCAAAGGACCTTCTTCTGTAACTTTCTCTAGTTCTGATCCAGGAGGAACTGTGAATATGGTTACAAAAAAACCATTATTAGAAAAACGTAGTGAAGTTTCTTTAGCTACTGGAAGTTTTGGTACAATTAGAGCTACCGCAGATTTTACTGGGCCACTAAACGAGTCAAAAACATTATTATATCGTGTTAACGCAGCTTTTCAAGAAGCAGATTCATTTAGAGATGTTGTAAACAACAATGCCATTTTATTTTCTCCTTCTTTAAGTTACATACCTAATGAAAGCACTTCATTTAATGTAGAATTGATTTACAACAATGCCGAAGGTAATTTAGATAGAGGTCAGCCAATTTTTGGAGCAATAAATGGTGAGTATGATATCAATAGTACACCTATTACAATGAATGTTGGCGCATCAAACGACCATTACAAAACAAAAGAGCTAACATTTATGGCTAGCTTCAATAAAAAGTTTTCTGAAAACTTTGGTTTTAATGCTCAATATATGAAGCAAACTTGGGATGAAGATTTAGCTGAACACAGAATAGACGGTTCAGCTGTTGACATTAATGGTACTATAATTCCTACACTTGCAAGAATGAGATATGATAAAAGACAACAGTTTTGGGAAACAGATAACTTTAGTGCATATTTTAATTACGATATTAAAGCAGGAAACATTACTAATAAAATATTGATTGGTTATGATGCTTCACGTTGGGAAAGAAAAATTGGAGCAGGATTCAATAGAGCAAGACGCTATTTAACAGTTAGTGGTGGTCAAGCAAATTTTAACCCAAGTAACGCAGCTAACTTTCAACAAATGGTTGTAAATGGTGTAACAATGCCAGTCCCTGCTGTTCCTCATTTTGATTTAGAAAACCCTTTTAACGGTGCAAGAAACACAAGTGCTTACAATCTTTCTGAATTAACAATTCCTGCAAATTTAAATTCATCAGATGGAATATACATTCAAAATCAATTTAAGATTGGAAAATTCTCCGCATTAATAAACTTAAGATATGAATGGTTTTCTGATATTTTTAATTATAAAGCGGATGAAAAAGAATTTAAAACAAATGCATTTGTACCAAGAATTGGTTTAACTTATGAAATCACTAACAATATTAGTGCATATGGAACTTATTTAGAAGGTTTCCAACCTCACACAAATACAGTTTCATTATCGCCAACAGCAGAAGGTTTCTTTTGGGCGGCTTCACCAAGCAGGTTCGATCCACTAGAAAGTAGTTTAAAAGAAATTGGTGCAAAAGGAGAATTTTTAAATGGTAGAATATTTGCAAACATTGCTTTGTTTGATATTACTCAAAAAAATATCTTATTAGGTAATACTTATGATTTAGATAATTTAACAACAAGAGGTAAGCAACGTAGTAAAGGATTTGAATTTGATGTTTCTGGTTATATAACATCAAATTTTCAACTTACAGTTTCTTACGGTTATACAGATGCTAAAATTGTAGAAGATGCAATACCTGAATTTATTGGAGCACGAATAGGAGGAGCTCCAAAGCATAATGCAAACTTCTGGGGACGTTACAATTTTAAGAATGAAACTTTAAAAGGTATTGGAATCGGTTTTGGTGCCCAATATGTAGATGAAAGATATACTTGGTACAACCCTACATATGCTATTAATAGAGTATTATTACCAGATTACACTGTTTTTGATGCCGCTGTATATTACAAACCCAATAATACAAGTATGCAATTAACTCTTAAAGTAAACAATTTATTTAACAATACTTATTGGTTAGGAGGTTTGAATCCTTCAAGATTAGGTCCAGGAGCTCCAAGAAACTTCATGCTAAATGCTACCTATAAATTTTAATTACCATGAAAAGTAAACTTGTTATTTTAATAGCAAAGCAATTTTTTAAAAAGACCTTTATTACTAAAGGTCTTTTAGTGCTTTTATTTATTTATTTAGCAGTTTTAGGGTATGTTACTGCTAATAGTTGGGCCGCTTTTGAAAAAAAGCATCATTCAGTAGAACATCATCAAGAATCTTCAAGAAAAAGTTGGGATGAAAATCCAGACAAACATCCACATAGAATGGCACATTTTGGGTCATTCGTTTTTAGGGCACAACATCCATTAAGTATTTTTGATTCTGGACTAGAAAGTTTTACAGGTAATTCTATTTTTTTAGAATCTCATAGGCAGAATACAGCAAATTTTTCTGAAGCAAGTTTATCTACAGGCTTAGTTCGTTTTGGTGATTTAAATATCACCATGTTATTACAGCTAATTCTACCTTTAATAATATTCTTTTTGGGATACGCTGCAATTACTTCAGAAAAAGAAAACGGAACGATTAAAATAATTTATATTCAGGGGGCTGGTATTAAAGAAATACTTTTAGGGAAATCTTTAGGATTATTTTTAGTTTCTTCACTTTTCTTTTTACCATCTTTATTTTCTTTATGGGGAATTTCTTTTATAGAAAATGATACAATCAATAGTGCAATAACTACAAGATCATTGTTAATAACCGTTAGTTATATTCTGTTTTACATGATTTTATGTTGTGTAACTGTAGTATTCTCAGGAAAGAGTCAAAACTCAAACAAAGCACTCTTAAGTTTATTAAGTGTTTGGTTATTGTTTTTCATTATCGTTCCTAAAATGGCACAAGTTGTAGGAAATTCAATATATCCAAACCTTTCAAAAATTGAATTTAAAGCTGCTATTGAAGAAGAAGTTTCTAAAATTGGTGATAGTCATGATCCTGATGATCCATATTTCAATTCACTCCGTGATTCAGTTTTAAAGGTACATAAAGTTACAAACATAAAAGATTTACCTTTTAATTATAGTGGGTTTGTAATGAGTAAAGGAGAAGAACAATCGTCTACAATTTATAACAATCAACATAAAAAATTGATAAATACTTATAAAAAACAAAATAGCATCTCTAATGGATTGGTATTATTGAATCCATACTTAGCGATTAAAAATTTGTCAATGAGCTTTTCTGGGACTGATTTTGACACCTATGTAAATTTCTTATCTCAAACAGAAAAATATAGATACAAGCAATCGCAATACATGAATAAACTTCAAATGAAATTTATTAGTAATAAAGCAACAAGCAGTGAAGGGAAAATTAATGTTATTGATAGGTCCTATTGGAAATCTGCTCCTAAATTTAGTTATAGGTATATTCCGATTCAGAAAATCATAAAAAATCAATTATTAGCTATTTCTACATTGTTTTTTTGGTTACTACTTGTACTAATTTTAATCACTAAGTATTCTAAACGTTTTAAAATTATTTAACCATGTATTCTTTATTAATTAAGCATTTTTTTAAGTCAAAAATAGTAGTATTAGCTTTTGGAATCTTAATGGTTTTAGGTTTTTTGAGTATAGGAACAGGAAAACAATTTTTAACACAAAAACAAGAAGTAATTGCCAAAGCCAAAATTGAACAAAAAAAACATATTAAAATACAGACGAATCTTCATAAAAACGATTTAGGATTACTTTTATATTATTTAAAGTTTTCTTACATCAATCCTGTAAGTTCTTTAGCTGGAATATCTATTGGCCAAAGTGATTTGAATTCTCATATACAAAATGTTACTATTTTAAACTTAGAAGGCCAAAAGTACAATACTGACTTAGTAAATCCAATGCGTTTACTTGTTGGGAATTTAGACATTAGTTTTCTCATTATTTTTCTTTTCCCACTAATTATTATCGCGTTAAATTTCAATATTTTATCGGAAGAAATAGAAAAAGGAACTTGGAAAATGATTACTATTCAAGGAAAATCATCATTCAACTTTTTGTTAAAGAAATTCTCTATAAGAATTGGTTTCGTTTTTATTATTTTAGGGTTACTTTTTTTATTCGCTAAGATTATTTTAGAAATTTCTTTTAGTGTAAATTTTCTAAAGATTATTATAATTAGCTACTTGTATATTTCATTTTGGTTTGCCATTTGTTTTTTTGTAATCATGTTTAGAAAATCTTCAAATACAAATGCAATTGTATTACTATGTAGCTGGTTACTTTTAGTAGTTTTTTTACCAGTTTTGGCAAACAATTATATAACAAACAAATATCCAGTAGATGAAGCATTTACAATGACTATTAAGCAAAGAGACGGATATCACAAAAAATGGGATACCGATAAAAAAGAAACTTTAGATAAGTTTTATGCACATTATCCTCAATTTTCAGATTATAAGTTACAGGAAAAAGGTTTTTCTTGGTTGTGGTATTATGCAATGCAGCAAATGGGTGATGATGAGTCAAAAAAAGAAAGCAACTCCTTACGCGAAAAAATACTTAAAAGAGAAAAACTAAGTAAACAAATAGCACAGTTTTTCCCTCCTATGCAAACTCAGTTAGTTATGAATGATATTGCTGGAACAAGCCTTACTAATCATATAAGTTTTTTAAATGCAACCACTGAATTTCATGAAAAACTACGTTTAGAATTTTATCCAAAAATATTTGATGAAAATTCAGCAAATAGCGTTAATTGGAATAATTTTACACCTGAAATTTACAAAAAGAATAGCTCTACTTCTTGGGTAAAAAACATACTTCCAATCACTATAATTACTTTCCTTTTATTACTATTTGGAATTATAAAGTTAAGAAAGATTTAATTTTATAGCCTAATCATATTTTTATTATGATTGGGCTATAATTTATTTCTTTGGTATAAAAATTAACACATTTTCACTCTTCTGTATCTCCTGTTGATTCAATTTCATTTTTACAAACTTCCCATCTAAATATTTCTGTGCTTGATTTTTATAGTACGAACTAAATACATTTCCTGATTGCCCTGTTGGTAAAATAGCCATACTGTTTTCTACATCTGAAAAATCAATAATTCTTCTAGTTGATGGCCCAGCACTTACTTTATAATATCCAGTACTATCAATTTTATAAATCTGATTGTTAATTACTTGGTCGCCCCCTATAGTTTTAAAAGGACCTACATTAAACAGCTTACGTAAAAGCCCTCCTGCTTTACCTATAGCATGCTCATATTCTACAGATGCTACTCTTTCCCATCTCCAATCATCAACATTTTCTCCTAATTGATTTTGTAAAAACAGTATTGCTTTCTTAAATGATTTCGTAACTATCTCTTCCTTTGTTTCTATTTTATCTTTCGTTGTAATATCATCCCACCAAACTGATACTTTCTTTTTTACTTGACTTGCTACTACTTTTTCTTCAAGAGGAGTACTTACAAATTGCTCTAAAGCATCTCCCATTTCATCTTTAAAAGTATTTTGTACAAACTCATACCATAAGCGATTATAAACAACTGGAGCTACTTGTTCTTTTTCAAATACCCCATTCCATGCTTTTAATATTTGTAGTGCTTTTTTTTCACTAGGAGATAATTTAAATTTATCAATGCTTTTTATCAAATGACCAATAACTTCAGGAGCTGTTACTGAAGTTACATCATATATCATTTTAGCTACATCTTCTTTTGTGAAATCATTTTTAGCATCTAGTAAATTCTCTATTCTTCTTGCTCTATTTTCAGGTAAATAATAACCAGGATATAGCATTCCAGCAATAGAATCTGGTTGATTATTTGCTGAATACACATAGTTGTTTTTTGGATTTATTGCTTGAGGGTTTTCCTCAAAATCCAAATAACTCAATATCTCATCTTCTCCAGAAGCACCATCTAAAATTAATTTAGTATTTAAACTGTCTCTGTATTTATATAACTTCCCTGATGCAAACCAGGCTATATTATTTTTAGCATCACCATACATAATATTCAATCCAGGTGCGTGTAATTTACTAGCTCCTTTTTTAAAATCAGATAAAGAGTTAGCATGAGACATTTCATAAGAAACATCTAATAACTCATTATTTAACTTCGTATAAACCCACTGCATAGCTATAGGACGAGTATCATCTAGAAATTCAATCAATCCATTCATTATTGGACCGTGCTTACTAACCTTTACTTGATATGTAGTGTCTTTTTCTCCTTTAACTTTTATGGTTTTATTTATCAATTTATACTTTTCATAACCTAAAGGTGTTTTATATTCTAAAGCATTATCTGGGTTATTTTGTTCATAATAAAAATCTACATCATCATTTTCAAACATTGTTAATCCGTAAGCATAATCTTTATTATGACCTAATAAAGGAAATGGAGTTAATGCTAAATTAAAACCATACATTTCATAACTAGGCGTTTTAATATGGGATTGGTACCATACAGAAGGTTGAGAAAACCCTATATGTGGATCATTAGCAAAAATCACTTTTCCATTTTTAGTTTTTTCCGGTCCAATGACCCATGAATTACTTCCAATAAATGGAGATACTGGTAGCTTTTCTAATAAAGTATTAATTGCTTTAGCAAAACTAGCTTTTAATTCAGGATTTTTTTCGTTTTTAATAACTGTTAAATTATCAAACGTAGCTCCATTAAGTTCATCGAAATAAGCATCTCCTAATTTTTCCTTCACTTCAGTTAATAAAGGATCTGTTTTATGAGCAACAGCAAAACTAAACGCCATATAACCATACACATTATAAATATCACTTAAAGTGTACTTTTCCTTATCTACACCTACCATATAAAACTCTAAAGGTGTTGCTCCTTCTTGCATAAATTGATTTATTCCATCTAAATATGATTGTGTTAATTGATATGATTGTGAGTTTTTATCTAATCTTTCTATTGTTTTTTTTGTTGCTTCCTCAATTCCTAATCCAGAAAAAAACGTGTCAACTCGTAATAATTCTTTTCCAAAAATTTCAGATAATCTACCCGCAGCTATTCTTCTTATTAGTTCCATTTGCCACAATCTATCTTGTGCATGAACATACCCTAAAGCTTTATAGGCATCTTTTTCATTTTCAGCATTAATATGTGGAACTCCAACTTCATCATAATATACTGTTACTTTTTCAGATATGTTGGCTAAAGCTACTTCACCATTATACACAGGCTTTAAACTATTGGTAAACAACCAAATCCCTATAAATAGTAAAATCAATAAAACTAAAATTACCTTTAATAATTTTTTAAACACAGTCATAAATCTGTTTTTCATCAAATATAAAAGAAATTTAGTTTGTTTATTATACGTCTTAACTTTTTAGCTTGGGTTTTAACAGTGTATTTTTTACACACTCATAATTTTATAATACACACTTTGTACACAAAGTATAAATAGCAAAAAAACACCTAATAAAAAACAAAGCGCTGAAATACAATACATTAAAAACTCTGGAAGTAATCTTAAAATACGATGGCATGTTTATTTCAATATCTAATGCAAATAATAATTATAAACTATTTAAGTCATGAAAAAATTAATTTTAGCTACAGCTATTTTTGCAGGAACAGTTTCGTCATATGCTATTACTAATAATGAAACACCACTTACAAACACCACATATTGTTTTAAAAACGATTCTTTTAAAGAAATCTCATTAGATAAATTGCCTTCTGCTTTAAATAAAGCTCTAAAAAAGGATTTTACTACAGCAAAAGTAAATAAAGCATATATTAATCAACACAATCAATACAAACTAGAACTTAGTATTAATAAAGAAATAAAAATTATTTATGCTGATAAAGATGGTAATTGGTTAGATGAAAAAGAGATAAGTAATCTTAAAAAATAATTTTCTGTTTTCCTTTCAATTTTCTCTTAAAAAGAGCGTTTTAAATAAAACGCTCTTTTTTTTATTCTATAAAGAGTAAACCTCACTAACTTAATAAGAGTACAACCATTTTATGAACAAGATTTTATTAATTGAAGACGATATTACTTTTTCAAAAATGTTAAAACATTTTCTTGAACGTAACCAATACATCGTTGACATTAGTTATACTATTAAGAATGCCTTTACTTTATTAAAAAAAAACTCCTACAATTTAATTTTTACAGATCTTCGTCTTCCCGATGGTGATGGTATTAACTTTTTAAAACAAGTAAAAAAAAACAATAACATTCCTGTTGTACTAATGACAAGTTATGCTGAAGTTTCAACAGCTGTTCAAGCAATGAAACAAGGTGCTTTTGATTATGTTTCTAAACCATTTAACCCTGATGAAGTTATTGAAGTAATAAAAAATGCTTTAGAAGAAAAATCAAAAAAAAATATAATAACCAAAACACTAATACAAGAAAAAGGAGAAAACAACACTCAATTTATCAAAGGTATTAGTTCAGCTTCAAGAGCTTTATATGAGTATATTGATTTAGTAGCACCAACTAACATGTCTGTACTTATTAACGGTCAAAGTGGTACTGGTAAAGAAGTTGTTGCTAAAACTATTCATAAACAAAGTACAAGAAAAAATCACCCATTTATAGCTGTAGATTGTGGAGCTATTCCTAAAGAAATTGCTTCCAGTGAGTTTTTTGGACACAAAAAAGGTGCTTTTACTGGCGCTACTAACCATAAAACTGGTCACTTTGAAGCAGCTAACAATGGAACTCTTTTTTTAGATGAAATTGGAAACTTAAGCTATGAAAATCAAATACAATTATTACGCGCTTTACAAGAGCGTAAAATAAAACCTGTAGGAAGCAGTGAAGAAATAACTGTAAATATTCGATTAATCACAGCAACTAATGAAAACTTATTAAAAGCTGTAGAAGAGGGTGATTTTCGTGAAGATTTATATCATCGTATTAATGAGTTTTCTATTAAAACACCTAGTTTAAAAGATAGAAACGATGACTTAATTTTATATGCTGACTTTTTTCTTAACAAAGCCAATCAACAACTTAACAAATCTGTTATTGGTTTTTCACAACAGGTTTTAACTATATTTCAATCTTATCATTGGCCAGGTAACCTAAGAGAATTATCAAATATAATTAAAAGAGCTACACTTCTAACTCAAACTAAAATCATAGAAAAACATACACTCCCTGATGAATTAATATATGTGGAGGAAGAAAAATCAACTTCAATTAAATTCTCTACAAAAGAAAATGAAAAGAAACTTATTTTAAAAGTTTTGAATAAAGTAGGAAATAATAAAACTAAGGCCGCTAAACTTTTAAACATTACAAGAAAAACTCTCTATAATAAAATAAACGAATACAACCTTAATTGAGGTAATTTTCAAGTTCTAAAACAAAGCATTCCAAATTTGCTTTAAAATTTTCATATATAGAATCATTTATTCTTGTGGTTGTTTCAAAAGCTTCTAAGAATTCTACAATATCAGTTGCTTCAATTTGTTTAAACATACTTAACATTTTATGACTGACATTGTTAAAACTAACTATGTCTTCTTCACTAATAGCCTTTTCTAAATTTGCACTATTTTTTTTTGTCTCCTTCAAAAAAAGAGCTAACATATTTTTTACTTCTGTTTCATCATTATTAAGAAATTCTTTCAAGGACAGAAAGCTGTAAGTTTTCAGTTTTAATTTGCTTGGTGGTTCTAGATCTTTTTCACTAAAAAAACTCTGAATCAAGCACTCTAATTTAACCATTGAAAATGGTTTTAATAATATATCCGAAAAACCAATTTCTATATATTCTTTTTTAGAAAAACTCGCTCTACCAGTCATAGCTATTATTGGTTGCTGCTTGTACGAACTCATTTTTTTTAGCGTTTCCATAAATTGTATTCCATTCATTTTTGGAAGTTGTATATCTGTTAAAACAAAGTCATATACTAATTCATTAATACTTTTAAGAGCATTTTGTCCGTTAGTAAATAGAACAACTTGTATCCCTAATTGCTCAAAAATATTCTTTAAAAGCTCTCTTATAGTTACATCATCTTCTACAACTATAGCCTTTAATTTATTTTTAAATTTTATAGGTTGCTTCTTTTCTTTCGGTAAGGTATTTTCTGAAAATCGTATTGGGATTTTTAAAATAAAAACACTTCCTTCACCCAAATTACTTTTTAAAGTTAAAGTTCCTCCTAATAATTCTGTAAGTTTTTTAGAAATAGTTAAGCCTAAACCAAATCCTTTTTTCCCTTTTTCATTTAATTGTAATTGTGAAAAAGGCTTAAATATTTTTTCTTGCTCACTTTCATCTATTCCTAATCCAGTATCACTAACTGTAACTTCTAAATATTTTTTATGACTTATAGTTTGAAGTTTAGCTTCAATTTTTATAACGCCATTGTTTGTGAATTTACAAGAGTTAGTTACTAAATTATAAAGGATTTGTTTTATTCTAAAAGGATCACTCAATATATTCTTATTAAAAGCTTTATCGGATTTTAAAATAATTTTAACGGGTTTTTCTTTTATTAAGTTATTAGCATTTTCAAACACTTCATTCAAATGCTTTTCTATGTTAAAAGGAATACACTCAATACCTATTTCTCCATTTTCAAGCTTTGAAAACTCTAATAAATCTTCCACTAACTTTCTCATATACACTGAGGCAGTTTGTATATGAGTTACTTGATTCTTTTCTTTAGTATTGTTTATTGACTTTTGTAATAATTCACTGTAACCAATTACTGTACTTAAAGGAGTCCTTAAATCATGGCTTACCATTGAAATTAATTGTTCTCTACTTTTTAAAAGTGAAGACGTTTTAATATTTGCATTTTCTAACTCTATTCTATAATGTTGACTCTTCCAAAAATCATTTAGTATAATAAATGAAAAGAAAACGATTATAATAAAGCTAACTCCACCAGCTAATAGAATAATATTCTTGCTTCTACTTAACATTTTTTGATGTTGATTATGAATATTACTTGAATAAGAAATGATGCTTTTTTCTAAACTATTAAGCACCTCTATAAGCTTTCTCGAGATTATTAAATCGTTCTCTACTAGCTCTTTTTCTTTTACTCGTAAAAATTTCTTTTTATTATTACTCTGCTTTTGAGCTTTTTGTAGTATTATTTTAGAAATAGATACTAATGAATCTATTTCTTTCTGATTTATATTTTTATCTTTATTATCATCATCAAAACTATTAATATATTTAAAATACTCTTCTAAACTTTGTTTTGTGCTTTTATCAAAAAACTTTGAGTTTTCAACAAACTCTTTAGTCGTAATTTTTCCCAAAAGAGTATCTATAGATCTAAGTTTATTGATAGCTTCATTTATAGATTTATCAGAATTATTTCTTCTAGAAATTCTATATAAACTAGTTATATTTTTATACTTTTTATTGATGCCTAATTTTATACTATCTAAAATACTCTTTTGCATAGCATTTTCTATTATAAAATTAAGTGAATCAATTTTTAACAACAATAATTTATTTTCTGTAGTATACTCATTAATTTTTTTTGCAGAATTTAATTGGATAGCTGCTCTCCCTAGATTTTCGTTTTCATAAATACTAGCAATTAAACTACTTGTTTTTAGTATTCTTTTTTTATCAGCAATACCCTCTTCTTGAATATAAATAAAGGTTTTAATTTCAGAAAACAATAATGCTCCAGAAATAATTGCTAGAAACCCCAGAATTATATATCCCATTAAAACCTTAAACGTTATTTTATGCTTTAATAATTTCATAAAAACAGTATAAAAATATTCGAATTATTCTTTTGTAACAACAACGATGCATTCTAATCTTTGTTGCTTAAAAACACCATATCTGCTAACATTACTTGTATTAATATATAATTAGTAAAAACAATAAAAGATTGTTTGTATTTTTGTAATTATAAAAATTCATTCTACCAATGAAAAAAATACAAATGGTTGATCTACAAGGTCAATATCAAAAAATAAAAGACGTTGTTGATACGTCAATTCAGGAAGTTTTAAATTCATCAGCTTATATTAATGGGCCTTATGTTAAAGAATTTCAGGCCGACTTAGAAAAGTATTTAAACGTTAAACACGTTATTCCTTGTGCTAACGGAACTGATGCTTTGCAAATTGCAATGATGGGATTAGGATTACAACCTGGTGATGAAGTTATTACTGTTGATTTTACTTTTGCTGCAACTGTAGAAGTTATTGGTTTACTTAAATTAACACCTGTATTAGTTGACGTTGAACTTGATACTTACAACATAGACATTGAAGCTCTAAAAAAAGCTATAACTCCAAAAACAAAGGCTATTGTTCCTGTACATCTGTTTGGTCAATGTGCTAATATGGAAGCTATTTTAACTATTGCTAAAGAGCATAATTTGTTTGTAATTGAAGACAATGCTCAAGCTATTGGTGCAGATTACACTTTTACTGATGGAACAAAAAAGAAAGCTGGTACTATGGGGCATGTGGGTACTACTTCATTTTTCCCATCAAAAAACCTAGGATGCTATGGTGATGGTGGTGCTATTTTCACTAATGATGATGAATTAGCACATACATTAAGAGGAATGGTAAATCATGGAATGTATAAACGTTATTATCATGATGTTGTGGGAGTTAATTCACGTTTAGATAGTGTACAAGCTGCAGTTTTAAAAACAAAATTACCTTTACTAGATAATTATTGTGAAGCTAGAAGAAAAGCTGCTTCGTATTATTCAAATTCATTTGCTAACAATTCAAGTATTGTAACTCCAGTTATTAGTGACTTTACCACACATGTTTTTCATCAATACACTTTTAGAGTTACAAACGGTAAGCGTAATGAGCTACATAAGCACCTACTAGATAATGGAATTCCTAATGCTATTTATTACCCTGTTCCTTTACATGCTCAAAAAGCATATCAGGATGATCGATATAATGAAGAAGACTTTAAAATAACTAACCAGTTAATTGATGAAGTAATTTCATTACCAATGCATACAGAATTAGATGAGGAACAATTAGTATTTATTACTAATACTGTTTCTGAGTTTTTAAAATAACCATTTAATTTGTCAATCGAGGAAGAACTTAACTTCAAAAAAATCATTAGAAAAGATATAGTTTACATTTTTAATAGGATTTATTTGAAGCTAAGTTCTTTTTATTTTTTTCAAAAAATAAAAAGAACTTGCTATAACTTTGTAAATAGAATATTCAGATAAGCTATTAGTTATAATTTTTTTACATAGTAATTATAAATAATAGCAAACAAATTCACACAAAAAATAAAGTCATGAAAAAAATTTTAGTTACTGGAGGATTAGGGTTCATTGGTTCTCATACTGTAGTAGAATTACAAAACTCTGGTTTTAAAGTAATTATTATTGATGATTTATCAAACTCAAAAATTGAAGTTTTAGATAATATTACAGAAATAACAGGAGTAAAACCAGAATTTTATAAGCTTGATCTAAAAATAAAATCTAATGTTCTAGATTTCTTTAAAAATAAAAAAATTGATGGTGTTATTCACTTTGCTGCGTTTAAAGCTGTAGGTGAAAGTGTTCAAAATCCATTAGATTATTATGAAAATAATATTGGAAGTTTAGTGTACTTATTACAGGGAATGCGTGATAATAATATTGACAACTTGATTTTTAGTTCTTCTTGTACTGTATATGGACAATCAGATGAGTTACCCATAACTGAAAATGCTCCAATTAAAACTGCAGAATCTCCATATGGAAACACTAAACAAATTGGAGAAGAAATAATTAAAGAAAGTTGTAAAGCTTATGCTATGAATGCAATTGCTTTAAGGTATTTTAATCCTATTGGAGCGCATCCAAGTATTAAAATAGGTGAATTACCTTTAGGTATCCCTCAAAATTTAATTCCTTATGTAACACAAACTGCTGCTGGGATAAGAAAGGAATTATCTATATTTGGTAATGATTATGAAACTCCTGATGGAACTGCTATTCGAGATTACATACATGTAGTTGACCTTGCAAAAGCACACATAGCTGCATTAAATCGTCTATTAGAAAAAAAGAATACAAAGTCTTTTAACTTTTTTAATATAGGTACTGGAATTGGCACTTCGGTTTTAGAAATTATTAAAACTTTTGAAAAGTGCACTGGTGTAAATCTAAATTATAAGTTTGTTGCTAAACGTGAAGGAGACGTTACTAGTGCATTTGCAAGTACAAAAAACGCAAACGAACAACTTAACTGGAAAGCTGAAAAAAGTTTAGAGGAAGCTCTACTATCAGCTTGGAAGTGGCAACAAAAAAGCAATAATGTATAGAATAAATACTATCTATATAGTATCGTGAAAACTATTATCGTCTATACTTATACTAAAAAAATCAATAAACTATCTAATGAATTATTCAAAACATTGTGATTTATGTAAAAATAAACAAATGGAATTGAAAAATGGATTGATATGTAGTTTAACAAATAAAAAACCTGATTTTAAAATATATTGTACTAAAATTGATTTTAGCAAAGATTTACAACAAATATTAGAATCAGTTAATATAGAACTAGAAGTTATAAAGAAAGATAAAATATCAATTCATTTAAGTTTTTATCTTTTTTCAACAATTGGAACTTTTATTATATTTGATGGAATATCTCTTTTAAAGTCTACTGAAAACAGCCGATATGCCATTGAAATTGTATTTCTGATAATTAGTCTTGGTATTAGCATATTTACAATAACATATCATAACATTAAAAAATACAGAAGAAAACTACATAATGCAAAATTTGATAAATATGAAATAGATTCTTTTCTTAAAAAATATAGGATTGAATATACATCAAAAACAAGTTTTAATGATAAAGTTCACGGTACTCAACAAATAGATATTGAAATAAATTTCTTTAATAAGACAAAAAAATCAACTAGATCTTCTTATAACATAGATTGCTAATCTTATATTCAAAAGTATTACCAACTAATAGAGTCTTTCCAAGCTAATATTCCCCACAGTATTGAACTACTGA
>NZ_QOCC01000004.1:0-23093 GCF_003318185.1 Tenacibaculum sp. E3R01 | reverse complement strand
TTTTTTTAATTGTGGAGGAGACTCTCTTAGGATGGTTTTTTTAGTTAATAAAATAAATAAGGAGTTTTCTGTTGTTATTTCTCCAAGAGATATTATTGAAAATCCTAGTATAGCAACTATTCAAAATCTTATTTCAAAGTCTTTAAAAATAGATCATATATCAATTCCTGTAGCTGAAAATAAACCATATTATCCTTTATCTTCTTCTCAAAAAAGAATGTATTATTTATATGAATACAATAAAGATACTATAGAATATAATGTACCTATGGTTGCCATTTTAAAGGGAACTTTAGATACAGAGAAATTGAGATTAGCTTTCGAGCAATTAATTAAACGACATGAAAGTTTACGAACTGTATTTGAGTTTAATGAAGGAGAATTAGTACAACGAATTTTATCAGATGTGCAATTCTCTATCTCTACTATAGAAAAAATAAAAAGTGTATATGAACTTTTAGACTGTTTTGTAAAACCTTTTAATTTAAATGAGTCTCCTTTATTTAGAATAGGATTAACATCTATTTCTGATGAAGAACACATTCTTATTATGGATACTCATCATATTATTTCTGATGGAATTACAAATTCTATACTAGCAAAAGAACTTTTCTTATTATATAGTCAAGAAGATTTACCTGAGCTTAGAATTCAATACAAAGACTTTGCGGTTTGGGAAGAAGGAGAAGAATATCAAAAGGAAGTAACTAAACATAAGAAATACTGGTTGAATAGGTTTTCTAAAGAAACTACAACGCTTGAATTACCTTATGACTATCCGAGACCTAAAAAATTCAATATAGAAGGTAAAAACCATGCAGTAGAACTGAACAATAATTATGTTGAAGGTTTGAAAAATATTTCTAAATCTGAAGGAGTTACTATATATACAGTGTTTTTAACTTTTTTCAATATACTATTATATAAATTAACAAATCAAAAGGATATAGTAATTGGTACTGCGGTTTCAGGAAGATCTCATGTTGATTTAGAAGATATAACAGGTTTTTTTGTAAACACATTAGCTTCAAGAAATAATATTGAAGGTAATTTCACTTTCAGAGATTTTTTATTGCAAACACAAAAGAATAATCTAGCAGACTTAGAGCATCAATTGTATCCTTATGAAAATTTAGTAGAAACGTTAAATATAGAAAGAGTCTCAGGTAGAAACCCTTTATTTGATGTAATATTAGGTTATCAACCAATCAATGATGTTTCATTACCTGAAAATTCAGAATTAGAAGTAGAACTGTTTGAGGATTTATTTTTTCAGGCAAAGTTTGATCTTTTATTTACAATATTAGATTTTAATAACAGATTTAAGTTAAATATAACCTATAGAGATGAGTTATTTAAATCAGAGACGATTACTCGTTTCATGTCTTATTTTTTAAATATTATAGATCAAGTATTGTTAGATAGTTCTGTTTTAATTAAGGATATAAATGTTTTATCACAAGAAGAAGTTGATCAACGATTGATTAGTTTTGATAAAACTGAGGTAGAATATGAAAGAGATGAAACTATTATAGAACTTTTTTTAACTCAAGTTAAAAATTATCCTAATAAAGTAGCATTAGTTTTTGAAGATGAAAAGATAACTTATAAAGAACTGGATGAACGCTCTAATAAGTTAGCGAGATATATCAATAAAGTTAATGTAAATAAGTCTTCATTAATTGGTCTTTGTTTAGATCGATCTACCGAAATGATTATTGGAATTTTGGCTATTTTAAAAACTGGAAGAGGTTATGTACCAATTGATACTTCATATTCGACCAACAAAATAATTAACGTGGTAGAAGATGCTAATTTGAATATTATACTTACTAATAAAGGGGAACTTAACTCTTTCGAAAATATAAATATAATCTTTTTAGATACTGAAAAAGATGAAATTAATATGCAATCTAGTGATACCGTTTTTCAAGAGGTTGGATTGATTGATATGGCTTGTGTTATTTATAAACCTGAAAATTTAGGCAACCTAAAAGGAGTGAAAGTAAATCATCAAAATGTGGTGAATCTTGTACAGGAAAAAGGAGCAACTAAAGTATTAACAGACGATCGTGTACTTCAGTGGTCAAATATAGCTTTTGAGGGTTCTATATTCGATATATTCAGTAGTTTACTTAATGGGGCTACACTATATTTAATTAATCAAAAAATTACTAGAGATATAGAAAAGCTTTCAGGTGTAATAAAAGATAATAAAATATCTGTAGCTTTTTTTACTACAGCGATTTTCAATGTTTTTGTAGATTCTAAAATAGAAGGGTTATTGACATTACGTAAATTGCTTTTTGGAGGAGAAAAGGCTTCTTTGAAGCATGTTCAAAAAGCATATGATATTTTAGGTTCTGGGAAGCTAATAAATTGTTATGGCTCTGTTGAAACTACGATTCATGCAACATATTATAATGTAGATGAAAGACCAGTTAGTAATGTGTTAATAGGTAAATCAGAAACGAATACTAAAACGTATGTGTTGAACTCAGATATGGGGTTAAGTGGTGTCGGTATTGTTGGTGAACTTTATATAGCTGGAGATAGTTTAAGTTTAGGTTACCTTAACGATAAAGAGAAGACAAGCATTAGCTTTGTAGAAAACCCATTTGAACCTGAATCATATATTTATAAGACAGGAGATCTGGTAAAGAGATTATCCAATGGTGGTTTAGAGTTTGTAGAAAGAAGAGGTAATCAGTTAAAATTACGAGGGCATATAATAGGGCTTTCAAATATTAAGTTTCATCTAAATACCCATAGTAAAATACTTAACAGTATTGTTTTGGTAAAAGAAACAAATGGAGTAAAAGAGTTAATAGCATATTATCAATCTGAAGAGCCAATAACGGTTTTAGATCTAAGTGAGTACTTACTTTCACTTCTACCAGATTATATGGTACCGTCTCATTATGTGTTTACAAAAGTATTTCCCCTAACATCTAATGGTAAAATTGACCATACAGCACTTCTAGATCTAGAAATTAATGAGAAAAAAGAAAAGAAAGAAATAAGAAGTAAAACAGAAAATAAACTGATTGAAATTTGGGCAGAAGTACTAAATTTAAGTTCAGAAACAATAGGTGTAAATAGTAACTTTTTTGAATTAGGAGGAGCTTCTCTTAAGATGATTTTTTTAATTAATAATATTAAAAATGAGTTTGGGGTGGACGTTCCATTAAAAGAAATATTAGTAAACCCTACTATTAAACAGATATGTAAGTTAATTAAAGAATCAGAGACAGTTAATTATTCGTCTATAACTCCTGTAAATAATAGAGAGTACTATCCTTTATCATCAACTCAAAAAAGAATGTTTTATGAGTATGAATATGATAAAGAATCGATAGCTTATAACGCTCCTGTTTTTCTCACTGTTAAAGGTTTTTTGGATGTTCATAAACTAGAAGGTGCTTTCACAAAACTAATTGAACGACATGAAAGTTTACGAACTGTATTTGATTTTGTTAAAGGAGATTTAAAACAAAAGGTACTTCAAGATTTTATGTTCTCTATTGATGTTTTTCAAAAGAGTGAAAATCCGAATAAAGTAATAAAGAATTTTATAAAACCATTTGATTTAAGTAAGTTACCTTTAATTCGAGTAGGTGTAATTAAAGTAGAAGAAAATGAAAATATTCTTGTAATTGATTGTCACCATATCATATCTGATGGAGTTTCAACAGGTATATTACTAAATGATTTGATAAATATATATGAAGGTAAAGAGTTAGCAGAACCAAAAATTCAATATAGAGATTATGTGATTTGGCAGTTATCGGATGATAGGCAAGAGATTCTAGATAAGAATAAAGAGTATTGGATTAATCAATTTGATGAATGGCCAGCTTCTCTTGAGTTACCAATTGATTATACCAAAGCTGAAGACACGAAAAAAGCAGGGAGACAAGTTCAATTATTTTTAGATAGTGAAAAAACGAAAAAATTAGAGAATTTAGCGAAAGAAGAGAATACAACTTTATTTATTGTATTGCTTACTGTTTATAATTTATTTTTAACTAAACTTAGTAATCAGGAAGAAATTGTAATAGGGTCTTCAGTTTCAGGAAGATCACATGTGGACTTAAATGGTGTTATAGGTGCCTTTATAAATTTATTGATTCTTAAAAATTATCCGAAGGGAGAAAAATCTTTTATAGGTTTTTTAAAGGAAGTAAGCCAAAAAACGATTGAAGCTTATGAACATCAAGAATATGCTTATGAAGATTTAGTTATGGCTTTAAAAAACAAAAGAGCAGATAGAAACTCTTTGTTTAATGTGATGTTTGAGTATGTGAAATCTTCTGAAATAGATGTTTTTAGTGATGTTGTATCTGTAGAAAAGTACAATTATGATTATGACGTAACTAAGTTCGATTTCACACTTAGAGTATTTGAATTGGAGGATGGTTTGGAAATAACTTTTGAGTATAATACTGCTCTTTTCAAGGAAACTAGTATTGAGAGATTTAAAAAATATTTTGAAAAATTAATAGATGAAGCACTTTTAAACCCAAAGGCTAAGATTGAGAATATTACTATGCTTCCGAATGCTGAAGTAGATATGTTAACGAATACTTTTAATGATACGAAATTGTCTTTTGATACGAAAAGTAGTTTAGTTACAATACTTGAGGAAAATGTAGATTCTCACCCTAATCGTGTAGCAATTTCTTATCAAGGAGAAACATTAACATATAAAGAATTAGATGATAAATCAAATAGAGTAGCCAATTATTTAATGTCTGGAGGGGTAGCACCAAATGTGGTAGGATTACTTATTGATCGTTCTATAGATATGATTGTTGGTATGTGGGGAGCATTAAAAATAGGAGCTGGATATTTACCCTTAGATCCTAACCTTCCAGAGGAGCGTATACGTTATATGCTAAATCAGAGTAGAGCAACTTTTTTACTTACGCATGAAGAGCATTTAGAAGCTTATTCTGCTTATTTACCAGTACAATCTATTGATTCATTAGAGATATTTTCTCAAAGTGTTGAAAAAGTTGATTTTAATACAGAATCTTCGGATCTAGCCTATTGTATTTTTACTTCAGGTTCTACTGGGAAGCCTAAGGGGGTAATGATAAGTCATAGTAATGTAATTAATTTAGTAAGAGGCCTTGAAGAAAGAGTATATAAACCTTATCAGGATAAAGTATTAAGAGTAGCATTATTGGCATCTTATGCTTTTGATGCTTCTGTTCAACAAATTTTTGGAGCATTATTACAGGGGCATAGTCTTTATATAACGAGTGATGAAATAAGAAAAGATGGTGCTAAATTATTAGAGTTTTATAATAAAAATAAGATAGAAGTGACTGATGGAACACCAACGCATTTAAGATTGTTGGTAGATTCTTTGGAAAAGGATTCTAAGTTAGAAACTTTATCAAGCTGGTTGATAGCAGGAGAAACTTTATCAAAAGAGTTAGTAAGTAAATTTTATGCGAATTTAGGAGAACAAACTCAATTATATAATTTTTATGGGCCTACTGAAACTTGTGTTGATTCAACCTCATATAAAATTAACCCAAAAGAAATTGATAATTTAGTAAGTATTCCTATAGGAAAACCATTACCAAACGAACGTGTTTATGTTACTGACAATACAGGAAATATAGTTCCTGTTGGGGTGATGGGAGAACTTTGTATTGCAGGAGATGGATTAGCCCAAAGATATGTTGGAGATCAATTTCTTACAACAGAAAAGTTTAATACTGAATGGATATCTCAAGAGAATAGAGTGTATAGAACTGGTGACATAGTTAGGTGGTTACCTGATGGAAATTTAGAATTCCATGGGAGAAAAGATAATCAAGTTAAAGTAAGAGGGTATCGAATAGAGTTAGGAGAAATTGAAAAACAATTGAATGCACATTCAGAAATAAAGCATTCTGTAGTACTGGTTAAAGTATCTAAAGGAGAAAAACATATCGTTGCTTATTATCAGGCATCTGATAAAATGAAAATTTCTGAATTAAGGGAGTACTTGGGTAAATTTTTACCTGACTACATGATACCTAGCTATTATGTATATATAGAAGAATTTGGGCTTACAATAAATGGTAAGGTAGATTCTAGAGCTTTACCGGATTATAAAATTATACAAGATGATCAAAATATTATTGCCCCATCTAATAATATAGAACGAAGATTAGTATCGATTTATGCAGAAATACTTAGTCTTGATTCTAACATGGTTGGTAGAAATAGTAATTTTATTGAGTTGGGAGGACATTCTCTAAAAATGGTATTCTTATCAAATACTATTAAAAAGGATTTTTCAGTAAAAATTTCCTTAAAACAAATTATAGAAAACCCTACTATAAATAGATTAAGTAATTTAATATCTCAATCGGTAACCGTTAATCATTCTCAAATTCCAGTTTTTGAGTCTATGGAGTATTACCCATTATCCTCTTCTCAAAAGCGAATGTATTTTGCATATGAGTATAATAAAGAATCACTATCTTATAATGTTCCTACGGCAATTAAATTGAAAGGGGAATTAAATAAAGAAAGATTAGAAGAGTCTTTTGTTAAACTAATTAAACGTCATGATAGCTTAAGAACTGAATTTGTAACTATAGATGGTGAACTTTCTCAGCGAATTTTATCAGAAGCTAATTTTTCAATAAACTATTTAAATTATGAAGAAGATCTTGAAAGTATAGTTAAAGACTTTACGAAGCCTTTTGATTTAGGTATGGGACCAATATTTAGAGTAGGGATTGTTAGAGTAACTAACCAAGAACACTTATTAGTTATAGATTCTCATCATATTATTTCAGATGAAGTAACAATTAAGATCCTTTTAAAGGACCTTTTCTCTATTTATAATGGAGATAAACTTCCAGAACTTCGAATACAATATAAAGATTTTGTAATGTGGCAAAATCAAGATCAACAGCAGGAAGAAATTAGACAACATAAAAAGTATTGGTTAGATAAGTTTTCTAAAGAAGTACCAACTTTAGAATTACCTTATGATTATCCTAGAACATTTAAGAATACGGATGATGGAGGGAATTTATTAATTAAAATAGATGATAATAGAGTTGGACAATTAAAGAAGATAGCGCAGGAAGAAGGGTTAACATTGTATAATTTATTTTTATCAATGTATAATATTCTATTGTATAAATTATCCAATCAAAAAGATATAGTTATAGGTACTCCAGTTGCAGGAAGACCCCATCATGATTTGGAAAGTATAACTGGTGTTTTCATTAATACATTACCAATTAGAAATCAATTTAAGGGAGATATAACTTTTAAAGAGTTTGTTAAACAAGTTCAAAAAAGTAGTATTGCAGATCTTGATCATCAGTTATGTCCTTATGAAGATTTGGTAAATGAGCTTAATATAGAAAGAAGCTTAAATAGAAATCCATTATTTGATGTATGCTTTAACTTCATAAAGGAAGATTTAGGTATTATGAGTTTTTCAGGCCTTAATGTTGAACTTTATGATATAGAATATAATCAATCAAAGTTTGACCTTAACATGATAGTAGTTCAAAGAGAAGAAGATAGTTATATTCTTGTAGAGTATGCAAAACAGCTTTTTAAAGAGAGTACTATTGAAAGATTTATGAGTTATTTTGATAAAATAATGGAAACAGTTTGCGAAAATAAGACTGTGAAAATTGCAGATATTGAAATACTAGAAGAAAAAGAAAATCAATTATTAAATTCATTTAGTCCTATGGTTAATTCAAGTAAAGAAAACGATACAATAGTAAAAGTTTTTGAAAACCAAGTAAATAAAACTCCATTGGCAATAGCAATTAGGTATGGAGAAAAATCATATAATTATCAAGATTTAAATAAGAAAGCAAATCAATTAGCAAGAAGTTTACAACAAAATTTTGGAATTAGTAAAGGAGAAGTTGTAGGAGTTTTGTTTCCTAAGTCAGATGAAGCTATTGTATCTATTTTAGCAGTACTTAAATTAGGAGCCGCATATTTACCAATAGATACTAAATATCCATTAGAAAGAATAAATTATATTATTGAAAATAGTGGTTTAAGAGTTTTAATAAGCAACACTAAGGTTTTAGATAAAAAAGTGGTTGCAGATTGTGTTGTAAACTATGACTCATTAAATTATATAAATGAAGAACTAACTAATCTTAACACGAATATTATTTCTAATGATTTGGCTTATGTGATTTATACATCTGGTTCTACAGGAAAGCCAAAAGGGGTTATGATTGAACATGGAAGTAATGTAAACATGTCAACAGATATAGTAAAGCAGTTGAATGTAAATGATAGAGATACTATTTTGTGGTTTGCCTCAATAGCCTTTGATGCGTCTGTATATGAAATTATGATGGCATTATACAGTGGAGCTACATTAGTAATACCTGAAGATAAAGATATAAATGATATTACACGTTTTTGTAAGTTAGCTTCTGAAACTAATACTACAATTGTTACATTACCTCCAAGTTATTTAGAAACATTACCTCTTGATGAGTTAGATACATTGAGAATAATTACCACAGCTGGAGAAGCTGCAAATCCTAAAAAAGCAATTGAAGTTATTAAAACAGGGATTAGATATTTTAATGCTTATGGACCAACTGAATGTGCTGTTTGTACTTCAATTTATGAAGTGTTTAGAGGAGATGCAGGTTTAACTAACATCCCAATAGGGAAACCTATTGCAAATACTGAAATGGTTATTCTAGATAATGACTTAAAGCAAGTTCCTATAGGAGTAAAAGGTACGATATACATAGCAGGTAAGGGAGTAGCAAGAGGATATGTTAATAATGCCGAATTAACAAGTAAAAGCTTTGTTACTATTTCTTATAAAGGAATAGAAAAAAGATTTTATAATTCAGGAGATATAGGTGAATGGACTGAAAATGGTTTAATAATATTTCATGGAAGAAAAGATAATCAAGTTAAATTACGAGGTTATCGAATTGAACTTGGAGAAATTGAAGGAACATTATCAACTATAAAAGGAATTCGAAATAACCATGTTATTGTAAAAGATATAGAAGGGAATAAGGAATTAGTTGCTTTTTATATTGCTGAAGTGGGAATAAATGAGACCAAAATAGAAGATGAATTATTAAAATTAATTCCAGAGTATATGATTCCAAAATCTTGGGTGAAATTAGATGAGTTTCCTCTTACAATTAATGGTAAGATAGATACTAAGAAACTTCTTCAGTTAGAAATAAAGAGTGTATATGATTATGTTGCTCCATCTAATAATATTGAGAGGAAACTAACTGAAATTTGGGCTAAAACATTGAACATTGATGTGACTAAAGTTAGTGTATTAGATGATTTTTTTGATTATGGAGGAAATTCACTTCTAGCGATACAATTACTTACTGCAATTAATAAAAATTATGGAATTCAACTTGAATTGCAAGAAGTATTTAAGTTGAAAACTATACGAGGTTTATCAGAATTAATTGATCTTGAGGTATGGGTTAACGATGATGAGAAAAAGGATGTTGAATATAGCGAAACAGTTATATAATATTTGATAAAATGTCAAAGGTCATTTTACGTTCAAATTTTCTTATATATCAAATTAAAATGACCTATTTGACTTACTGCTAGTCTTCTGTTATAGAAGCTTCATAAAAGTTTACTTACAAATAAAAACATGACTACTCTTAATCTATTTGATATAGGAGTTGTTAAGGCTTTCTTGTTTTCAAACGAGATGGTTTTTACTATAAAATAATATTCAAAAATGGAAAATTTACTATTAGAAATAAAAAAATCTGGTATTCGTATCAACGTTAATGAAGAAAATTTAAAGTTGAAAATTCCAAAAGGCTTTAATAATGATTCTTTATTAGAAAATATCAAGAATAATAAGTTAAAGTTGATTGATTATGTAGAAAAGAGTAAAAGGAAAAATAATATTTTTAAGGAAATTCCAAAGGTTAATAGTAAATCTTCAAAATTAACACCATCTCAATTGAAAATGTTTTTAGCTGAGGAGGTAACAAAGGGTACCAACGTATATAATACTCCTTTTGCTTATGAACTGAAAGGAGCGTTAGATATAAAACAATTTGAAAAAGCTTTTATTGAATTAATTAAAAGACACGAAAGTTTAAGAACGTATTTTGTTTTAGATAATAATCACGAGCCAATTCAGAAAGTTTTAGAAAATTTTGATTTTAAGTTAGATTATTGCTCTTGTACAAAAGAAGAACTTGAAAAAATAAAGGAAAGTTTCTCATATCCTTTTGCTTTGGATAAGGCGCCATTGATAAGAGCAAAGTTATTAGAAATTGATAAAGATTCATTTATTTTATTAGTAGATATCCATCATATTGTTTTCGATAGCATCTCTATGGAGATCTTTATGAAAGAATTATTTTCTTTATATAATAATATAGAGTTACCTAAGCCTAAATTAAATTATATTGATTATGCTACCTGGTTTAATGGAAAAGAGAATAGAGAAAATTTAAATACTCAAAAAGAGTTTTGGGTTAATCAATTACAAGGGTATTCAAATACAGTTATACTGCCTTCAGATTTTAAAAAGAAAAATGAAATGTCATTTGAAGGAGACTGCATGAAATTTAAGATATCAAATAATAGAAAAGAAATCCTTGAAGTACTTGCCAAGAAATATAAGATTTCTTTGTTTACTTTACTTACTAGTCTATATGGTATTTTACAAGCAAAATTAACTGGTGTTGATGATATAGTAGTTGGAACACCTGTAGCAGGAAGAAGGCATTGGAGTGTTGAAAATATTATAGGTATGTTTATGAATACTCTTGGGATTCGTATACTTCCTAAAAATGAATTGAAATTTGATGAATATTTAAAAAATGTTAGTTTAAGTGTTATGCAAAGTTTTGATAATCAAGAGTACCCGTATGAGGAGCTTCTTGAAGATTTGAAAACAAATTATACTAACGAAAAGACTCCATTATTTAATACTCTTATTTCTTTGGTTAATTCTACAAAAAATATAGGAAGTAACATAGGTGAATTTAATATAAAGCCTTTAGAGTTTGATAAAGCTACTTCTAAGTTTGATTTGAGCATGTATTTTGTTGAGGGAAACGACGAAATCAGTTGTGTATTTGAGTACAATACACAATTGTTTAAGAAAAACACTATAAAACAATTTTTTAATTATTTTACAAATATTATAGATCAAGTGTCTATTAACGAGTCAGTTATTTTGGGTGAAATATCTCTTCTTAATCAAAGCTCTAGTAATGAATTAATAAAACTTAATGATTTTACCAATGTGAGCTTTCAAAAAGAAGCGACTTTGGTTGATTTATTTGAGAATCAGGTAGAGAAAATGCCAGATGATATAGCTTTAATATTTGGTGAAAAAACGATGACCTATAACGAGGTAAATCAAAAATCAAATAAAATAGCTAGAATGTTACGTTCAAAGGGAATTGGTCGTAATGATGCTATAGGTGTTTTAATGGAAAAAAACCTAGAAGTAGTAATAAGTATGCTAGGTATTTTGAAAGCTGGAGGAGCTTATGTTCCTATTGATGTTACTTATCCACAAGAAAGAATCGATTATATAGTAGAGAATAGTCAATTAAAATGGACATTAGCTTCTGAAGAGTATTATAGATTAGTTGATAAAACGGATGTAGAAATTATTAATGTTTTAGACTCAAAGCTAATTTTAGATTCTTCAAATTTACCAAAAATGAATCATCCTGAAGATCTTTGTTATATAATTTATACTTCAGGAACTACTGGTAAACCGAAAGGAGTTATGGTAGAGCATAAGAATGTGGTTCGTCTTCTTTTTAATAAAGAGTTTCAATATGACTTTAATAATAAAGACGTGTGGACAATGTTTCATAGTCATTGTTTTGATGTAAGTGTATGGGAAATGTACGGAGCATTACTTTATGGTGGTAAACTGATTATTGTTTCTCAATCAGATGCTCGAGACCCTTCAAAATATTTAGAAATATTACAGAAGCATAAAGTAACCATATTAAATCAAACTCCTACAGCTTTTTATTCATTGAATAATACTTGTGAGAAAAAACAAGTATTATTACCAGATGTACGATATGTTGTTTTTGCAGGAGAAGCATTAACTCCTTCAAAATTGAGTAAATGGAGAGAGCGTCAACCAAAGGCGAAGTTAATTAACATGTACGGAATTACGGAAGTTACTGTACATATGACTTATAAAGAAATTGGAGACCAAGAAATACAAGATAGCATAGGTAATATAGGGAAAGCTTTACCAACAGGGGCTATATACCTTTTAGATAAAAATATGAAGCAGGTACCTGTAGGGGTTATTGGTGAAATTTATGTAGGAGGTCATGGAGTAACCCGTGGTTATATGAATAATAAAGAACTTACAGATTCACGTTTTATAAAAAACCCTTTTAAAGAAGGGGATCGTCTTTATAAATCAGGAGACTTGGCAATACTTTTGTCTAATGGAGAATTGGAATATAAAGGACGAATTGATAGACAAGTTCAATTAAAAGGTTTTAGAGTTGAGTTAAAGGAAATTGAATCTCATTTAGTTCAACATGAATTAATAAAAGATGTAGTTGTAAATATGGCTAAATCTGAAAAAGATGAGCCTTATTTGTGTGCATATTATATAGGACAACAAGAATTACAAGTTACTGAGTTGAGGGCATATTTGGAAACTAGGGTACCACACTACATGATACCATCTTATTATGTTAAAATCGAAGAAATACCATTTACATCAAATAATAAAATTGATTTTTCTAAACTACCAAAGCCAAAAGTTGGAACATCTGAAAAAGCATATTTGGCCCCAACCAATGAAGAAGAAAAAATAATGTGTAAAATTTGGGAAGAATGTTTAGGTGTTGGTCAGATAGGAATGTTAGATAACTTCTTTGCTTTAGGAGGAGATTCTTTAAAAGCAATTGGGTTGATATCAAGAATAAATGAGTCTTTATCATCTTCTTTAATTATTGCTGATATTTATTCAAATCCAACAATCAAGAAATTAGCAAGTATCGTTAGACCTGAAGAAGATTTGAAGTATGAGATTTTGAAAAAAGAAGTAGATGAAGAGCTAAATCTATTCCAAGAAACGTATAAAAAAAATAATCAATTTCAGGATTCTTACGAAGCAGTATATCCAATGAGTGGGATAGAAAAGGGAATGGTATATTATACACTATTAACGAAAGAAGAAAATGCTAATAATATTTTGTATCACGAGCAAAATATATACCCTCTTCTTCTAGATAATTTTAATTTAGATACTTTTGAACGTGCATTAAAATTATTAACTAATAAACATGAGGAGCTGAGAAAAATATATGATTTAAATAATTTAACTCATATTATTTTAAAAGAAATAGAACCAGACTTGAAGTTTATTGATATATGTCATTTAAATACTCAGGAACAAAAGGAATATATTTCGAAAAAATGTGAAGAGGAAAAATTGAAACAAACTGAGCTTTCAATGTCTCTAATCTGGAGAATGCATATTATTAAAGTTCGTGAAGATTATCAATATTTATTATTTGATTTTAACCATTCATTGATGGATGGTTGGAGTTTGGCTGTGTTTTTAAGAGACCTATTTAATACTTACGATTACCTTGTAAACGACTCAGAGTATACTCCAATGCAAATTCGAGGAGGGTATAAAGATCAAATAGCCGCAGAATTAATGGCTTCTAAAAATGAATCGAGTAAAAATTATTGGAAAACAGAATTAGAAGATTATAAACGTTTTGAACTGAAACCTACAGGAAATCCAAGTAAAACAATTACTAATAATTATGATTTAGGTATTGAATTCCGAAAAGAATTAGAAGGAGTTGCAGAAAAATTGAATGTGAGTTTTAAACATTTATGTTATGCAGCATTGATGTTTTCGTTGAAAAGAATGACTTATGAAAATGACTTAACAATTGGAGTTTCTTCAAATACAAGACCTTTAATTATAGATGGAGAAGAACTGGTAGGCTGCTTTTTAAATACAGTCCCATTTAGAATAAAAGTTCCTGAAAATATAACTTGGAAAGAATATATAAACCTTGTAGATGATAAGTTAATAAATTTAACCTATCATGAGCGTATTCCTTTTTATAAGATTTTAGAATATATTGACGAAAAAACCATTGATCAAAATCCTATTTTTGATGTAAAACTGAATTATATTGATTTTAGGCCTTATAATGAGTTTAAAAATAAAGAGGATAATTTTTTAGAAAAAACAATGGCTGATGCCAAAGCTTATGTAAATGAAAATACCCCTTTAAATTTAACGATACTTGCTCAAAATGATATGTTTGCGCTGAATTTGATTTATTCTTCGGCATTTTTAGAAGCAGAAGAGTCAGATAAATTGTTTAGATATCTTAAAAACACTTTAGAGCAGATAGCAAACGATGTTAATGAAAAACAAAAAGGTGATAGTATTCTAGATCAAGAAGAGTATTTGAAATTAACGAATGATTTTAATGATAAAGAAGCTCCTTTTAAAAATAATAAAACAATTCTTGATCTTTTTAATGAACAAGTTAAAGAGTTGCCAGAGAGCCTAGCAGTTACTTTTGAAAATAAAAGTTTAACGTATAAAGAACTAGATGAACTTTCAAATAAATTAGCTCATAGACTTATTGATATGGGAGTTAAGAATGAAACTTTAGTTCCAATAGCTGTAGATAGGTCAATAGAAATGATTGTAGGAATTTTAGGTGTTTTGAAAGCTGGAGGAGCTTATGTTCCAATTGATCCTACATTTGTTCAAAAAAGAATAGATTATATCTTGAGTGATATTAATTCAAAGTTTGTATTAACTCAACGTCAGTATGATAGTAAATTTAACATATCAAAACTTTTCATAGATGACTTATCAACTTATAGTGATTATGATAAGTTGCCTCCAAATATTAAGGTAGATATTACTTCTTTAGCTTATGTTTTTTATACTTCAGGAACAACAGGACAACCGAAAGGGGTAATGAATAGTCATTCTGGAGTTTGTAATAATTTGTTATGGATGAAGAATCATTTTAATATTAATAAAGATGATCATATTCTACAAAAAACTAATTTCTGTTTTGATGTTTCAGTTTGGGAGTTAATACTTCCAATTATTTCTGGAGCAAGAATAGTTTTTGCAAAACCAGAAGGACATAAAGATCCTAAGTACATAGAGAAAGTAATAGCTGAAGAGGAAATAACTTTAGTGATTTTTGTACCTTCAATGTTAACCATTTTCTTAATGGGGATAGAAAAATTTAATGAAGGAAAACTTCGTGGTATTATTACGATAGGAGAAGAGTTAAAATTATCAACAGTACGAGATTGTAAGGCTAAACTGCCAAATGTATTATTGCATAATACTTATGGTCCAACTGAAGCTGCTATTGCTGTTACTTCTATAAACTTAAGTGATTATGCTGCTAATATTGTTCCTATTGGTAAACCTATAGGAAATACGAAGATTTATATAGTGAATAGTCAAAATGAGATACAACCTACAGGGGTTAAAGGTGAATTATTAATTGGTGGTGTTCAAGTAGCAAGAGGATATCTTCATAAACCAGAGTTAACATCTGAAAAATTTATAAAAGACGAGTTTGATCCAAATAGTGAATACAAATTATATAAATCAGGAGATTTCGCTCGATGGCTTCCAGATGGAACAATAGAATTTTTAGGTAGAATAGATAATCAAATAAAACTTAGAGGAAATAGGATAGAGTTAGGAGAAATAGAATTTAATTTATGTAATCACGCTGCCATAGAAACGGCGATTGTATTATTAAGAGAATACAATGGAACTCCGCATATAGTAGCTTATTATCTACCTAATGGAAAAGAATCATTAAATATTGATGGATTAAAAAATTATTTAAAAGAGAGTTTACCAGAATATATGATTCCTACATATTTTGTTGAATTAAATGAATTACCGTTATCATCAAGTGGTAAACTAAACAAATCTTTACTGCCAAACCCAAAAGTTTTAAGATTGGCTTCACATGTAAACCCTTCAAATAAAACAGAAGAATTATTACTGGATATATGGTCGGAGATTTTAAGTCTTGAAAAAGATAAAATTAGTGTAACTACAAGTTTCTTTAACATTGGTGGAAATTCATTAAGCGTAATAACTCTCGTAAACGCTATCTCAAAGATGTTTTCTGTTGATATGTCACTAACTGATGTTTTTGCAAAACAAACGATAAAAAGAATATCCGATTACATAATTACTATTAAACAAGTAGAAATGGAACCTGAAGTTATCGACAAAAATGTAGCGCTGTTACTCTAGTTAACAGTAGGGTTGGTAATTAGTTAAATGCAATTATATAGTTAATACCTTATTGATTTTGTAATTATTGAAATAGTTGCTTTTGAATCATAAGAGCATTGTTGAAGAAATATCAAATGTAGTGCCTTTATAAATTTTATTTCAACCTTAACATAACAGAATTATATAGACAAAATAATAATCGAAAAACTAAGTCGATATCATGAAAATAGACGAATATATTAGTAGCTTAAGAGATAAGAATATTATTGTTTCTTTTTACAATAAGCAAATTGCCGTTAATGCAGAAGACGGAGTTTTAACACCAGAAATAGTATCAGAATTAACTTCTAAAAAACAGGAGCTATTAGGTTTTTTTGGGGCAGTTAAAAAAGGAAAACAGTTTGAACCAATTCCTAAGGCATTAGAGCAAGATTATTACCCATTATCATCTGCACAAAGCCGCATGTATTTTTTATATGAGTTTGAAAAAACAGGAACTAGTTATAATATGCCTAGTTTTTACAGGATTAGTAAAAATCTGGATATCTCTAAGTTAGAAGCTGCTTATAAAGAATTAGTTCGCCGTCATCAGAGTTTATGTACAGTTTTTAAGTTAGTTGATAGTCACCCAGTTCAACAAGTCATAGATTCTAGTTTATTTGAATTGACATACCACCAGTGTTCTGCCTCAGAGGTAGATAGTACTATCGCTGATTTTGTTAGGCCATTTGATTTGTCAAAAGATTTTCCAATTCGTGTATCATTGGTAGATGTAATAGGTCAGGACTATCTTTTGATGAGTGATGTACATCATATTATCAACGATGGTGTTTCTAATGAAATTTTGATGCGTGATTTTTGGTCAATATATAATGAAGATGTTTTACCTGATTTAGGTATTCAATACATAGATTATGCAGTATGGCAGGAAAGTAATACTTATCAAGAGTTAATATCACAACACAAGACGTATTGGTTAGATTGTTATAGAGATGAACTTACTACTTTGGAATTACCTACAGATTATTCTAGACCAGCTAATCCAAGTAATAAAGGAAAAGATTATAAATTAACCTTGTCCAAAAAACAAAGTGATCAGTTAAGATCTGTAGCTGGATCGGAAGGGGTTACAATGTATATTCTATTTTTAGCAATATATAATGTGCTTTTAAATAAGTTATCGAACCAGACCGATATTGTAGTAGGTACTCCTACAGTTGGACGTCATCATGCTGATTTGGAAGGTTTAGTTGGTATGTTTGTGAACACTTTAGCTTTACGCAATAAAGCAGATTCAAATCTTAGTTTCAGAGATTTTTTAGCTAATGTTAAACAAAATACTTTAAAAGCTTTTGATAACCAGTTGTATCAGTATGAAGAATTGGTAGACACTTTAGAAATACCTAGAGGTACAGGTCATAATCCATTATTTGATGTTTTCTTTTCTTATGTAAATCGTATAGGAAATGTTGATATTAATAACAGTTTGGATATTACTATTGAACCTCATGGAGTAGCCTATACGAGTGCAAAGTTTGATTTGAGTTTTGAGGTTATAGATGCTGATCAGATTAGCTTCATATTTAATTATAGAACAGACTTATTTAATACTACTAGTATAGAACGTTTTTCAGGTTCTTTATTAAGAATTATTGATGAGGTTTTAGAAAATAAGACGCAATTATTAAGTGAAATTAATATTTTATCGGATTCAGAAAGAACTCAATTATTAGTGGATTTCAATAGTACATCTGTTGATTATGATTTTGATAAGACTGTATTGGATATGATTAAGAATCAGGCTGTCACAAGACCAAATGCAGAAGCTGTTATTTTTGGAAAAGAGATACTTACTTATAAAGAATTGGATTTACGTTCAGATCTTTGGGCTTCTAATTTAATGACTTCAGGAGTAGTAACTGGAGCTGTAGTTGGTTTAATGATGACTCGTTCAAGTGAAATGATCATAGCTATTTTGGCAGTTATGAAGGCAGGAGCTGCATACATGCCAATAAATATTGATTTGCCAGGTTCACGTGCAGTTTATATGATGGAAGAAAGCGGCTGTAGTAGTATTATAGCGAACATAAAAAGGAAGCCAACAGAATTAGAATCTTATTCATGGATAAGTGTTGAAGAATTAGATAATGAATTCAATAATAAAAAGAAATTACCTATTGTAAAGTCTGATAGCTTAGCTTATATACTTTATACATCTGGCTCTACTGGTAGACCTAAAGGTTGTATGATTTCTCATGTCAATTTATTCAATTATATTTTTTGGAGTAATAATTATTATTTTAAAAATCCAGAAGAAGGAAATTGGGGATTAATGACTTCTATGTCATTCGATTTATCAGTAACAGCAATTTTCACAAGCCTTTCTAGAGGGAAGAAACTATATTTATGTGATGAAGGTAAGAGTGTAGATCAATCACTGTTAGAATGTTTTACTAACCCATCATTAGATACTTTAAAAATAACTCCCACACATGTAAGTGTTCTTAAAGATTTAGATATTTATAACACAAACATAAGTACTGTTATTTGTGGAGGAGAACAATTAAAGAAAACACATATAAAAATCTTAAAAGATTTAAACGAAAATATTAGGATATATAATGAGTATGGTCCTACTGAAACTACAGTTGGTTGTACTGTAGCAGAAATAAGAATGGATGATAATAAAATTTCTGTAGGAAGTCCTGTTGCTAATACAAGATTATATATTCTTGATTCTAATCAGAAAGTATTACCCATAGGAGTGGTCGGGGAAATTTATATTGGAGGAAAAGGAGTCTCAAAAGGATATATTGGAAATTCATTGTTAACTACAGAAAGGTTTGTGTCAATTGATAATTCAATTTGCTACAAAACAGGTGATTTTGCACGTTGGTTGCCTAACGGTACTATAGAGTATTTAGGAAGAATAGATGATCAAATAAAACTTAGAGGATATAGAATTGAGTTAGGAGAAATAGAAAACAGATTAATAGAATATTCAGAAATTAGTTCAGCAGTTATTATTAACAAACAATTTAATAATGATGATTGTTTAGTGGGGTATTATATTTCAGAAGGAAATAGTCAAATTAAAATAGAGGAATTAAAAAAGCATTTATTGCAAACTTTACCAGCTTATATGATTCCTTCTTATTTTATTGAGATTGTTGAAATTCCGTTAACTCCTAATGGTAAATTGGATACATCTTCTTTACCTGAACCAGAAATATTAAGGTTAGCATCTCATGTTGATCCTTCTAATGAAACAGAAGAAAAGTTACTAACTATTTGGTCAGATATATTAAAGGTAGAAAAAGAAAAAATTAGTGTAACGACAAGCTTTTTTAATATTGGGGGAAATTCTTTAAAAACTATTACACTGTCTAATTATATCTCAAAAATATTTTCAGTTGAAATTTCAATAACTGCACTTTTCAATAAACAAACTATAAAGTCAATAGCAGATTATATTATCACGGTTTATCAACTTGATAATGAAACAGAAAATGAGAGTGAAGAAAAGGTAGAAATATTATTATAATAATTGTGAAAAATTGTACGGGATAACAATTTATGTCTCTAACAACAAGAACGTGGAATAATCAGATTAAAACTTAAAACATGAAAAAACAGATAAAACTATTCTGCTTACCATATGCTGGTGGATCAGCAAAATCAATTTATAGTAAGTGGAAAGAGAGTTTAGATTCAGCTATTGAATTACATCCAGTAGAGTTAGCTGGTAGAGGACCAAGAATTGGAGAAAGTCTTTATTCAAATGTAGAAGAGGCAGTAGAAGATGTTATTTCTAAGATTAGAAACCAAATTACAGATTGTGATTATGCTATTTTTGGGCATAGTATGGGGTCAATTTTAGCATATAAAGTTATTCAGAGAATAAATGAACTAAAATTACCACCACCAATTCATTCCTTTTTCTCAGGGCGAAGAGCACCTCATTGTCCAAGTAGAAGGCCAAAACCTTTTTCAGATATGAATACATTAGAGCTTGAAAAAGAAATAAAGGAATTAGGAGGTACTCCTCCAGAGTTTTTTGAGTATCCAGAATTAAAAAATATTTTTATGCCTATTATTAAAAGTGATTTTAAAATTGCAGATACTTTTGTTGAATCATCAGATATAGTAATGTTTAATCATGAGATATCGGTTTTTGTGGGTAAAGAAGAGGACGTAACTAATATAGAAGCTGGTGAATGGATGCAACATACAAGAAAAAAATGTTCAGTTGAATATTTTGAAGGAGGACACTTTTTTTTATTAGAAGAGGAAGAAGGTCATAGAGTTATTGATACTATCAATAGCTGCTTAATAAATAAACATCAATATATAAGTATGTAATGATTCGTAAAAACTTTTTAATAAGAGAAAGTTAAATCATACATAAAAGTCCATACTATTGATAAAAACTATTTTAAGTTTTTAGGCCACTAATACTTCAGGGTCATGTTTTTAATAGGAACAATGTTCTTAATAATAGCACTTAGATTAAGAAATAAGCCATTTCATATTGTCCAGAAAATTTAGAAATAAATACTGGAGAAAATATGAGAGATATCGTATAAGTGTTTTTCTTAAGTATCACACTAGATAGTATTTGTATTAAGGAATCTCTGTTCAAAGGTTTTAAACACTAATGCTATGTTTAAATTGAAACTTAAATCCATTATAGATAATATAACTAACAGTAAATTTTAAAAATTATGCAATATTCTTTTAACTCAAATAGAAGACTTGAAGAGCATTTCAAAGTAAATGCAAAAAAGTTTCCCAAAAAAGTTGCAATTTCATGTAAAGGTGTTGATTTAACTTATGAAGAGTTGGATCAAAAATCAGATTTGATAGCCAATTTGGTAATGAAGAATCTAAAGGAAGACACTCAATATGTGGGCTTGTTAATGAATAGAGGCTTGGAAATGGTAATCTCTATTTTAGGTATTCTTAAAGCAGGAGTAGCTTATATCCCTATCGATCCAGTAAATAACCCAACAGAAAGAATTAAACTTTGTTTATCAGAAGTAAATTTAAATCTATTAATTACAGATAGAGTAATAGATATAAAGAATGTAAAAACTTTACTTGTAGAAAAAGATATTCTTAATGAGCAAATTGAATTATCTAGACAGGAAATTATTCCTGTTAAAAAATCGGAAATTGCTTATGCTATTTTTACTTCAGGAACTACTGGAATTCCTAAAGCTGTTCCAATAATACATGAAAATGTATTGAATATGTTTCATAATTCACAAGAAATTTTTGAGTTTTCTAAAGATGATGTATGGGCTTTATTTCATTCAATAGCTTTTGATTTTTCAGTGTGGGAAATTTGGGGAACATTACTTTATGGGGCAAAGTTAGAAATTGTACCGTTTGCAGTAGCTAAAAATACAGCACGCTTTCGCCGTTTCCTAATGGAAAAAAAGATATCAGTTTTAAATCAGACAACAGGTGCTTTTTATAGTTTAATAAAAGCAGATCAAAATAAAGAAACTAAAATTGATTCTTTAAGGTGTTTGATTTTTGGAGGTGAGAAACTTGATGTTCATTTACTAAAACCATGGGTTGATAGGTATTCTTCTACAGCTTCAAAACTAATTACGGTATATGGTACAACAGAGACTACAATTTTTACAACTTTTAAATATATAGGTCATAACGATATTATAGATAATAAATTAAGTCCAATAGGAGAGCCTATTCCAGGGTCGGATATTATTTTAGTTGGAAAAGGAAACGAAATAGCTACTGAAGGTGAAATATACATATCAGGAGAAAGATTATCAGAAGGTTATTTGAATAGAACGGAATTAAATGAAACTAAATTTATTTCAAAAACCATATTAGGTGAAACTGTTAAGTATTACAGAACAGGTGATTTAGCTTTTGAAAAGAATGGAGAGTATTATTTTCTTGGAAGAGTTGATAGTCAAGTGAAGTTTAATGGGTATAGAATTGAACTTGAGGGAATTGAAAGTGTTGTTATGTCACACCCTAAGGTTATGAGGTCAATAGTTTCGGTAGATAAGACCTTATCACATCCAAGATTAATAAGTTTTCTAGAACCAATAGATAATCTTTCTATAGAGGATGAGGATAATATTATTGATGAGGTTAAGAGTTTGGTAGAGAGTTTATTGCCGTTTTATATGGTTCCTTCCGAGTTTATGTTTATTGATAAAATTCCATTAACAGTTAATGGCAAAATTGACCATAAAGAATTATCAGAATTAAGTAAAACCTATTAAATAAATAAAAAATGAAATCAGAAGAATTATCAGTAAAGAGTCACAAACTGTGGAGTGATATATTAAGTAATGAAAAAATCAATAGAGAAGAAGATTTCTTTGATCAAGGAGGAACATCATTGTCTTTAATAGAATTAATATCTAAGACCAAAGAGCATTTCTCTGTTTCTTTAAAAGCAAGTGACTTCGAAGAAGGATTATCCCTTGAAATTTATGAAGGACTTATATTAAAATCAATGAATAAAGAACCACAAAAAGTAGTATAATGAATAGTATAGAAGCACCAACAAGAGAATTTAAGTTTAGTAAAAAAGAATTAGAAGAATTCAGAAAGAATGGATATGCAGGACCATTTACCTTGTATGATTCAGAAGATATGAATGAAATAACAAAAAAACTTAGATATAGTTTATTAGATCGTTCAAATAGTGTGTATGAATTCAACGAGGATATTAACGAGATAAATGATAGAGCAAATTATGATCGTCATTTAGATGTTCCTTTTTTAATGGATCACATAAAACAACCTAAGATTGTAG
>NZ_QOCC01000003.1:0-1912 GCF_003318185.1 Tenacibaculum sp. E3R01 | reverse complement strand
AACTTCGTTATTTCATTCCTCGTTATGACGTTTTTATATTTTATTTACCTAAATCTAGTTGATTTTTAACTAGGTGATGGTAGCTTCCTTTTAATGCTATTAATTCCTGATGTGTTCCTTTCTCTATAATCTTTCCTTTTTCTAGCACTACTATTTGATGCGCATTTTTAACAGTACTTAATCTATGTGCAATAACTACTGCGGTTTTATTAGAGAAAAACTCATTCAGTTTCCCCATAATTACTTTCTCATTATTTGCATCTAATGCACTAGTCGCTTCATCAAAAAACAAAAACTTTGGATTTTTATATACTGATCGTGCAATTAGTAATCGTTGTTTTTGCCCTGTACTAAGCCCGTTTCCTTCACTACCTATTTTTGTGTTGTATCCTAAAGGTAAACCCTCTATATAATCAGCTATATTGGCTACGTTTATAGCATGTGCTAATTTCTCCTTATCTACATAATCCTCTCCAACAGCGATGTTTTTTGCGATGGAATCATTAAAAATATACCCCTCCTGCATTACTACTCCACAGTTTCTTCTCCATTCTTTTTGAGAAATATTTTTTAAATTAAAGTTTCCTATACTTATATCTCCAGTATCTACTTGGTAAAAACCAAGTAATAATTTCATTAAGGTTGTTTTTCCACTTCCACTAACCCCAACTATAGCAGTGGTTTTATTGGCAGGGATTTCTAAGGATAAATCTTTTAATACAGGTTCCAAACCTCCTGTATATCTAAAAGATATATTGTTAAGTTTTATAGGTTCTTTTTCTGGGATATGAGTTACTTTTTCATCTTCAGGCTTTTCCTCATCTTCCATATTATGAATTTCTCCTAATCTATCGATAGATATTTGTGCATCTTGCACATCTCTCATAAAATTGATTAATTGAACAATAGGACCATTTAATTGCCCAACAATATAACTAATAGCCATCATCATACCTAAAGTAATTTGCCCATCAATTACTAATTTGGCAGATAAAATGGTAATGAACATATTTTTTAATTCATTGATAAAGTTTGATCCTACACTTTGGGTTTGTTCTAATGCTAAACTTTTGGTAGCTACTTTAAATAAACGAGCTTGAACATACTCCCAGTTCCAACGCATTCGTCTTTCTGCATTATGAAGTTTAATTTCTTGCATTCCATTTATCAACTCAATAACTTTACTTTGTTCTTGACTAACTTGTGAAAATCGTTTATAATCTAGTTCCTTCCTTTTTTTGAAGAAAAACAAAACCCAACCAAAATACAAAACACTTCCTAAAACAAATACGCCAAATATTTGTAGGCTATAAAACCCTAAAACTAAACTGAAAATAATAAGGTTAAAGAATGAAAATAACACCGTTAATGAAGAGGTAGTTAAAATTCGTTCTATACGTTTGTGGTCATTAATTCGTTGTAATAAATCTCCAGTCATTCTTACATCAAAATAAGAAATAGGAAGTTTCATTAGTTTGATAAAAAAGTCAGAGATTAACGAGATATTAATACGAGTACTTAAATGCAATAAAATCCAACTACGTATTATTTCTAAAGAGGCTTTTCCTACAAATAAAAATAGTTGTGCAAATAATATTAAATACACAAAGTTAAGATCTTGGTTTTTTATACCAACATCAACCACACTCTGTGTTAAAAAGGGTAAGATTAATTGTAATAAACTCCCCGCTAATAGCCCAATAATAAGCTGGATGATGAATTTTTTATATTTGAAAAGATATTTGAATATAAATGAGAACCCAAATTTTTCGTCTTCTTCAAATTCTTCTTGATAAAATCTAGGAGTAGGTTCAACTAGTAAAGCTATTCCTTCTTCTGTATTTTCATCAGCATTGTTTCCTATCCAATGTTGAATAAATTCTTCTTTAGTAAAAGTAATAAGTCCATGAGC
>NZ_QOCC01000022.1:0-70480 GCF_003318185.1 Tenacibaculum sp. E3R01 | reverse complement strand
AATAAAAAGATTACTTCATTCCACTTTGTTTGATTCGTAATGACGGTTTGGGTTGGTCATTGTAATGAGGTAGGAGGAAGCAATCTGTTTATTGAGTGCATGTAATAAAAGTTTAGAGTTAACAATAGAGAGATTACTTCATTCCACTTTGTTTGATTCGTAATGACGGTTTGATTGGTCATTGCGACGAGGTAAGAGGAAGCAATCTGTTTGTTGTGTGTTTTTAATTTGTTTAGAGTAAGCGATTAATCGCGTCTTTACTAATCTAGTCTTTACCTTATCATCACTGGCAGGCTTATCTATTATCAAGATACCATGCACATGATAGGGCATAATTACAAAGTTGCCTAAAGTAACAAAGGTAAAGTACTCGGGTATTTCCATCCAATAAGTTTTTGCTAATTTACTTATTTCATTTATGTGCCTTATGTTGTTTTTTTATGTGTATAAGTTTTTTAAATTAGGTTGTTAGTGAGTTTTTCTCTTTTTTTTTGATAAAATTAACTAAAGCATTATAGTAAAAATGAACCATATTAAAAAGAGAATGATAGTAGCTTAAAACTATCTCATTGTAACAAACCTTTTGAAATTGGTATAAAATAGATTTTAACTTACTTTTTGAGTATATACACTCTTATTATTTCCATAATAATTAGTGTAAATATGCTGATATACATTTGCAGTTTTAATTCCAACTTCTTCATCAGAATAAAAATCTTGAGGCAAATACAGTAAATTATCATAGATAGTACTTTTTACTTGCGCTTTAATTTGTCTGCTTTCCCTCCAGTTTTCAATTTTAAGCTTTTCAGTTTTTAAAATATCTAAGGTTTTAGATGCTACTTTTTTAACTTCTTTGAGTTCTTTAGTCGTTAATTCTTTTCCTTCTTTTAATAAATCGAAAATAGCTAGCGTTTCTTGATTTGGTAAGTTTTCACGAACAGCTCTTTGTTCTTCAAAAGATAAGTCTTTTATAAAACTACTTAAATTGTCAAATGTTTTAATAGTGTCTTCTAAGCTTTTTCCTTTGTTATACTCTTCAATAATCTCTTTGTAACGTAAATAAAATTTAATACGCAACGGGTTTTCTTTTATCATTTGAGCTAATTGTTGCTCAATAGCTTCTTGTAAGTTAAATACTAATGTGTTTTTACGAGGTGTTTTTGCAAAGGCAGCTTTTAATTTATCAAAATCAAGTGATGATAAATCTACATAAACTTCTTCTTCATCCTCATTTAATTCATTATTTTGAACAACTACACTATCGCTTACTATAGATTGAAGTTTCATAATAATTTGCGTAACATCTGCCGATTTTACATTCTGGTTTAAAGCTGTATAAATAGCCTCAATTGCATTAAAATCAGTAACGTGTTTCTTTAGTTTATCATTAGGAAATAAAGATTTGTATTTTCGAAATACATTACGAGCCATCATTTCAAAAGTAGTTCGAGTTGTTTCGTTTAAGCAAATACAATCTGTAGCATCCTTAATTTTAGCAATTTTAGACATTGGTTTTGCATCTTTTAAGTCTTGAAGTTTAAAGTCAAGATCTTTTAAATACGCTTTTACATCTTTAATAGCTTGTTTTAATTCTATTTCTACATCTTCTAATGGCTCTACAGGACTTCCTGATGGTTTTCCTTTTTCTCCAGATTTACCGCCTTCGCCATAAACAGAATACGCATGTTCTAATTGTTTATATACATTACCATAATCTACAATTAAACCATTTTCTTTTTCATCATCATACACACGATTTGCTCTTGCAATAGTTTGCATCAACGTATGTCCTTTTATAGGTTTATCTAAATATACTGTAGATACACAAGGTGCATCAAAACCAGTAATCCACATGGCACAAACAATAGCTAATCGAAATGGATTCTCTTCATCTTTAAACTCTTTTTCAAGATTACGCTCTACCATTTTTCTACGATGCACTTCTATATCTAAATCCATTTTTTTGAATTTATCTACTTCATTTTGCTCGCTACTAACAACGACACAAACTTCGGTTTCTTTAACCTTGCTGTATTTACGTTTTAGTTCTTGCTCTTCTTGTTGGTCTTCTGCATTTTTAATGCGTTCTTCTAATTCTTTTAAGTATTCTGGCCAATAGCCTTGAATTAACTCGTACATTCTTACTGCTGTAGGTTTATCTAAAGCTACATACATGGCTTTACCTTGATAACCTCTTTCGTTAAAATGCCACACTAAATCTCTAGCAATAGCTTCTAAGCGAGGTTGCGCTGTAAGAATTGGATAATTTCTACTAAATAAATATTCTAGCTTTTTCTTTTGATCGTCGTCTAAATCTTCATTTTCAAAAACGGCAGCCATTTGCTCATCTAATTCAGGATTAGTAATATCTAATTTTTCTCCACGATTTAAATAGCGTAATGGTAAGGTTGCTTCATCTTCAATTGCACGTTTAAAATCATAGACAGATACATACTCACCAAAGATGTTTTTAGTTAACTCTTCTTCTTCTTTTATAATTGGAGTTCCAGTAAAACCTAGGTACGATGCATTTGGTAAGCCATGAAAACGCATATTTCTAGCATACGTTCCAGATTGTGTCCTGTGTGCTTCATCACTAATAACAATCACATTTTTACGATCTGTAATTAATGGATATTCGGTTTCTAATTTTGGATCTATAGAAAACTTATGAATCAATGAAAATACATAGCGATGATTTTCAGATAACAATTCCCGTAAATGTTCACGACCTGTCATCCCTTTCTTTTTCCCTGCAATACAGTTTTTATCGTTGACTGCGCCAACACCAGAAAACGTATCATATAATTGGTTTTCTAATTCCGTTCTATCTACAGCTATTAAAAAGGTATAGGAGCCTCCTAATTTTCTGTGAATCTTTTCACATAAAAACACCATTGAATATGATTTTCCAGAACCTTGTGTATGCCAAAACACACCCAATTTCCCTTCTAAATCTTCTATATTATTTACATTTTCTATGACTTTATTTACACCAATATATTGGTGATTTTTTGCCATTAACTTTACAACATCTCCTTGCGAATCATCAAATAATAAATAGTTTTCAAAAATATCCATTAAACGATGCTTGTCGCACGTACCACGTAACATAGTATCTAAACTTACTTCGCCTTCTTCGTCTTCTTCTATACGTTTCCAGTCTAAAAAGTATTTATATTTACTAGTTATCGTACCTACTTTGGCATCTAATCCATTACTTAAAATAATAAATCCGTTATTATGAAATACTTGCGGAATAGCATCTTTATAATCTTTTAGGTTATCATTAAATGCATGACGTAAATCTTGATGATGTGCTTTTAATTCAAAAAAGACTAACGGAATACCATTTACAAAACCAATAACGTCTGGACGTCTTAAATACAATTCTCCTAAAACTTCTAATTGTCGTACGGCTAAAAAATGATTGTCTTTATAATTATTAAAATCAAAAATTTTAAGTTTGGTTTTAATCAATTCTCCTTTATCATTGGTATAACTTACAGGAACACCATTTTTAAGTAAATTGCTTTTTTCTTTATTTATAGAACCTAAAGTTTGGTCTGCTACGTTTTGGGTTATTTTATCTATAGCTTGCTGATATGCTAACTCTGGATGGTTTGGATTTAATTTTTTAAGCGCTTCTAATAAATAGCGCGTTAGCACCACTTCGCTTTTATCTTCTCTACCTAATAAACCATCTGCTCCAAAAGACTCGTTATGCCATGCAGAAACTACAGACCAACCTAATTCTTCTAAAACATCTTGTGTAGCTTGTTCTATTAAAGCATCTTCTGAATATTCGTAGCTCATAGTTATATTACTTCTAAATATTTTTGTTTTGTATTAAGACTTACATCTATTAGATTTTCAATTCTGTCTAAGAATTCATTTTCTGAATTTAATAAATCTTCCATATTCATATTCTCATTTACAAAAACACCATCTACAATAAACTTAGCTGTATTTGAATCTTCTTTTCCAAATAAGCTATTTGAGTATGCTTTGTTCTTAATTAAAGGTTTGGATAATGGATATAATAAACCTCCAATAATTACATCTGATTGATAATATTGTATATAAGTATGGATTTGATAAAAATCACTTCTATCTAAATCTGAATATTTACTTTGTTTAGTTTCTAACTGCATCGTTTTAAATTTAGCATCAAAAACAATTACCTTATTAGAATATTTATGTTTTAAAACCAAATCTGGAAACATTTTACGATTGTAAAATAAACCTTTATATAATTTCAATTCCTCTTGTCCTGTTACATACCAATCTTTAAAATGACGACTTAAAAGTTTTTCTAAATACACTTCAAATAATTGTGAAATATCAAATAAATAACCAGTAGTTTCAAGCGTATTATCTTTAGGACTTAAATCATTATCTAATAATATAATCTCTGCATACTCAATAACTTTTTTAAATGATGCATATAAAGGATTATGAAGTATTCTATGATTTTTTGCTTTCTGTAACGTTTCAATATTTGGATATTGACCAGAATAATTTTGTTTTAGTAATTGATTAATGCTGAATAACTTGTTATTAATATCCTTGCCAAATTTTATTTCTAGCTTTTTTAAAGCTAAATACAAGACATCACAAATTTCTTGAATATAAGTTTGTTCTCTGTATGTTGTAGTTAGTTTTCCTCTAAAAGGAATATCTCTTTTTAAATAAGCATTTAAATCTATCTTACCTCTTACTTTGTGGCTACGTTGTATTACACTTTGGTATTCTTTAGGCAAACCTAAAACAGAAGCCTTTTCTAACGATTGTATAAATAGATATGCAATTATATATTGAAACTCATTATGTTCTTCTTTTTTAGAGGCTTTTGATTTTTCTGTGTCTACATAAATATCATTTACAAAATTTAGCATTCTGCGAAGAAAAACATCTCCATGTCTAGTTGTAATATTAAATTTGCAACCTTTGTGATAAACTACGCCAGAGAATAAGCCAGACTGTATAAAATACTCTTTTTGATTTTCAGAATTTTCTTTGGTATAAAGTTTTAGAATTAAATTATCCTCTTCTTTGCTCTTTTGGTTTTTAAACCCAATAATTTGTACTTTTTTAAGTTTTGAGTTGCCCGTTTTTAACTCAAAAACCGAAGAAAATAAATTATTAATTAAATCTCTTGATTTCCTTTTTGAACGTATTCCAGTTTGTTCCATTAAGTATGCTTCACTTAATGAATCTTCTTCATAATAATTATGATTATTTGGAACACCTAACTCCATTATTTTTGTTTTTTTGAAAATGGTTCTTTAAAAGTGTTTAATGCTATATCTAATTTAGCATCTAATTCGCTTTCAGGATATAAAGCTCTTAAATATTCTTTTAAAGTTGGCTTTAGGTATAAGTTAAATAACTGTTTAATGTTGTTTTCTGAAATAGATGGTCGCTTTGCTAAATCTTTCATTTTCATAAAAAAAGAATGACCAAATTCATACGATTTCCCTAATCCTAAACTTTGAGAGATATAAACATTAAGTTTTTCAGAAGCCGTTACATACTCTTCAATATTTAAGAAGTCATCTCCTTTTTTACGTTTAGTTTCATCTAAAATTACATTATAATCACAATCTTTTCTAATCCATTTAAAACGTCTTCTTAAAGCTAAATCAAAAGTGTCTATACTTTTATCTACATCATTCATCATACCAATAAAATAAACATTAGTTGGAACACCAAAATAAGCTTGTCCATCTATAAGTTCATAGGCTAATTCATTTTTTTTATCTTCAGGTAATTGCTCTATTAATGATGAATATTGAGTTTTAATTAAATTTGAAGTATCATTATTTACCACATCATGTCTATAATCCTTTTCTAACCTAGACAAAGTTTCTCCAAATACAGATGATAAATTAGCTCTGTTTATTTCATCAACCACAAAATAGTATGGTTTAACGTCTCTATTTTCTCTTATTGCATCTAAACATTCTTGTTTAGCCCTTTTACAAAAGAGTTTAAAAACACCATCAACTAATTCAAATTGAATATTACCATCTTTTACACCTTTTGGCTTAATACCTTCAATAAAATCTTCGTAAGTAAAGGATGGATGGAATTGTAACATTTCGTATCTGGTTTTATCCGCTTGACATACAAAATCTAAACTATTAGTTACCTGATATGTTTTACCTGTTCCAGGTGGGCCATACAATATAACATTTGGGGAGTTTTCATCTGCAATGCCTTTTGTATTTGCGTAATTCCAAAGAAATCTTGATAATAAAAAACGGTCTATAAACGTCGTATTATCTAATGAAAATAACTTTACAAAAAGATTTGTAAGAGCCTCGTTTTTTTCTAGGTTAGAGTTGTGGTTTCCTCCAATAAACTCTTCATACAATTCATTTATAACATCGTCTGAATAAATGTTTATAAAGTTAAAAGGATGTGCAATAACTAGTAATTTTCGTAATACTTGTCTTGCAGAATAATGCCCAAGAGTTTCTATAAATTCTATTTTACTTTCTACATTATCATTGCTAACAATAGTACTGAAAATGTCTTTTATAGTATCATTAAAAAAAGTTGAAGCTATATCTTTATCTACATTACCTTCCTTTTCTCCTCTCTGTAAATGTTGTTTAATAGTATAGGTATGTCCATCTTTATTTAATTTTACTTCAAAATTGGTTGCATTACCTGGTTTAGATGAGCCAAAAACACGTCTTGTTGTACGCTCTAAAAAGTTACACAAATAACCACCTTGTTTACCATCTGTTTTATATAAAACATTAGTATAGTCATCTAGACTAAAACTACTATTATCAATTTTATTTTTATAAAAATTAAAATCTGTAGTTATATTTTGATACTCTTTATCAATTTGGTCTAAATCTTCTTTTTGTATCGATTTGTAGCTATTCCAAAGATTAACAAGTTCTTCCTGTCTTTTTATACTTAACACATTTTTGTCTTCCATTTCTTGTTTGATTATATCATAATCTTTTTTAATAATAGCAACTATTCTATTTCTAGTGTCTTTCTTAGATAGATATTCGTACAAACCATCTGTATCAACATTATAAAGCCATTTTTTAACCTCTATAATATCATAACATATTGCGCTAGAATCTTTTCCTGTACTTACTTTATTTATACTGCTTATTATAGCTTCTCCCCAATATATCTTTGTAACAAATTCTTTAAAAATAATAACATCTCCAACCTTTGGTTTATCTACTAAACCCAAAGTGCTGTCTATATAATATTTTTTTGTAACTAAAATATTATTAGTATCCCAAATAGAGTTATCGTATTCTCCTTTTGGTTTGTTTGCAAATATGTAGTAGTTTTTATTTGCCATTATACGGTTTGTTTTAATGCTTTTACCTCCAAACTATCCACATCCACCAAACCACTCATCAACCGTGGCAACAAAATATCGCGCGCTTCTTTTAAGCGTTGGTTTTGGTTTTGAAGATTTTCTTTCAACTGTTGATTTTGATGTGCAATTGTTGAAAAGTTATTTTGTATTTCTTTTAATGGTAAATTAATCTCGATGCTTTTAAACGCTCCGTGATTGAGGTCTGGTTGTGCCGAACCAGTTGCTAGAGATTTAGCCTTTTCAATTATTGAATCAGAAGTTAAAAAATAGTATAACATCATACTATCTAGCTTTTCATTGGCAGTTACTCTGAAACAATTGTTATAAATAACTCCTTTTCTACCTATAAACGCTAGTCCGACTTGACCAGTTCGACTATATATGATTTCATTTTTTTCTACTAAAAATTGTTTCGGAATAGTTTCTTTTACCCATAAAGACACTGTCCCTTTTAATAAATCGCCTATTTTTAATAAAGGATAATTAGTTTTCATTTCTGAAATATGGTGATTACTCTTTTTGTTTAGAGCAAAGCCTTGTTGCAGTTTAACAAGCTCATCCAACTTTACTTTCTCCCAACCAACAGGCAACCCACTTTCCTCATCGAGCGCCACATCTTCATAACCAGGGAATTTAAAGCGTACAAACCACTCTTCATAGGTTTGTTGTACTTGTTCTTCTAATAACTTTATGCGTTTTAGGTTGTTTTCTATTAAATCATCATAAGCAGATAAAATAGATGCTATTTTGCGTTGGGTTTCTTTGGATTTTGGAACATCAATTTTAATTGCACAAAAATTTGATTTACTTACATGATGCCTTCCTGATGCTGTTCCTGGATTAGCGCCTAAAACTTTAGGCAAATTAACTTTGAGAGCATAATAAATAAAGTTTTCATTGTAATCCTCATTTGCGATTACAACATTTACTGATTGATTTGTAAAACACCATCTATCAGCTTGAAATATTTTTTCACCAACTGTACCAATAGTTACAACACCTGTAGCTTTTGGTGGTATATATGAATTTTTATACCTCTTAAATGCTTTTTCTGAATAGTTCTCATCCCAAGAAGTTACATATCTTCTATCAATATCCATATCTGTTGGTTTGATAAAAGGATAATCACTTCCATAATTAGTAGGATCTTTTTTTGGTGGTGTATTTCCTGTAACGATTTTACCTAAATCTCCGATTTTAACTCGTTTCCAACCTTCCATCATAACTTTACCGATTGTATTTGCTCCATTAAACTATTGGCTTCGGTATTTAGTTGTGCTAATTCGGTATGTATTTCTGTCATACGTGTTTTGTAATCAAAATCCATATCAATATCAATCTTAACACCAACGTAGCGTCCTGGTGTTAAGCTGTAGTCTTGTTCTTTTATTTCTTCTAGTGTGGCTATTTTACATAAGCCTTCTACGTCTTGGTAGTTGTTTTCTGGGAAGTGGGTTTTTAGCCATTCGTTATTTTCGAGAGATTGCTTCGTACCTCGCAATGACGGTTGGAATGATGGTTCGTTACTTCTGAATGAATTCATAATAGCAGTTAAGCCTTCTAGTTGGTCGTCATTAAAATCGTTAATGGTGGTGCTAACTTTTCTGTACACATTACGTGCATCTATCATTAACACTTTGTCTTTATTTGCTTTGGTTTTTCCTTTGTTAAAAAACCAAACGTGACATGGCAAACTACGTGTATAGAAAAAGTTGTTGCTTATGGCTACGATACATTCTATATCGCCTGTTTCAATCAGTTTTTGGCGTATTAGTTTTTCGGCATTACCAGCATCTGTGGCAGAACTTGCCATGACGAATCCTGCGCGTCCTGTTTCATTTAAATAAGAATGGAAATACTGCATCCATAAATAGTTACCATTGCTTATGGTGCCTTTTCCTGTTAATGGTGCTCCAAATGGCAAACGATCATCATCTGCTAGAAACTTATTTTTCGCATCAATTTTATCGACATTAAATGGTGGATTTGCCATTACAAAATCGCACTTACCAGTTAAATGGTGTGGATTATTGTAAAAACTATTGGCTTCTATAATTTTACCTTCTATACCATGAATGGCAAGATTCATTTTTGCTAAACGTGTATTGTTGCTTTTTAACTCTGTTCCATATACGGTTATGGCTTCGTTTACATTTTTATGTTCTTGGTCTTCTATAAAATGAGCAGTTTGTACAAACATACCACCAGAACCACAGGCAGGGTCGTGTACAATACCATGATTGGGTTGTATAAAATTTACAATTAGGTTTACTAAAGAGGGCGGGGTAAAAAATTCGCCACCTTCTTGTGCGCCTGCTCCTTGCATAGAGAATTTCATTAGGAAAAACTCGTAAATGCGACCAAACACATCTCCTGTTGCATTTTTTACAGCATCTTTATTAAAAACACGTACCAAATCACGTAACAGTTTATCATCAAACTCTTGATAGCTTTTTGGTAGAATACCTTCTAAATCTGGATATTCAGCTTCAATAAGCTTCATGGCATTATTAATGGCTTCTGCTATGTTTTCGCCTTCTGGCAAACTGGCTAAGTAATCGTACTTAGCTTTTTCTGCAATAAACATGGCTCCTGCACCAGCATAATCGCCTTTATTGGCTTCACGTTTTTTTCCTGTTCTTGGGTTTATTGGTAGTTTTTTTTCTACTTCAATTTTAGCGTCTTCAAAACGATTTTGAGCAAAACGTAGTAGTACTAATCCTAGTAAAGGATCTTTATATTCTGCTGCTGTTAGTTTAGAGTTTGCTCTTAGATCATCTGCTGCATCCCAAAGTTCGGTTTCTAATTGCTTTATAGTGGTTTGGTTCATTACTGTATTTTATACTTTATAACTATGTGCTAGGTATTTGTTTTTTAAATTCTTAAGCTTTTCAAAGGCAATAAACTCAAGACTATCCAATTCTTTTAGAAAATGGTCCGAGTCAGAAGAAAGTTATTCTTCTAGTTCGTAATTTTTTTATTCAAGTATATTTTTTTCAATATTATCTGCTGCTCCTTCAATTTTTTCGAATTGGTTCTTGTAGTTTTGAATAATCATTTTATTATTATTTATGTGTAAAGTAAATTATATTTATGCCTAAAATAGAAACAATTTTTTTGAGCTCTAAAGTAATAAAATCAATGCATATATAATTATGAATTTTCATAATTATATAAAAAATAGGTTAGTAACAATCACATTTGTGTTTTATTATATATTTATGAAATCTATTACCATATGATTCTGAATCCCCATAGCTTCCGTTTTTAAAGTTATACCAGTTTGAAGAAGGAATATCACAGAATATATAAGTATTTGTTTGGTAGCTATATTCGTTTTTTTTGATTTTAGCAATGATATAAATTTTACTATCTAAGGAGTACGATTTTACTTCATAAAGCCACTCAGAATCTAAATTGTAATTACTTAAAGTACCTTTGTGGTATCCTTTTTGTAGAATGTAATTTAATAAATTTTGACAGCTAGGTTTATCGTCACTTTTACTATAATAATTAGAATCATTTGGCACACCACAGTTATTAATGTTTTTTAAGGTATTATTTAATTCATCAACTGCATAATTTAAAGAGTTAATAGCATTATTTATGTAGCTGGAAGCATTATTTAAGTAATCAGAAATATAGTCTATGTCATCTTCATAACTAGCACTTGATAGTTCACTTATAGCGGAGTTTAGTTTGTTTTTTGCTTCATAAAAATAATCTTCAGCATCACTAGCATTTTCTTTAGCATCATCACAGTTTAAAGAAGCGGCTTCGTCTTCAGCATCATCTGCTTCATCTTCAGCATAACTAATATAGTTTTTGGCTAAATTTAATTCATCTTCAGCATAACTTGCATAAGATTGAATATCATTAACGGAGCTTTCGTTAAAAGCATTAGATATATATGTTTTTGCATTTTTTATTTTGGAAAAAGCATCTTGATAGTATTCATATGCATTTTTTACTTCTTCTTTAACTTTGCTTACTTGAGCATTTAGTATAATGAAGTTAAAAAAAAGAAGAATTGAGAGTGTGTTTTTTAACATGAAAATTCTATTATTTATTTAAACCATTTATCTAAACGTCTTTTAGTTCTATCAAAAGCAGTTCGTTCCCATATAACTTCAAATCCATTCCAAAGAACACGAATTTTATCACCTCCATCTCTGTATAAAATAAATTTAATATTTTCATGCTCTATGTATACATTATTTACATCGTTTTCACTTTTCATGTATTTTTTATGTTTGCCTTTAACGTCATCAATTCGTTTTAATAATTTTTGAGTTTCTAAAAGTGGAATATATCTAAAATCGTAAGCTTTACTTATAGTACCATTAGTATCCCGATTATTACCAAAGAAAGCTAATAAAAGCCCTTTTTTTTCTACTACATTACAATTAAAAGCTACTGAAATTAAACCAGCACTATCATCAGAAGCTAAACTTTCTGTTTCGAATCGAATTTCTTTAGAGTTTGAAGGTCCGATTATACAATCGATAATATATTCTTTAGATCTAAATTGACTAATTTCTTTAGCTATTGCTTTTTTATCTGAATTAAATGCAACAAAACTAAGTACGGCTAGCCCTGTTGAGATAAGTATCTCAGTAGTATTTTGAGAATGTATTTTGTTTAGACTTACAAGGGTAATTAAAAGGGTGAAAGTGATTTTTTTCATTTTTTTGAAAGTTCATTTTTTATTACTCATAAAAATAATAAAGAGTATTTGATTGGTATTACGGAAAGCCATAAGAAGCTGTAAAAAAGTTTTGGGTGTAATTTAATTGAGTTTGAATGTGGTTTTGTTTATAACATTCTCTATTTATATGTGAAATAGAAAAAAGTTAGTTTTTAGTATTTTGTTAGTTGTGTTGTCATTGCGATGGAGGTTACGACTGAAGCAATCTGTTTATTGAGAGTTTGTGATTTGTTTTGAGTTAGCGATGATGAGATTACTTCATTCCACTTTGTTTCATTCGTAATGACGGTTTGGTTTGTCATTGCGATGGAGGTTACGACTGAAGCAATCTGTTTGTTTGGAGTTAGCAATAAAGAAATTAGTTCATTTCATTGTATTTTATTTGTAATGAGGTGTATAAAAGTTAAAATTCAATTGTTTTTTCTTAAAAAACACCTAACAAAAAGTTAATCAAGCAATAAGGTTGAAGATAATACGATTAATAGAAAAAAGAATTTTCTCTTAAAAAAAATTGTAACCATTTAAAATTAATATATTATGGAATTGAATTTAAAATTATTAACCACGAAAACAGAATGTGATGCTGCTATTGAGATTACATTAGTAGAAAAAACACTTTTAGAAAGAAGATTACGAAATCTTGGAGAGTCATTAGATGATAAAACTGTAAGAACAACAGCTGTTAAAGAAGGTATTATAAGTGTAAAAGCGATAATCTCAGGTTTTGAGTCTGCCTTAGCAGTAATTACCGATGCTAAAGAAAAGCGAAATTTAGAATTAAAGATTGAACGAGAAGAAACAAAATTGAAATCGTTAGAAAATAGGAATGCCAACTATAGTTCGGTAAATGTTTTGGAAGATCAAATAGATCATCAGCAATTAGAAGCTCAAGTAGCGATACTAACAGAAGCTGTTACAAAAATTGAAACATACAAAGCAACACTCGCTGCTTAAAAAAAAGGAAAGCCTACTATAAATTAGTGGGCTTTTTTTATGGAATTTTAGTACACCAATAATTTTTAAATAAAAAGGAGTGTACTGTGTTGTACACTCATAAAAAAAAATAAAAAATAAGTGTACAGTATGTGTTTAAAAAAAGAATAAGAATTTAGAGGTAGAATTATGTTAGTTGTAATTAGAGCGTGCTTTTATATTACGAATATTTCATTGGCAAATTATTGTGGCGTTTCGTATGATATGTTAAAATCATTATCGTCAAAACGAAGAGCATATAATACAATATTGTTTAATAAGTTGAGACTTTTACATAAAGCACTTACTTTACAAAAACCGTTAACAGCATTACCATATGTAAGAGTTTTTTTGAAAAGTGAAGAACAGATAGCATTACCTAAATTGGAACAAACATTAAAAAAAGTTGAAAAAAAAGTACGTAAAAAACAAGCTGTTTTACAGTTGTTACAAAAAAAGAGAGCGAACTGGTTACGGGGTTTACATGCCTGTTCGGTACTATTGCAAAAAAATGATTTAGCAGATAGTGATGTAAAATGGATTCATTTACGTAAGAAACATTTAGATATACAATTAAAAGAGAATTCACGTTTTAGAGAATTACAACTACAAACGGAGATAAATGCTTTAGAGGCACAGCTGTTTAGTTTAAGTGGTTTTATTAAAGAGTTGAATGAGTAATAATGTTTCGGGTTCGTCATTGCGATGGAGGTTCGACTGAAGCAATCTGTTAGTTTGGTTAGTCATTGCGACGAGGTATAAGGAAGCAATCTGTTAAAATGAAGCCAACAATTATTTATAGAAGCTTTAGGAGTACGATTTTCTTAAATTTCAATCAATCAATCAATCAATCTATTTGTTTGTATTCATAACTAAAACTGTATTTTGAGTTGTTTTTGTTTAAAACCGTACAAAAAAGTAAGTCAGTGACTTACTATTTTGTGTTTTTAATGTTTTAGTTTTGATAATCAATAAATTACGATATGATGTAGAGTGGTTATAAAACGATATACTATGAAAAACAATCACAAACAATTTACCAACCTTTTAAAATTAGGAATACTCCTGTTTGGTTTTTCCTTGTTATTATACAATTGTGAACAAGATGAATTAGTAGAAAAATCAGAGAGCAATTACTTAGTACAAAAGGTAGCCTTTAAAGAATTTAAAAACAACAACGAATTAGTTAAAAAAGTACGTTTTTTAGAAGAAAACATAAAGAATAACACTAAAAATAAAGCTAAAAACAGCACAGGAAACGAGGTAATTAATTTGAATTTAAAAGAGGTTATTTATATTGAAAACAAAGAAAAAAAGCATCATTCCTATACTTTTTACATTGAAAATGATGAAGATAAGTATACGATAAAAAACATGATACTATCACAAAATAAAAAAGGAAGCTATGAAGCTTTTTTAGCTACTTATCAAATAACAGAAAAAGATAGGGTTTTAATAAGTCAAGGAAAAACTTTTAATCCTAAAGGAAAGCTAAGTATTACTCCTTTTAACATTGCTAATATAAATTTAGCAAGCAGAAGGAGTTGTGAATGGAAAAAGGTATCAGTACGAAGAGAAGTAGCTTGTAGTATTGATGGTTGTTGGGAGTCAGAATATACCACATGGATTTCTGTATCTGAATGGGTAGAAGTATGCTCGGAAGTATCAGAAGGTTCAGGAGGTAGTGAAGGAGCTGGTCCTGGCGGAGGCGGTGGAACTTCAGGTGGAGGTAGTACGATACCAGTAGATACTTCAATATCTATACCACCAATACGCCCTGATAAAGATGATAAATGCCCAGACGGATTTGTAAAAAACCTAGCTACTGGCAATTGCGACCCTATATGTAAAGGAGTTAAAATATACAATCCTATAACTAAAAATTGTGACTGCCCAGAAGGTACAACAGAAAATACGCTTGGTAAGTGCGTACCAGACCCTTGTAAAATTTTAAAAACACAATTAGGAAACCTTAATTATAAAAATAAAATAAATGAATTAAAGAAAAAAACAGGATTAAAAAAAGAAACCGGCTATAAACAGAACAAAGACGGTAATTATACAGCCCTTCCTCAAACTACAAATGGGCACTCTGCAAGTTTTAATACAGACAGAAACACCAGAGGTTATATGCACACCCATTTAAATGATTTTGAAACTGGGAGAATTGTTAATGGTTTAACTGAAGAAATTAAACCTATACGGATATTTTCACCGAAAGATGTTCTACAATTCTTGCAACTGGTAAAATATAGTAGATTTAATGGTGTGCCTACCCATTTAGTATATGGTACTTTAATTTCTAGTACGGGTAATTATACTCTTACCTTTACAGGTGATGTTAATTTTGATGCTAGTGGCCTAAAAGAAGCTAGAGATTATGATGCAGGCTATGAAAAATATTTTACTAAGAAATATAAAAATAATGTACAAAAAGCTTTTTTACATTTTCTTAAAGAAAAAATAAAAATAGACGGTATTAATTTATACCGAATAAAAAATAATGGCGATCTTGAAAAGAAAACCTTAAAAACTAACGGAAAAGTAGAAACGAACGACTGTGAATAAATTAAAATTTAAAAAGATGAAAAAAATATTATTTTTAATACTAATTATTTCTGTAGTAGTAAGCTGTAAAGCTCAAATAATAGCTGTAGAAGATTTTGAAGAATACCCTAATGAATTACCTGATGGTGCATATATTAAAGATGTAAATGGGGTGTTAAACAAGTATGTAGGTACTTGGAAAGGAACATACAATACTAAAAGTTATGAGTTTATAGTAGTGAAAGTAACAAAAGAAGACCTTAACTTAAAATTTAAAGAGGATTTATTATTAATTCGTTATAAAATAACAGATGCCAATGGTGTTGTTTTAGAAAATACTTTAAATTTACCTGATGATGATATAGGTGTTATTAAAGGACGCTATTTAGCAAAGAAAACAGGTAGTTATGTGTTAAGTTATATAGGGAAAGAAGCTGATTGTGGTCAAAAAGGGACTGTTTTTATAGGGGTTTTAAATAATTCAAATAATAAAAAAGCAAAATTGTTTTTATACCCAAGTACAGAACTATTAGATGGTAATAAATGTTCAACATGGGCTACACAAATTTTACCTACTGAGGTAATAACTTTAACTAAACAATAAAACATCAATTAACTTTTTGGTGTTAATTTTCAATTTTAATAGAAGAAGCGTAATTTTAGAATTGCGCTTTTTTGCTTTTTTGTCTAATAAAAATAGATGGTATTAATTTATACCGAATAAAAAATAATGGCAATATTGAAAGGAAAACCTTAAAGGCTAACGGAAAGGTAGAAACGAACGATTGTAATTAAAATTTAAAAAGATGAAAATATATATAATAATAGTATTAATACTAATAACAACTATAAGCTGTAAAGCGCAACAGGTAATACCTGTAGAAAACCAAATAGATTATAAAGATAAAGAAATAGAGTTTCCAGAAGGAGTTTATATTAAGGATGTAAATAATGTTTTAGATAAGTATATAGGTGTCTGGAAAGGAACTTACAATTTTAAAAACTATGAATTTAAGGTGAGTAAAGTAACAAAACAATCAAATATTAGTACATTGAAACTTGACAAGTTATTAATCCGTTATAAAATAACAGCTGCCAATGGTCTTGTTTTAGAAAATACATTAAACTTCCCTGATTATGATATACGTATTATCGAAGGACGTTATTTAGCAAAATCGGGCGGTTATGTGTTAAGTTATGTAGAAAATACAGATTGTGGGCATGGAGGAGATTTATATATGAGTGTTTACAATAGTACTAACACCAAGGCTGTTATTTCTTTAACTTCAGATGGAGAATATAACTTTGACAAATGCCCTAATGGGCAAACACCTCCTTTGTTACCTACAAAGGATATGCAAATTACCAAACAATAAAACATCAATTAACTTTTTGATGTTAATTTTCAATTTTAATAGAAGAAGCGCAGTTTTGACGTTTCGGGTTGGTCATTGCGATGGAGGTACGACTGAAGCAATCTGTTTATTGAGAGTTTACTATTTGTTTAGAGTTAGTGATGAAGAGATTACTTCATTCCACTGCGTTTCATTCGTAATGACGGTTTGGTTTGGTCATTGCGAAGGAGGTAACGAGAGAAGCAATCTGTTTATTGAGAGTTTGTGATTTGTTTTGAGTTAGTGATTGAGAGACTACTTCATTGCACTTTGTTTCATTCGTAATGACGGTTTGATTGGTCATTGCGACGAGGTAGGAGGAAGCAATCTGTTTAATGAGAGTTTGTGATTTGTTTTGAGTTAGCGATGATGAGATTACTTCATTGCACTGCGTTTCATTCGTAATGACTGTTTGGTTGGTCATTGCGATGGAGGTACGACTGAAGCAATCTGTTTAATGAGTGTTTGTGATTTGTTTAGAGTTAACAATAAAAAGATTACTTCATTCCACTTTGTTTCATTCGTAATGACGGTTTGGGTTCGTCATTGCGATGGAGGTTACAACTGAAGCAATCTGTTTAATGAGAGTTTTTGATTTGTTTAGAGTTAGTGATGAAGAGATTACTTCATTTCACTGTGATTCATTCGTAATGACGGTTTGGTTCGTCATTGCGATGGAGGTACGACTGAAGCAATCTGTTTAATGAGTTTTATTAATTTGTTTAGAGTTAGCGTTAGTGAGATTACTTCATTTCACTTTGTTTCATTCGTAATGACGATTTGGGTTGGTCATTGCGAAGGAGGTAACGAGAGAAGCAATCTGTTTATTGAGAGTTTTTGATTTGTTTAGAGTTAACAATAGAGAGATTACTTCATTCCACTGTGTTTCATTCGTAATGACGGTTTGATAAAAAATCTTTCACCTAGAAGTATTAATCTATAAAAAAGGCTTATTATTACGGCATTCCTATTATTTTACAATTGGAATTTTAAAAAACATCAAATTACTTTCAATAATGAAGAAACCAACGATCAATATAGGTGTCTTAGCGCATGTAGATGCAGGTAAAACCACACTTACCGAGCATTTTTTATACAATTCAGGTGCTATTAGAACGTTGGGGAGTGTGGATAAAGGGTCAACAAGTACTGATAGTTTAGCACTGGAGAAAGAGCGTGGAATTTCTATAAAAGCAGCTACCACTTCTTTTGAATGGAAAGACACGAAGATTAATTTAATTGATACGCCTGGTCACGTTGATTTTTCAAGTGAGGTTGAGCGTGCATTGTGTGTTGTTGATGCGGTAGTGTTAGTGGTTTCTGCTGTAGAAAGGGTGCAAGCACATACCCTAAATATTTGGGATTCGTTACAAGAGTTAGCGATACCAACCCTTATTTTTATTAATAAAATTGATCGTCAAGGTGCAGATGCAGAAGGAACAATTACCCAGATAGAACGTGATTTAAAAACTAAAACAGTAGTGTTGTACGCCTCTGAAAATGATGGATTAACGGATGCTACCATAACGCCAGTTTTTAACAGTGAAGTTGATAGTGAAATTAAAGAAAAGTCAATTGAGCATATTTTAGAGGGGGATGAGCAGTTATTAGAACGTTTTTTAAATTCTGAATCAATTAAAGATGATGAGTATGTAAAGAGTATTCACAAGTTAACAATAGATACTAAAATAACTCCTGTATATACTGGTATTGCTAAGAATAATATAGGGGTAACCGAACTTTTAGATGGAATAGTAGCCTATTGCCCAACTTCTAAAATAACCACGTCTAAAGAGCTTTCAGCATTTGTGTTTAAGTTAGAACATCATAAGGTTTTTGGTACGATGGCACATGTAAAAGTTTTTTCAGGAGAATTATCTTCTAAATCTACCATATACAATGATACGCAACAGTTAGAAACTAAAATTAATCAGACAAAACAGTTACACAACACAAAGTACATTGATAATGTTATTTTAAAATCGGGAGATATTGGTGTAATAACAGGTGTATTAGGAACAAAAGCGGGTGATGTTTTAGGAAGCTCAGAAGGAATTCCAAAATTACCTCAGTTGCATATTCCAGTATTGAGTGTTCAGGTAATTCCTGATAACAATGCTGATTATAACGTACTAGCAGATGCTTTACAGCAATTAGATAGAGAAGATCCTTCTTTAAGTTTTAAGTGGTTTAAAGCAGAGAAGGAGCTACAATTGTTGTTAATGGGACAAATGCAAGTTGAAATTTTGGAGCATGTTTTAAAAGAACGTTTTTCAATCAATGCCAGTTTTACGGATCCACAAGTGGTCTATAAAGAAACCATTAGTACAAAAGCAGAGGGCTATATTCGTTATTGGATGCCAAAACCTTGTTGGGCTATTATGACGTTTTTAATTGAGCCTGCTCCGTTAAATTCTGGAGTTAGTTATCATTCAATTGTTTCACAGAATGATGTACATATTAAATATCAAAATGAAATAGAACGAACGATTCCGAAAGCCTTGGCACAAGGAATTTTAGGGTGGGAGGTAACCGATGTAAAAATTACGTTGATAAAAGGAGAAGATCATAATGTACATTCCAGACCCGGTGATTTTAACCTAGCAACTCCTATGGGAATCATGCAAGGGCTTAAAAGTGGGGGAACACATTTGTTAGAGCCAATATTAAGCTTTGAAATAAAAGCCAATGAAGCCTTGTTAGGAAAAATAACTTCTGAGTTAAGTACTAGAAGAGCCATCTTTGATACTCCAGAGTTTATGGATGAGGTGTTTCATTTAAAAGGACGAATTCCTGTAGCTACATCCTTAGATTTTAGCAGGAAATTAAATTCAATAACGAGTGGTAAATCACGCCTTAGAGTACAATTTCATGGATATGATACCTGTCCTAAAGGGGAAGGTGTTGTTCGTGACTATAAAGGAGTAAATCCTTTAGATGAAGCCCAATGGATATTACACCGCCGAGGTGCTTATAAAGCAGATGAGAGAGTAATTTAGCGTGTTATAATTCATTAGAATCCACATGGTGGAAGCTTCTATTATAGTATTATAATTTTTTTAAACTTTAATAGAACGTTTATTTCTTTAAACGCATCACTTATTTCTTCTAAAGACTCTAAAATAGATTCTCTATTTTTTGATGTATGTGTATCCAATACTTTTATTCCGAACTTAAAAATAAAACTTTATGGAAACCATTAAATCAAAATTAGGAAAAGGAGGATTGGTTCTTGCTGCTATGGGAATTATGTCTATCGTGCTTTCAATTTTTAATTACAATATAAGGTTATTAGCATGGGTAGATGTTTGGGGAAATACTATGGGATGGGTTGTTAGATTTCTATTAATACTAGTTGGAGGATTGTTATATTTCTTTTTTGGAAATTATGAAGATGAATAGAGTGAAAAAGTAGCGGGGAAATGAATCAAATTGACTATGAAAATGAAGAAATAAAAAGAATGTTTGATGTAAAACGCAGTCAGAAAAAAGTAATATCTAGTATTAGGTATCAAGTTCAACTTCTAGTATTAATTGTTATACTAACTATAATAATTTTATGTAGTGTTATGATAATATGGTCTTAAAATTGAATTTAAGTAATTAAAATAGGTACTAAAAAATATGAAACATGAATATAAAAACCATTAAAAAAAGTGTTTTTTTTGTTTTTTCAATTGGAGTTTCAATACTACTTATCTGGCTGGGTTTTTCTACCTTAAAAGAAAATTATTCAAGAGATCTAAAAAGTATTCATCAGCAAAAAGGGATTATAGAGCATGCAAAGGTTGTTTTAAAAAGAACGAAGGCTACGGGTAAATATTCAATTTATTTTAATTTAAAAATTCTAAAAATAAAGTTGAATACTACGAATGAAGCTTTTTATAGTTATAATAACAATCAAAATTATGCCGAGTTAACAAGGAAGTTAAAAGAGGGTACAAAGGTTTTGGTGTATTATAAAAAATTAAACCAAGGTGAGATTGCAAATAATGTATTGAAGTTGATATCTGAGGATGAAGTATTATTAACTCATGAAAGCTATAAAGCAAAAGAATATTTTGCAGGAATTTTTATGATGTTACTTGGCTTTTTATTACTACTATTGAGTGTTTTTTTACTAAAAAACTAAGAATTATAAATTGTAGTATTCAAAGTTAATAGCTTTTGTTACTTCGTTTAAAAAAGATACATTGAACCTATGAGGTATAAAATAATCATTATTGCATTTATTTATAGTTTTGTTTCTCATTCTCAAACAAATATTCCTTTTAAAAAAGGAAGTGTTCATAAAATTAAGGGGGTAATTAGAGATAACACTACGAATGATATTTTAACAGGAGTAGTTGTTGAGTTTATGAATGAACATAAAAAATGGATTGATACCAGAGTATCGGATTTTGATGGTCAGTTTTTCTTTAAAATTTGTTCAAACAAATTGATTAACAACACTCTTTTTATTAAAACTACTCAAGCTTTTTATAAACAAGAAATTTTTAAATATGAAATAACTTCAGACACGGTGCTGAAAATTAATATGACCATAGATAAAAAGAAGGTGTTTTCGAAAAAAGAGTTTGAAAAGTATAAAAACAACAAGCTTTATTTTGAATGTACTATCAATGATGATTTTAATGAAATTGAATATTGGGCGAATAAAAAAGTGTACCAACATTATTGTACTGGTGAGCAAAAAAAATATAAGAACATAATAGATGATAAAGAAGATTTTTCAGAATGGAATCTTATAAAGAAATCAATCATAACTTATCCCCCCGAACTATTAAAGTCTTTTAAGGTTAGTCGTCACACATTTATTGATAATATTCAGGTAACTCTTGATCCTGCTGAGTATATTTTAAACTATAAAGAATATACAAAAGTAGTTCGAGAAATGTTATTAAAAGCTGGCTGGAATGGTACAGGGAAAGTTAGATTATTATGGATTCCTGCTTTTGTGCTAAAAAGAAAACTTCAAAATAAGCATACAAAAGGTGTTTTTATTTGGTATGTACAACAAAAATCAGAGGATATGTTTTGGATGCTATCTCCAATTAAAATTGAAACAATTAGTGTTGATTAATTTTAACTTTTGTATAGCATTTCTTAAATTAGCTTTATGCAAGATTTTATTGAATTCATAAAACAATATGTTTTTCTTTCTGAAGAGGCAGAAAAGGCTATTACTAATGTTATTGTTAAAAAAAAATATAGCAAGAATGAGTTATTAGTAGAAGAAGGCAAAACATGTAAACATTTATATTTTTTATCTGAAGGAACTGTAAGAACGTACTTATTTCAAAAGGGTAAAGATATTACGCATTGGATTTATCCGGAGCAATCAATATTTACTTCGTGGCATAGTTATATTTTAAAAAAACCTTCATTGGAGTATATTGAAGCTACTAGTAATATACTAGTTTTTGCAATTTAATACAATGATTGGCAAGAATTAGATCAAAATTATCCAACTTTAGAGCGATTTGGACGTTTAATGATGGAGGAGCAGATAGCTATAATTGATGATTTTTATAAAGGGTATTATTTTTTAACAGCTAAAGAAAAGTATGAATTGTTAATTAATGTGTTTCCAAAAATTACTCAAATAGCAAATTTAGGTCATATTGCTTCTATGCTGGGAATTAGCCAAGAAACTCTTAGTAGAGTTAGGGGGAAATAAAAAAATATTTCTTAATTATAAGAAAGATTTTATCTTGAAAAGAAGGTTTTATGCGTTAAAAAACTCTTACAACATTAAAACCTAATGAAATATCCCCAGTGCTCCAATCACCTTGTGCCTTAGTTAAAAAAGCACCATCATTACTACCTCTAGCATTTGAAAATAATAATTGAACACGCATTTCCTAATAAAATAGAAAATAAGCAAATTAAGGTAACTTTAATGTTTAAAGGAGAAAAATTAATTTGTACTATTGAAGATAACGGAATTGGGATTGATGAAATTAATCAGAAATTAGAAAATAACAAAAATTCTTTGGCAACTACAATTACTTCTGAACGTTTAGCAATGCTATCTAAAGAATTTAACAATGAAGGAGCAATAGAAGTACAAAACAGAAAAATATTTGGAAAAGAAGGAACATTAGTTACTTTAATGATTCCATATAAAATTGAATAAGTTTAATTGGAATAGATAAAGTAGCTAAATTATTTATTTAAGATTCGTTTCAGTTAATAGAATTAAATGATTCAATGTTTTGTGAGTTTGATAAACCTGTTATTATCCATTTAAACAATGGTAATAAGAGACCAGTTTATTCACGTAAAAAAGACAGTTTTTCAATCTGATTCTTTAGCTTAAATAAAGTTCATTAATTTAAATAAAAACGCTTTTTTATTTAAAACCATCACTTATTACTTCAAAATCATCAAAAATTTATTCCTTGTTTTAGAACTCGTAATTGCTCTATATTTTTATTCCTAAATTATAAGGTTAGCTTTAATAGTTTTAAGTACTATTTAGTTTAAATCTTTTAAAATAATAACCAAACAAGTATAAATAATATGAAAAAAAGAATACAATTAATAAGCATTTTTTTAATAATAACGAATTCAATTTTTGCTCAAATTTATGAAGGTTGTAATTTCTATCCATTCTATGCTACAGATTACATAGTCTCTGGTAATTTTTCTCAAAACGATTCAAATGATAAACTTATTAATGATGTTGTTATGCTACGATATAATAATGTTATAGATAAGTTTAAACTTTACACATTTACTAGTAATGGTAATGGAGATAGGACTTTAAATGTAAATTCCAATTTTAATAATTATGATTTAGAAAATGTAAAAGGAAGGATGGTTAAAGGTGATTTTGATAATGATGGACATATAGATGATTTTATATTAATAAATAAAACAGGTGCTTCTAGCATGCGTTTCGATCTTTTTAAAAGTGATGGGGCGCAACAACCTTCGTTTACACAAAGTAGTCCTTATTCTCTTAATGGATATGATCCTGATAAAATAACGGGAAGAGTAGTTTCTGGTGATTTTGACAATGATGGATTTTGGGACGATATCGCTGCTTTTTATGATTATGGAAACGGAGAAACTAGAATACATACATTCCTTTCTAATGGAAATACCTTTTCTTACCAGTACTCTACTGGTTGGTGGAATAGTTCAGGTTATACTGCAAGTAGAATAACCGATCGTGTAGTTTCTGGTGATTTTGATAAAGATGGTAAAGTAGATGATATTGCTGCTTTTTATGATTATGGTGGAGGAAATACTCGAATTCACGTATGGTTATCAAATGGCTCAGGCTTCTCATATCAGAGTTCTGTTGGATGGTGGGTATCTAATCCATCTACAGATTTTACAGCTTCTAAAATATCAAAACGTGTGCTATCATTAAACATAGATCGAAAGGGTGAAAACTACGACGATATTGTTACTTTTTATAAAACATCAAGTGGTAAAACTAAAATGAGAGTTTTCATCTCAGATGGAACTTCTTTTAACTATCAACCATTTTTGTGGGAAAGTACGTTAAATCCAGACCAAATATCCGGTAAAATAGTTGAATACGATTCAAGAACTTCTGGTATAATTCAAGGAAAACCATCAGATATTATAGGATTCAGTAACCAGTTTTATGCAACACGATACCATTTTTGGAAAGCAAAAAAGGGTGTATTCAATACAAATATTGAATTTTCTTCACCTTATTATTGTGAGTCTAAAAGTACTAATGTGGGTGGAGATATAAAAGAAATTAGCGCATATCCAAATCCTACGGAATCAATTACAACTATAGAAATACCAAAATTATTAATTGATGACACTTCAAGAATAGAGGTTCATAATTTATATAACAGATTAGTTTTTTCTGATGATGTAAAATCTTCCTCAATAAAAATAGATTTATCTAAACAAAAACCAGGAGTTTATATGGTAAAAGTAATAGGAAGAGAAAGTAGTAATGTGCTAAAAATAGTAAAAAATTAAAATGTAATCAGATTTATTGATAGGTTAGATTATACAGTTTCTAGCTTTAAAATGAAATACACTACCTTTTTTATAAAGGTGGTGTATTTTTTTGAGTGTGATAGTTTTGTGAAGTTACTTCCCGATACAGAAATTACCAAAAATGTGCCCTAAAATATCCTTATCCACATCATATTCACCAGTAATATTTCCTAGGTGACGTAAACACTCACGAATATCAATAGAAAATAAATCGGTAGAAATTTCTAAGTCAATACCTTGTTGAACAGAAGTAATAGCTATTAACGCATTATTCAAAGCTTCAAAATGACGGGAGTTCGTAACAATAGTTTCATTATTACTTAAAGCTCCAGTATTTACTAAAGAAGTTAACTCACTTCTTAGTTCATCAATTCCTGTTTTTTGTTTTGCAGATAATAAAATTAAGTGCTCAATTTCTGATTGTAAAATAGAAGAGTCATGACACGATAATGTGTCAATTTTATTTGCAATTACTAGTAAACGTTTATTAGGAAAACGCTCTTTGATAGTTTCAATTTCCTCTAAAAATAAATCACTAGAATGAGAAAATTTATTTGAATCGATTAAGAAAATAATTAATTGAGCGTTTTCTGCTTTTTCATACGCCTTTTTTATACCAATATTTTCAACAATATCTTCAGTTTCACGAATTCCTGCTGTATCAATAAAACGAAAAGCAACTCCGTCAATAATTACTTCATCTTCAATGGCATCACGAGTAGTACCTGCAATGTCAGAAACAATGGCTTTTTCTTCGTTTAATAAAACATTTAAAAGTGTTGATTTTCCAACATTAGGTTCTCCTATTATTGCAACTGGAATTCCATTTTTCATGGCATTTCCAAAAGCAAAAGAATCAATTAATCGCTTTAGTACAAACGTGATTTTTGAAACGAGCTCTTTAAATTTAGTTCTGTCGGCAAATTCAACGTCTTCCCCAGAAAAATCGAGTTCTAATTCAATTAAGGCAGCAAAATCTAATAATTGACCACGTAACTCTTTCAATTCATTGGTAATTCCACCACGCATTTGTTGAATAGCCATTTGATGGGAAGCTGCAGAATTTGAAGCAATAACATCAGCAACTGCTTCTGCTTGACTTAAATCCATTTTCCCGTTTAAAAAAGCACGCATGGTAAATTCACCATTATCAGCCATTCTACACCTATTTTGTAAAAATAGTTGTATGATTTCTTGCTGAATAAAACTTGATCCATGACACGAAATCTCTACTACATTTTCACCAGTATATGAATGTGGATTTTTAAAAATAGAAACTAATACTTGATCAATAACAATATCATTATTTACAATATGTCCCAAATGTAGTGTATGAGATTTTTGGGTGCGTAGCGATTTAACCTTTTTAACCGATTTGAAAAAAGTATCGGTAATTTCAATAGATTTTTCCCCAGAAAGTCTAATTATAGCAATGGCTCCAACACCTGCTGGAGTAGCTAAAGCAATAATGGTATCGTTTTCAATCATGGTGCAAATATACATAGTAAAATAGAGATATAAATTTACTTTTTGTAACAAAACTGCATGTTAAGCGTCTTATTAATACAATCAACCTCTATATACATATGAAAAGAAATAATCAGTTATTAGTGTTAACCCATTTAAGTCAATTATTAGATTTTGTAACAGGAATCGGAGGATTCATTGTTCCTCTTATTATATGGGCTGTAAAAAAGGATGAAATTTTACATATGGATGAACATGGTAAAGCTATTTTAAACTTTAGAATAACTATGTTTCTATATTTATTAATATGTATTCCTTTAGTGTTATTTTTTGGTTTGGGCTTACTTGGCTTTTTAGTAATAGGAGCTGCGTATATTATTTTCCCGATACTAAATGCTATTAAAGCAAGTAATAATGAAGAACCGAGCTATCCTTTTAGTATTAAGTTTTTATAAAAAAATAAAAAATAAATCAACGAAAAAACACCCTAATTTAGGGTGTTTTTCACTTTTATATAAAAATGTAGTTATTGTATATTTGGAGTATTATACCAGTTCTTATATGAAATTACTGAAATACTAATTGAGATATTTTGATTTCAGGCAAGACATAAAATTTATGGATAGCCATAGCTATCGATCAATTTTATAACGAAGCATCAAGTCAAAAGAGACAATTTTATACGGTTATTTCATATAAGAAATGGTATTAACTTAAAAAACAATAAACTATGAAGAGATATTCATTAACTCTAGGCTTACTTTTATTGGTAGGAATTACATTTTCTCAAAATACAGATTTTACTAAAATAAGTAGATCTCTTCCATTAGTTCATTGGAAAAGCCAATCACCAGTTAAACACCAAGGAGTAAAATATACTTGTACAGCATTTGCTATTGCAGCGGCTTTAGAAACATTTCCTAATGTACCAAAAGATTTAAGTGAGAAGTATTTATATGCATTTCAAAAAGGATATCAGTATGATGGTAAAACTGCAGTTAAAAGAGGGCATTTTTTAAAGTTTTACCCTGAATCTTTAAAAAAGGATGGAGTTATTGAAGAGAAATATTTACCTTATAATTTAGATTATGAAAGAGCTAGAGAAATGAATGAAACTCAGTTTTCTAAATATTTATATGAAGGTGAAGTTGGCTTATTTACATTGATTACAAAATATAAGAAAAAGGCTAGGGTTTTTGTCACTGACTATGAATATTTAGATGCTAAGAAAGCGAAGGATATAGAATATATAAAACAACAATTGCGTAATGGAATAAAAGCGATTCCTGTTTCATATCCTCTGATATATCAAGATGCTTGGAAAAGTTTTTCTTCTAGGAAATTTAATACTATAACGCCAGATGTGGGATATAAAGTATTAGGGGCAAGTGGAAATTATCTTAAATATTCAGTAGCTAAAGGTTTATATCAAAATATTAATCAACGTATAGTAAAGGGTGAGCTATTGATGGAAATAACTGATACTAAAAATAAATATGGAGGCCATGCTGTTGCCATTGTTGGTTATGATAAAGAAGGTTTCATTATAAAAAACTCATATGGAACTCAATGGAGAGTAGGAGGGTATGAACGTATAAGTTATGATTACCATGAAATTTTTGCTTTAGAAGCACTAATAATTAAAAAAGTACGAGTAAAAAATAAATATTTTAGATGGTAGAATTTGTTTTTATTGATACATGAAAATATTGGTGTAATACCAAATTCCTTTATTGTTTTGGGCAGCAGTTATATTAAAATGAGTATAATTGCCTTCAATATTTTTACGATGACCAGTGCTATTTAACCAGCCTTTAATTACAGATTTTGCTGAAGAATATCCAGAAGCAACGTTTTCAGAAGTGCTAGTAGCTTTTGCATTTGTTTGAAGATAATTAGCACGTTGATTAAAGTTATCGTGTGATATTTTACCTTTTTTAATCATATATTTAGTATGACTGTTTGTTTGTGTTTTTATAACAGCTAGTGTTTCAAGTTTTTTTAAATTTAAGCTAGCTCTATGATCGTTAATTAATAATAAAATTTCAGTTTCTAAAGAAGTATTTGCTTGATCATTTATATCTGAAATTTTATCTGATGAACAAGTAAAAAATAAAACAGCTAGTAATAGAATATTAAACTTAAAAAAAGGTTTCTTCATTATATCGAATTATATGGCTTGCTTAATAAAATCTTCATATTCGTAAAAAAACAGTTCAAATTCAGTCATAGTATCAACAAAAAACTCATAACAGTCTCTCCAAGTGTTTTTATTATGAATACTAAACTTTTTTTCAAAAGGAATATATATGCGTCTAATTATTTTACGATTATCTAACTCAAAATTATCATTGTAAATAACTTCGGGTAAGTACTCGGTTTCAAGTATTTTTTTTAATGAAATTAGTTGATCGTATAATAACTCATTTGCTATTTCTTCAGGATGCTCAAAATCTAGGCAAACAGAAGCTTTTTTTCTATCCGCTTGAAATTTAAACGCAAATCCTTTTATTTTAGTGTTGTATAACAACCATTTTCTTGGAAAAGATTTTCCAAAGCTAGTCCAAAATTCTTTTCTTAATTGAGCAGATTCTTCTTTACTAAACATTATGTGAGTTATTAATTTTCAATAATTGTTGAATTATCGTGTATCTCTATTATCCGTGAACTTTGGCAGTAGTACCTCTATTTTTCATCATTTCAGCTTCAAATGCTAATAAATCATTCCACTTTTTATCAACAATATTCTTATCCATATACTTTCTTGCATATCCTAAGAATAAGGTATAATGATTAGCTTCAGAAACCATCAAATCTAAATAAAATTTAGAAAGTTGTTCATCTTTTAAATTGTCAGCAAACACTTTAAAACGTTCACAACTTCTAGCTTCAATTAAAGCAGCAACTAATAATCTATGTACTAATGCTTCTGAACGGTTCCCTGTATGCGGAAAAAACTTTTGAAGCTTTAAAGCATAATCATTTTTGGTTCCTTGACCTAACACCATATTACGTTCAATCATAATATTATGAACCATTCTAAAATGTTCCATTTCTTCAATAGCAATATCACTCATGTCTTTAACAAGTGCTGTTTCTTCAGAATAATTTATAATAATTGAAACGGCATTAGAAGCGGCTTTTTGTTCAGCAAAAGCATGGTCAGTTAATAGTTGTTGTAATCCATTTTTAGCAACGTCAACCCATGAAGTTTCTGTATCGAATTTTAATCCAAGCATAATTTAAATTTGAAAGTGTAAAAGTAAAAAATATAAGCTCTTTTTAACCAAAACAAGAAGTAAAATAACTAACTTTGAAGTACTTCAAATATTTTTTAAGAAAAAGAACTATTTTAATATGAAAAGAGTCTGTCAAATCATCATTTTACTAGTATTTGTATTGGGTGTACAATCATGTAAAAAAAACGAGTCTAAAGCAAGTAATGTTCATGATTATAGTGAATATGTTTCAGTTTTTCCTGAGAATTTAATATCGACGACTTCTAGTTTAGATTTTTTATTAAAGAATAAAGCAAATGTAGCTGATGTAAAAAATGATGTTTTTACGATAACACCTAAAGTAAAAGGGACGGTTGTTTTAAAAGACAACTTATTAACTTTTGTTCCTTCTGAAAAGTTAAAAAGTAATCAAGAATACAATGTAACCTTACATTTATCAAAACTATACGATGGTATTGATAGTAACCTGAAAGATTTTACTGTTAAAATTAAAACAAAAAAACTGTTATTTAATGTAGCATTAAAGTCACCAACTGTATTAAATAAAGATGAATATTATATTGAAGGAGTTTTAACAGCGAGTGATGTAATTGAAAGCTCAAAACTTTCAGAGTTAGTGAGTGCAAGTTATAATGGAAAAGCCACAGATATAAAGTTTGATACTTCAGAAGAGTTTGTTTCTAAAGCGACTTTTAAAATTGATAAATTAAAAAGATTTGAAGATGATAAAAGTATAAATGTCTTATGGAATGGTAAAGCAATTAACTCAGTATCTAAAGGAGAAAGAGAATTATCAATTACAGGAAAGAACAACTTTAAAGTATTAAATATTGAAGTTGTTGATACTGAAAAACAACATATAGAGATTAGTTTTTCTGATGCAATAAAGAAGAATCAAGATTTAAAAGGGCTTATTCAGTTTGTAAATACTCAAAAAAGATATTTTACGTATGCTATTAATAACAATATAGTAACAATCTATCCAAAAGCAGCATTTAAAAATAAAGTTGATATTGAAATATTTAAAGGACTTAAAAGTATTGACGGATATGCTTTAAAAGAAAGTTATAGTAAAACATTACACTTTAAACAATTAAATCCGCTTGTAAGTTTTATAAAAAGTGGAACAATTATACCAAATTCAAAAAATTTAAAAATAAACTTTAAAGCTGTTAACCTTAAAGCTGTTGATGCAACTATTTATAAAATATATAAAGATAATGTATTACAGTTTTTACAATATAACAACCTAAGTAATAAAGGTAATTTACGTTATGTAGGAAGGCCAGTAGCAAGTTATACTGTAAACTTAACAAATCAAGGTGTTGATTTGACTAAAGAAAATGCCTTTGCTATAGATTTAGCAGAAATTATTACTGTTGAAAATGGAGCAATGTATAGGGTAGAGCTTTCATTTAAAAAAGAATATTCAAATTACACTTGTGATGAAACACTTTCAACAACTACAATAGTTTATGGTAAAAAAGAAGTAAATACTAAGGCGTTCGATAATCCTAACTATTATAATGATAATTATCGTAGCTATCGTTGGAGTGATAGAAAAAATCCTTGTACTGAATCCTATTTTTATAATAAAAATATTAGCACAAATATTTTAGCTACTAATTTGGGTGTAATAGTTAAAAAAGGAAACAATAATACAACTTTTATTGCTGTGACTGATTTATTAACAACTAAGCCAGTTGAAGGAGCTAAGGTAACGTTATATAATTTACAGCAGCAACCAGTTATTGAAACAACAACAGATAAAGAAGGAATAGTAAAAATTGAAGGTATAACCAATGCTTTTTTTGCTGTTGTAACTAAAAATAATAATACTACCTATATTAAACTGAATGACGGAAATTCATTGTCAATGAGTAAGTTTGATGTTTCAGGAGTGAAACTTCAAAAGGGAATTAAGGGATATATTTATGGAGAAAGAGGAGTTTGGAGACCAGGAGATCAATTATTTTTAACTTTTGTTTTAAATGATAATGCGAATCCAATTCCAGAAAAACATCCAATAAAATTTGAGTTGATTAATCCGCAAGGGAAAATTACTGAACGTAAAATATTATTTAAAATTCCCAAAAATGTGTATGCGTATTCTCCTAAAACTAATAGAGATGCAATAACAGGAAATTGGAAGTTAAGAGTAAGTGTAGGTGGGGCGGTTTTTAATAAAAATTTAAAAATAGAAACAATTAAGCCTAACCGTTTAAAAATTAAGTTAAATACAAAAGCAGATTTTATTAAGGCGAATACATCTATTGATGGAGATGTGGAAGTAAAGTGGTTGCATGGTGCCATTGCTAGAAATTTAAAGTTAGACATTAATGGGAAATTTACTCAAACGGTAACAGCTTTTCCTAAGTATTCAAATTATAAGTTTGATGATATTACTAGAAGATTTGGTACGGAAGAATTCAAAGTTTTAAAAGGAGTTTTAAACAATGAAGGAAAAACAACTTTTTCAGTAAAACCGAGATTGGCTAATAAAGCTCCAGGGATGTTAAAAGCCAGTTTTATAACTAAAGTGTATGAAAATGGAGGTGATTTTAGTACCGATGTATTTTCTAAAAAAGTATCACCATATACTTCGTATGTTGGATTATTAAATGCAGAAGAGCAACAGTCTAGAAATTATTTGTTTACAGATGAAAAGTATACGTTTAATGTAGCTTCAGTTAATGATTTAGGAGTAGGTATTAGAAATAATCTAGAAGTAAAGGTGTACAAATTGTCGTGGAGATGGTGGTGGAGCACATCTGATAACGGACTTTCGAATTACGATGGAACTCGTTATCATCAACCATACAAAACGTTACAGGTAAAAACGAATGCAGCTGGTAAAGGTTCTTTTGATTTAAAAGTTGATGAAGGTGATTGGGGGCGTTATTTAATAAAAGTAAGAGATAAAAAAAGTAAACATGTAACATCAAATATTGCATATTTCGATTGGCCTTCTTGGTATGGAAAGAAAAAAGGAAGTCAAGACAAAACAAATGCTACGATGTTGGTATTTACAACAGATAAAGAATCGTATCAAGTAAATGAAACAGCCACAGTAAAGTTTCCCTCATCTGAAGGGGGAAGAGCTTTAATTACCATTGAAAATGGTGTTGAAGTATTAGATAATTTTTGGGTAGAAACAAAAGCTAAGCAAACTGAATTTAGTTTTCCAGTGTTAGCTAATTATACACCTAATGTTTTTGTAAATATATCATTGTTACAAAAACATAGTCAAACAGTAAATGATTTACCAATAAGAATGTATGGATCAATACCAATGTTGGTAAATGATCCAGCTACAAAATTAGAACCAGAGATTAGTATAGCTGATGAATTACGACCAGAATCAGTAGCTACAATTAAAGTAAAAGAGAAAAAAGGGAAAGCAATGACATATACAATTGCTTTAGTAGATGATGGTTTGTTAGATTTAACACGTTTTAAAACGCCTAATCCATGGAGTACTTTTTATGCACGTCAATCATTAGGTGTAAAAACATGGGATATTTTTGATGATGTGGTAGGTGCTTATGGAGGTAAGGTAAATCAAATATTAAGTATAGGAGGAGATGAAGCTGAAGCTGGTAGTAAAAACAAAAAAGCAAATAGGTTTAAACCTATGGTTGTTTATCTGGGGCCTTTTCATTTAGAAAAAGGAGATACTAAGGAACATGTGGTAAAAATACCCAAATATGTTGGTTCTGTTCGTGCAATGGTTGTTGCAACTGATATAAAAAAGGAAGCATACGGTAGTGATGAAAAAACTTCTTTTGTTCGTAAACCCGTAATGATTTTAGCTTCATTACCTCGTAAAATAACACCAAAAGAAACAGTTACTTTACCAGTTACTGTATTTGCAATGAAACCTTCAGTAAAAAAAGTAAAGGTAACAGTGAAGCCTAATGAATCTTATACTATTATTGGAGACAAAACACAAACTGTTACGTTTAATCAGCCTGATGAAAAAATGGCATATTTTACGTTAAAAGTTAATGATTTTAAAGGTATAGGTAAGGTAAATATTGAAGCTAGTTCTGGAAATGAAAAAGCATCTTACGAAGTAGAAATAGATGTGTTAAATCCAAACCCTGTAACAACAGAAGTTAAAGATTTGATTTTAAAATCAAACGAGCAAAGTGAAATAAATTTTTCAACTTTTGGAACTCAAGGAACAAATGCTGTTGGTATAGAATTGTCTACATTACCACCAATGAATTTTACAAAACGTATGGGGTATTTAATTCAATATCCACATGGATGTGTTGAGCAAACTACTTCCAGTGCTTTTCCTCAATTATTTCTTTCTGAAATATTTGAACTACCAGTAGAGAAAAAACAATCAATAGAAAGAAACATAAAAGCAACAATTCAGCGTTTATCAAACTTTCAATTATCAAATGGAGGTTTATCTTATTGGCAAGGAAGTGGTAATGCAAATAGTTGGGGAACATCTTATGCAGGGCACTTTATGATTGAAGCTGCTAAAAAAGGATATGTATTACCTATTGGATTTAGGTCAAAATGGATTGAATACCAAAAACAAGAATCAAGAAATTGGAGAAACAATTCAAGATATTATAATAATGCTTTAACACAAGCATACCGATTATACACTTTGAGTTTAGCAAATAGCCCTGATTTAGCATCAATGAATCGTTTAAGAGAAACCAATTCTATTTCTAATGAAGCTAAAATGAGATTAGCGGCAGCTTATGCTTTAATAGGTAAAAAATCGATAGCAAAATCTATTTTAGATACTTTAACATCTCAAAATTACTCTAAGAGGTATTACCATAATTATGGTTCAGAAACTAGAAATAAGGCAATGGCTTTAGAAACCTATACATTATTAAATGAAGAAACAAAAGCAATTAAATTAGCTAAAGAAATTGCTGAAACTTTATCTAGTGAAAGTTGGATGAGTACACAAACTACGTCATATAGTTTATTAGCTATAAGCCAGTATGCACTTCAAAATGGAGATAGTTCAGGTATTAATGCTAGTTACTCATTTAATAACAATGTAGAAAAAATAAACACATCCAAAGCATTGTTTATTAAAGATTTAGTTGGCTTGCAAAAAGATAATAAATTAAAAGTATCGAATAAAAATAAAGGAGTTTTATATGTAAGAGTTTTTAATAAAGGAATTTTACCAGTTGGTGAAGAGAAAGTTGTTCAAAAAAATTTAGAAGCAACAGTAGTTTATAAATCAAAAGAAGGAGTTAAAGTTGAGCCAAATAGTTTGTCTCAAGGAACTAATTTTGTTGCAGAAGTAACTGTAAGAAATTCAACTAATGAGAAAGTTGAAAATGTAGCTTTAACACAATTTATACCATCAGGTTGGGAAATTATAAATACTCGTTTCACAGATTTTGGAAACAATACTAATTCATCAAAAGTTGATTATACAGATATTAGAGATGCAAGTATTAGTAATTATTTTACCTTAAATAAATTTGAAACTAAAACGTTTAGAGTATTATTGAATGCTTCTTATTTAGGAGAGTATTATTTACCAGGTATTCAAGTAGAAGCAATGTATGACAATGACTATATAGCTCGTAATAAAGGACAATGGGTTAAAGTTATAAAGTAAATAAATAAGAATATTTTCTTTTTAATTTGTGAATTATAATTAAATAAAAAACATGGTTTATGATTAGATAAACCATGTTTTTTTAATTTTAAAGTAAAGAAAATCAATATGGTTTGAAAAGGAAAATAAAATAGGTGTTGTGAAATAATACCTTGAGTTATATATTTGCCGCCTTAAATTTAAAATAACTAAGCTATGTTAAAAAAAGTAATATACATTTTTGTATTAATCTCATTAGTTTCCTGTATTCCAACTAAACATTTCATAAACAACATACATAAAACGGAAAAGGTGTTGAAATCTGAATCAATGCTAATTGTTGCAAATAAAGAAGTAACTGTAAATAGTTTTAAAAAAACATTTAAGAAAAATTACGAGAGTAATGAAGTGTTTTTAAAATCGTTTGCTAACGATTTTAAATCATCGTTAAATAGTAGTAATTTATATACCAATTTAGTTATAGATTTAAGTGATAAATGGAAGGCACTTTCTGAAGGATATAGCAAAAAAAATAATGATATAATTAATAATCTTTTAACTAAAACAGATAAAAAATATTTATTGTATTTAAAAGGTGTTACAATTGATAATTATGTTAGTTCTAGTTATTCTCCGGGGTTTGGTCCAGGGTCAATGGGAACCCATAATTCAACTGAGTTTTGTACAGTAAGTGTTACTGTAGTTATTTACGATGTAAAGGCTATGAAACAAGTTTTAGAATTTGAATCAACAGGTGAAAGTTCGGTGTTCTTTTTTGATTTTACCAAGACACTTATTAAAGCTAGAGACAGATCTATTGAAAATGCAATAAAATATTTAAAAACAGGTAAAACGTCATAACGTAAGTATATTAGTTTTATTAAAGAAATAATAAAAGAGGTTAAGTCAATTTATGATTTTAACCTCTTTTTGTTTTTAATAACTAAAAATAACGCTCTCTTATACCTGAATTTTAAACGTCTAGAGTTTTTTAAAAGAAAAGAGTACGTATAATTCTTAAACTAGCAGTATGATTATAAAATAGTTGTATGTAAGGCTATTTAATAGAGAAAACTAACTAAAATTTAAAACGTACTTATTATGAACTTAATTTCAATTATTTCTCCTGTAATAGATCAAATGGAGAGTTCTCACTTAAAAACTCAGTTGTCTACTTATTTTCCTTTACAAGAAGAAAAGTTTTCAGTTATAGAAGAATCTTTTAAAGAATTTACATCCCAAAAACAAAATAAAGAAGTACTAAATACTTTTTTTAAAAGTTGGAGTCAGACAAATAATAGTGCAATGACAGTTGCAGGTTTAAGTAATCGTATGACCATGATTATTCATAAAAATCAAGAAGTAAAAAGTGAACATGATTTATTTAAATCAGTGTCAAGTTTAAATAGAATTGTTGATGAAGATTTAGCAGTGGTAGGTAGAATATTACACTCTAAATTATTTTATAATATGGCAACAAGTATTTCAGGCGATGATTCTTGGTTGTCTAATACATTTTTAAATAAAGAAGCGATAGCATTTAAGGCTTGGAAAGATAAAAATTCGTTACGTAATAAAGATATTATGGTAGGATTATTAACAACTTTAGTGCATGAAATTTATACACATGGAGAAGTTGAATTTATCATTCCTCTATTTGAAAATTGGTTGCAAGATGAAGGACGTTTAACTGAGTCAGAAATAGACAGTGCTCTTGCATGGATTCGTGTTCATTGTGGTCCAACTGAGAAAAATCATTTTTTTCATGCTGTAGATGCGGTTAATTCTTATGCGAAGGCTTTTGAAATAGATGTAAATAATTATGATTTAAAACAAATAATAGAAGACTATTTACATTTAAAATCTGAGGTAATGGGAGTTTTAAATAAAGAACTTTCTCAAGAATACACTTTTTAAAATAATTTAGATGATTGAAGATAAGGTTAATAAAAAGGAAGAAAAAACTTGGGATATTTCTAAGGTAGGAGTTGATGCATTAAAATTTAATCAGTTACTAAAAAAACATTTAGGAACGCTATCTCATGATACAAAATTATTTAAAAATGTTCCAGTTGTAATGAGCTCTAATTCAAAAGTAGAGTTTTCAAGATTAACAAACTTATTGAATGATGTTTTTGAAAAGATAGTTCTAAATTATTTTAATGATGAAAGAATACAGCAATTGTATCAGTTAGATAAAGAATTAGAAGATATATTAGTAGAAGCATATTCAATACCATACAAAGTAGGAATGTATCGTCCAGATTTAGTTTTTGATATGTCAGGAGTACCAAAAATTTGTGAAATAGGGTGTAGATATCCTATTAATGGTTGGATGATTAGTTACTATATAAATGAGATATTAAATGAACTAAAACCAAAAGAAGGTACTGAATGGGATTCTATCGATGAACAGTTAGGGTTTATTACAAATTTGTCAAATGATTTTGATATAACAGAAACACTATATTATGTGCATAATAAAGAAAAAGGAACTGAAGCATATTTAATGTTTAATGAGTTACTTAAACTAGGTTTTACTATTAAAGATGTTTCACCTAATGATTTTGAAATTGTTGAAGGTAAATTGATCTTTGAAACTAAAGAAGCTACTCAGTTTATTCTTGAAATGGATAGGGAAGAACTAAAGCAATTAAAGCCTTCAGTTTTAAAAGCGTTAATACGATCTAAAAAATGTATAAATGATGTACGTTCAATTATTTTAATTCATGATAAAAAAGTATTAGCAGCTTTATATGATGAGCAAATAATGAGAAGGTATGTAAATAGTGAAGACTATAATTTTTTAAAAAAATACCTTATCCCGTCTTATACTCTAGATTTAGAAATAATCAGAGACCAACTAATTAACTCTAATGCTAACTGGGTACTTAAAAAAAGTAGTGGAGGTAGAGGACTTGACATGTTTGTTAAAAATGAATGTAGTTCAGATACTTGGAGAAAAATAATTAATGAAAAATGGAGTGAATACATGGTCCAAGAATATATACCACAAAAAAAGTTTTCTATAGAAAATGATAAAAGTATTGAAGAAATAAATATTGTTGGTATGTTATTAGCTTACAATGAAAATTCATTTGGATTAGGCGTTTATAGAGGATCAAAACAAAGTATTATTAATGTCCACAGTGGAGCTTATGTATTACCAAGTGCTATAAGAATGAAATAAATGAGGTTCTCAATTATAATTCCATTATATAATAAAGCTGCATATATTAAAGAAACATTACATTCTTTAGCAGTACAAAGCAAGTTACCTTATGAATTAATTATCGTTGATGATAAAAGTACGGATGATAGCTTACAAATAGTGAAAGACTATTTAAAACTAGCTCCAATTTGTTTTAAAAGGATTCGTGTAGAATTGATTGAACTAAAAAAAAATTATGGAATAGGATATGCTAGAAATATAGGATTTTCAAAAGCGACTGGAGATATTGTAAGTTTTTTAGATGCAGATGATATTTACAAAGAAAATTTGATAGAAACAGCAATAAATGTAATGTCATTACATACCATTAATTTTTTAGTTTTAGGAATTGAGTTATTTCCAAGTAATAGAGTATATCCAAAAATTGATAAATTAAAAAAAGAACTTACATTAATAAAACCTAATGTTTACCGTATAAATAATCCTTTAAAATTAATTACATCACAAAATTTTTACTTATTAGGCTCTAACGTAGTTTTAAAAAAAACGTATGGTGAATCAATTAAATACATTGAAGAACCTATTATTTATGAGGGAATAGACTATTGGTATCGAGTGTTAAAAAAAATGATAATTAAAGAGAGGAATACTGTTGGTTTATTGATGGGAGAGTTTTTAAAAGTTAGAGAAGTACCAGGAAGTGCTTCAAGAAAAAAGTATAATCATTGGAAAGAAATTGATTATCCTCCAGTGCTTACCCGATTTAAGAATAGTAAGGAGTATTATGATAAAAGATTAAAAGGGGTTGTATCAAAACGATGGATTAATCATGCAATGTCTAGTTTGAATTCATTATCTCAAAAAATAAAATTTATAATTAGGTATAGAAAAATATTTTTAAATCAAATACATTACTTTTTTCTTCACAAATTTTAAAACTAAAGAGAATAATGATGAACGAAAAGTTGAAGGAACATTTTATTATAGTAAAATCATCTTCTTTGTTTAAAGAATATTACGATGATATTCAATCAATGTCTGAGGTATTTCCTATGGAAAAACATACTTTAAGAAAAATTTTAAGTAGTAAATTCAAACTAGAGGATGAATCAAAAGGAGTATATTTAGTCCGCTCGGGAGGTTCATCGGCTAAGCCTCTTATTTTTCCAGTGGATATAGATGAAAATTTATACCAACGTAAACTGTTAGCTCAAGAGCTAGTTAAATTTGGAATGTTTTCATCTAAAACAATAGCATTAAACTTATTTAGTTACAAAGATATGTATCGCACAGCTGCTATTGTAGATGATGTTTTAGAAAAGTGTAATGCTACAACTATTTCTTTAGGAGCGTCTTCCTCTTTTGAATTAGTATATAATAGTGCATTACAGTTCAAAGGGAACATAGTAATGGGAACACCATCAAAACTGGTGCTTTTTGCAAAGTATGTACTTGATAATAATTTGCAATTAGTTATAAAAAATATAATGTATGCTGGTGAGTTTTTATTAGCATCTCAAGTGGTTCTTCTAGAAAAAGCATTTGGAGCTCAGCAAATTTATTCGTTATATGGTTCAGCGGAAACTGGTATATGGGGTTGGTCAAATTATTCAAAAAAACCAATGTCATTTCATATATTGGATGATATAATTGTAGAAGTAGAAAATCCAGATAATAATGAAAACGGAACGGTAGTGGTAACTAATTTATTAAGGAAAAGGTTTCCAGTTTTTAGATATAAGATGGGAGATGTAGGAACTATAAAAGAAGAAGGAAATAAACGAATTTTAACATTAATATCTAGAGAGTCTAAATCATTTTCAGTTGATGCTGAAGCATATTTTATAAATGATTTTGATTGGCTTTTTAATGAAGTTGACCGTTTTCAAATTCAACTATTTTTTAATTCAGAGGCACAAGTTGATGTGAAGTTTTTATTAATAAAAACAAATACAAAAGATTCCGAACTTAATGAAATTTATCATCTAGTTGAAGAAAAATTACAACAAATTTTCCAAGTCAACCCAGAAAAAATAAATATCACTGTGGCTTTTGTAAGTGAATCTGATTTATATATAAATAATACAACTTCTAAAACGCCAATTGTTATTGATTTTAGAGAGTAATTTTTTTTAGAATTAAATGAAGAGAAGTAATTAACTTTGAATAGTAACCAAACCAATCAATTATGAGAGCTAAATATGTACTAATACTACTAATTATATTTGTAGTAACTAGTTGTAATAAAAAGAAAAAAGATAAAATAGTAAAAGAAGATTTTAAAGAGGTTTCTAAAAAGCAAGATTCTATAGTTTTTAGTTTTACTTTTTTAGGCTGTAATAGAGTAGATAGGCATCAAGTAGGAGATACTACAGCAACAAATGCTTCTACGGCTAATTTATCAGCAATGAAACGAATTTGGACTGAAATTTCTGATTTAAAAAGGAAACCAGATTTATTTTTCTTTTTAGGAGATATGGTATTGGCAGAATCTACTACAACTAAATTAGAAAATCAACTAATTGCATGGAAAAAATTATACTATAACACTAGTTTTAGTCCTATTAGTAAATCTAATATAGAAATGGTAGCCATTCCTGGGAATCATGAAATGTTATATTGGCATGATTATAATGTACCGCACCATGATGAATGGCCTTTGAAAGGAGCTACTCAAATTTGGATGAAGCATATGGCAGAATATATGCCTAAAGATAGAGACTATGTTAAAGGAAATGATAGTATTAATAATCAAATGACTTTTGCTTTTACTCGTAAAAATATTGGATTTGTATTGATGAACACTGATACTTATAATAGTCCAACAAAAGAAAGCCCTTATGGTTTAGAAGGGCAAATACCAACTCAATGGATAATTAATAAAGTTGAAGAATATAAAAAAAATCCTAAAATAGATCATGTTTTTGTATTAGGTCATAAACCTTATTATGTAAGTGGAAAACCAGAAACAGGGCATAAAGGGTTTCCTGAAGGGCCAGTTTTATGGCCTAAATTGGTAGAAAATAAAGTGGTAGCAATGTTGTCAGCACATTTACATGATTATCAACGTATGCAACCTGGTAATAAAGGTACATACCAAGTAATTGCAGGGAATAGTGGAAGTCCTGGTTCAGCCACCTTTTTTGGGTACTCTAAAATTGATATTATGAGTAATGGGGATGTAAAGTTAAGTTCAATTGGTTATGATAAAGGGAATCCTTACTATAAAGCAATGCCAAATAGTCCTTCGACAGTAAGAGATGAAACAGTGTTGACATGGTCAAAGAATGTAAATCCATATCCAAATAATTAAAAAATAAACTATTTTATATTGATTAAACTCATTAAGAACTTTCTTAATGAGTTTTTTATTAGATATTAAATGATAATTACTGTTATAAGACTAACTATCTTTGCGAAAAATAAAAAATTCATAGATAGTATACATTATGGCAAATACAATTAAAACGCAAGAGGATATTTTAGCAAAATTAAATATCTATGAATTAAATGAAATGCAGAATGAGGCTATTTCAGTTATAGATACTACAGCAAATACTGTAATACTTTCACCAACAGGAACTGGAAAAACATTAGGCTTTTTATTACCTACATTAAAGGTAATAGATCCAAATAATAAAGAAGTTCAAGTATTAATTTTAGTTCCCTCAAGAGAGCTTGCTATTCAAATAGAGCAAGTTATTCGTGAAATGGGAACAGGATTAAAAGTAAATGCTGTTTATGGAGGAAGGTCTATGGCAAAAGATAAAATAGAATTAAAACATACCCCAAGTATTTTAATAGGTACGCCAGGTAGAATATCTGATCATTTTGCAAATGAACGTTTTTCTAAAGATAGTATTAAAACATTAATACTTGATGAATTTGATAAGTCATTAGAAGTTGGTTTTGAGTATGAAATGAGAGGTATTATTAATCAATTACCAAACATTAATAAACGAATTTTAACATCAGCAACTCAAGAATCAGAAGTACCAGATTTTGTGAGGTTAAATAACCCAAAAGTATTAAATTACTTAACAGGTAAGAAACCAAAAAAACTAGCTATAAAAACTGTGGTTTCTTCAGCAAAGAATAAAAATCAAACACTTTTAAACTTGTTACTTCATGTTGGTAATCAACAAGGAATTATTTTTTGTAATTTAAAAGATAGTATTCAACATGTAAGTGACTTTTTATCAAAAAGTAAAGTAGCACATAGTTGTTTTTCTGGAGGAATGGAGCAAAGAGATAGAGAGCGTTCTTTAATAAAGTTCAGAAACGGAACAAGTCAAGTTTTAATAGCTACAGATTTAGCAGCAAGAGGTATCGATATTCCTGAAATGAATTATATAATTCATTATGAACTACCCCAAAGAGTAGAAGAATTTACACATAGAAATGGTAGAACAGCTAGGGTAAATGCTAAAGGAACAGCATATGTTTTAAAATGGGAAAAAGAAAATTTGCCTGAATTTATTAAGAACGTACCAAACGCAACTATTTCTAATAAAGAAAAGCTGAAACCTCGTTATTGGGAAACGTTATTTATTTCAGGGGGAAGAAAAGACAAAATTTCAAAAGGAGATATCGCTGGACTTTTCTTTAAAAAAGGTAATTTAACTAAAGATCAATTAGGTGTTATAGAACTTAAACAAGATTGTGCGTTTATTGCTGTGCCTGTTACTGAAGCTAAAGATCTAGTAGAGAGCTTAAATAATACTCGTTTAAAAAGTAAGAAAGTACGTATTAGTATTGTTTAAAAATAACTATAAAGAATCAAGGATACCTACTAGTTATCCTTGGTTTTTTATGAATTACTTACTTTAAATTTAAAGTAGGAGTTAGTTATTAATATTGTTTTATTACTTGAAATTCATCATATGTTAATAGCCATTCATTATTTATATTTTCCCATTTTTCTTGAAAAATTTTTCCTTCACCGATATTCATACTCCAAAGAGATGTAAGTATAACACTATTGTTTGTTTTAACACTGAATGTTGGATTATGATAGGTAAGATTTGTAGCTCCGTCAGTAATTAGTTTATCCCAAAATATTTTGATATTCTTTTTATCATTTACAGATGTAAAAGGAACGGCATTCATTGTAGCATTATTGGAGTATCCATTTCCGCACACATCTTTTTTACCTGTATTGAAGCCTTCTATCCAGTTTATTGATGCTGTAATAACTTTTTCTAATATGTTATGACTAGTAATAGGGGAAGTAGTATTTTCTTGTGGGGTTTTAAATTGTTCCAATATTTGAAAATTATCATAGGTTAATAACCATTGACCTTTAATTTTTTCCCATTTCTCTTGAAATATAATACCTCTTCCTACATTCATACTCCAATTAGCGGATAAAAAAGCAGTAGTTTCATTAGCTATTTCAATACTTACATTTGTGTATATTAAGTTAGTGGCACCAGATTTAATAAAAGGTTTCCAAAAGTTTGAAATTTCTTTTTTACCAGTTTTTACACCATAAGGAGTAACATTCATAACTGCTTTTTTAGAGTATCCTTGCAAGCAGGCTTTTATGTTTTTACTATTAAAGTTTGAAATCCATGTTTTACTAGCTTTTAATACTTCTAAAGCTACTTTATGATGTTTAGTTGGACTATGACTAATGTAAGATTGTTGGGGTGATTTATTTTTATTCTTTGAATTTTGCCCAAAAGAGTTACTTACAATTAGAAATATAAATATTGGTAGAACTATTTTAAATCTTTTCATTTTAATGTATTTAAGTTTATTACAAAGAAAAGATGATAAAAAAGTAAATACCTGTGACTTTTATCACAGGCTTATTTATTTTACTAAAATGAGTATTTCTTTTTGTCCAAGATGAAGTTTATTGTTTTTTTCAAGCTTTTTTAAAAGTCTAGATATTACTTCTCTAGAAGTACCCAATTCTTTTGCTAATTCTTGATGAGATTTTTTTACAATTGAATCAGTTGCTTTTGATAATAAGTAATCAAATAATCTATCTTTTAAAGGTTGAAAAGCTAGGGTTGAATATTGATTTATTAAGTGGTTATAGCTATCTCTAAAAGTATTTGTTGTAAAAGTATTCCAAGATTTGTATTTAAAATTCCAATCTTTAACATGCCTTACAGGTATATTTAGAATAATACACTTATCTTCAACTATAGCATTTACACTACTTTTACAATCTTCAAAGCAAGCGGAAAGGGAGAGTGTACATGTTTCCATGCTGTTTAAATAATAAATTAAAATTTCACGCTCATCATTTTCCTGATATACCCTTACTTTTCCTTGCAAAACAATTTTTAATACTTTAATATATTGATTGTTTTTAATTATAAAATCACCTTTTTGATGAGTTGTTATAGTTGAATTTGTTTTTAAATCGTTTATTAGTTCTTCTTCAGTAATACGAAGTTCTTTTATAAAAGCATTCAACATTTTTTCTATTTCAATCAAACTTTATATGGTATGCTTATGAGTTATTTTTTATTAGTAATTAATCAATAATATTAATTACAGATTGCCTTTCTCTATTAACGGTAAGTTTTGTTATATCAGGTCTAGAATAATGTCCAACAGAATCAAAGTTTTGTCTTTCTTCCAGTACTCTATTAAAGTTAATTTCAGCAGTGATTATTCCCTCTTTATTTATAATTGGAGCAACAACCCATTCACCATCAGGTCCTGCTATACAAGATCCACCATTAGCTAAAATATTAGGTGAGTTTTTAAGTATTTCTTCTAAATGTGGCGTGTCTTTAGGAAAATCCTTAATTTTCATTAAACTGGAAACTGATACTACAAAAGATCGAGATTCTTTAGCTATAAATTTAGTAATATCTTTTGTATTAGTATCAGATCCTGGCCAAACAGCAATATGTAAATTCTCTCCCATACCATATAGAGCTGTTCTAGCTAATGGCATCCAGTTTTCCCAGCAGTTTAAACCACCAACAGAGAATTTTTTTAAATCATGAACTCTTAGTCCATTACCATCACCTGGAGACCAAGTTAAACGTTCTTCAAAAGTTGGCTGAAGCTTTCTATGTACAGATTTAATTTCACCTTCTGAGTCTATATATACTAAAGAACAATATAAACTATGACCACCTCTGTTTTTGGCACGTTCTATTATTCCTAAATATATGGCAACATTGTTTTTTTTTGCAAGATTACAAATTTCATCCAATTCTCCTGATTCAATTTGAATAGAGTTTCTTATATAATGTGCATGTATTTCTTTTTGAACAGTAGAATTAAATTCTGAACCATTAGTCATTGATAACCAAAAAGGGTAGCCAGGCAAAAGTGATTCTCCAAATACAAGAAGCTCACAATTTGAATTTCCAGCTTTGTTGATAGAATCTTTTATTTTTTCAATAGTTTTTGACTTATTTAACCAAACTGGCGAAATTTGAGCCATTCCTATTTTGAGTATATTTTCTGTATTCATGTTGGAAGCGTATCTGTCAATGTTTAATTACATATTTTATGCTTCTAATTTAGGAAATAGATACGAAATAAGGTCTTTCAAAACAAATTTTAAAGATTTTTCTCTTTAATTGGTATCCAAACTTCTTCTTCTGAATTTTTATCAGAAGGGTTATATTTAGCCCCTAACAACTCAAAATGCTCCCTTTGATCTAATTCATAATTAGAATTTGGTAGCCATTGATTAAATATATATTGAGATGTTTTTGGAAAATCTTTAGCCATTCCTTTATGTATAAAAACAGCATAAAGTCCACCTTTTAAAATTAGGGTTTCCATATTCTCAGGAATATCTTCAAATTTTGAAGTTTCAACCATAGCACATTTAGTGAACTCTGTATTTGGATTAAAATCCTTAAAATCTAATGATTTTTCATAGCTCTGTATTGAAAAAAAATCTGAACCAATGGTGTTTTTTATTGTTTTTCTTTCAGGCATAAAACTACTCCATAATTCAGCAGTTTTATTAGCCGCTAAAGACATTTTTATCGATTTTCCTACTAGTTTTTTTGTAGGAAGTGTTTCTATCCTTGGTTGCATCATATTTATTTTTATTACTACTTAATAGTCTGTATTAATATTCCTAGAATTCCAATACCCAAACATAAGGGAGAAAATATTTTAGAATCAGCTTTAGCAAATTCAGTACCTTTTATTTTTTTGAAAAATCCTACATAGTTAAATTCTCCAATTGCGCGAATTATAAAGATACAAGGAATAAACCAATATCCATATGCTATGACTATGTTTGGAAGTTCAATATTTATTAGTTCTGTTTTTACAAGATAAACAAAACCAAATAATATTAATACAACTGCTACTATAACAGTAGCAATTTTAGGAATAGCAACACTATTTAATTGATTATTTTTTGTAGGAATAACTTTAGTTACACCCCATGTACCTCCAAATAACCAATATATATGAAAACTCCCTAACACAATGAAGGTGAAAAATAAGATTAAAGAAAAAATTAGGGTTATCATAAACGAGAGATTTTAAAAATTTGATTAAACTGTTTTTTATTGATTGATTCAGGCGTTAACTTGATTATTTGATTTCGAATACTAATTAAAAAAGGGTTTGATAAATGTGCTATTTTTCCAATCATCCAACTTTTTTTTACTACTTGATGAGCTTTTTTTATTCGTAATTTTTGAAATTTTTTAAAAGCAATGTTGTTTTGATATTTACTTAAGCATTCAGAAAGTATAAAAGCATCTTCTATTGCTTGGCAAGCTCCTTGTCCCATATTAGGGGTCATTGCATGCGCAGCATCTCCAATGAGGCATACGTTTTCTTTATACCACCGTTTAATCGGTTTTAAATCAGAAATTTCTGCTGTATGTATCTGTTTTTTGTTTGTAGAAGATATAATTTCTTGAATAATACTACTGTATAGGGAAAAGTGGTTTTTGATATTGTTGCTATTTATTTCCTCTTTATTTTTTTTAAAAGATTTTAGAGCATACCAGTATACTTTATTTTTAGCAATTTGTACAAAGCCAAACCTATTAGACTTTCCCCAGGCTTCGTTAAGTTCATTTTGATACTTTAGAGGTAAAGAATAATCAGTAATTCCTCTCCAACAAAATTGTTGAACATTTCTAATATTGGTTTTTGAAAATAATTGTTGTCTAACAATTGAGTTTAATCCATCTGCAGCAATTAGGGTTGAAGATTGAATAGTTTGCCCCGTTTTAAATTTTAAGGTATGGCCATTTGAATTTTTTGTTATTTTTTCTAACTTATAGTTTAATTTAAGAGAAGAAGAAGATAATTGATCAATTAAAATCTGCTGTAAAACAGCTCTGTGTATTGCAATATTTTTAACCCCAAATTTATGTTCAAATGCTGATAGATTTACTTTTGAAAGAGGGATTAAATCTGGTTTAGTAATATTTAGTGAAGAAATATGATTTCCTTTTTCTTCAATTATTTTGTGTAACCTAAGTGCTTTATAAACTTGCATTGCGTTATTCGCTAAAATAATGCCAGCACCTATAGGTTTAATGTTTTCTGTTTGTTCAAAAACTCTTGTTTTAAAGCCTTTTTGTTCTAAAGCTATTGCCATTGTTAACCCACCTATTCCAGCACCAATAATATCAATTGTTTTCATGGAATTAATCTTATTATTTTAAAGCAAATTTCAAATAATAAAATAAAATAGGCACTTAACTTTGGGTAATTAATGTTTAGAAATTTGATTTCTAATCCTGCTTAATGATTGTGGAGTAATACCTAAATAACTAGCAATATGTTTTAATGAATATTTTTGAAAAAAATCTGGGAACTCCTTTAAAAGAAGTAAATATCTTTCTTTAGGACTTAAAAATAAAAGTTGCTCAGTCCTTCGTTTACTATTAATAAAAATTTGTTCACTTATAATTCTACCAAATTTATTCCAATAAAAAGAATTGTTGTAAAGAGAATATAGTCCTTTATGATTTAAAAGAATCATTTCTCCTTTTTCAATAGCTTGTATCCATAAAGTTGAAGGTTTCTGACTAATAAAGCTTTCATAATCGGTTATGAATTCATTTTTTGAACGAAGTAATAAATTAGTTTCCATTAAATTATCATCTCTGAAATATGATCTTATAGATCCATTTTTAATAAAAATTATATGATTACAAATATTGGGAGGAGAAAGTAATATTTCATTTTCAGCAAAACTAACTACTGATAAATGTGGTTTTACTGCTTCCCAATCTTTATTTTCAATGGGTAAAATAATGTTTAATATATTTTTTAGTGCCTCGATTTTTTAATGTAATGACGATTAATGCTAGTATAGTAATTGTGTTAAAAATACTGATTTCTCTATTAATTGATTGTTTTATTTACTTTTTTTAATTAAAAAAATAACTTCTTCAGATGTAGGTAGTATAAACTACTTTAAAAATTTAATTTTAGGATAATAAATAGTGATATTTTCATTATTAATTCTTAGAGTATTGAAAAGAATAAAACATAAATTAAAGAAATATAACACTCCAATAGAAATAAAAAATAATTTAAGAGTAAGGTTTTCTATAAGTGGCGTTTTTGACAAAATAAATAATAGAATAGGAAGGGAAAATAATACTATATTCCATGTTATTTCAAAGTTTATTAAATCTCTCCCTAGTGTATCAATATTTTTAACTTTTCCTTTTTTATTTGTAAATACAATAAAAGGCACTAAAATTCCAAGTAGTGGAAAAAACAGAAAAGTTAGGGCAGAGAGGTTTAAAAAAAGTAAACTTTTAGTATCTTTTTTTACACTCCAATCAATTAATTCGTCTGGAGTTACATGTAAAGCATTGGATAACCGTTTAAGCGTTTCTCCAGTTGGATTTGAGTTACTATTTTCAATTCTTTGTATTGTTCTTAAACTTAAACCAGATTCTTCAGCAAGTACTTCTTGAGACATACCTCTTTTATTTCTTAATTCTTTAATCTTTTCTGCTAGATGATTTTTATCCATTTTTATGTTTTTTGTTATGTTGCTTTTGCATAATAGCAATTGTAATTGCACCAAGTATGAAGCCAGGTATTAGCTGGATTAAAGAGCCATAAGTTATTTGATTAAATAAAGCCTGCTCAAAACTATTAAAATATAATCCATAATGAGTTCCAATTTCCCATTTATTATCAACCCACCAAAGAATTGCAACGGGAATTCTTGATAAGGGTGAAAAAATAATTAAACATAAAAGAAGTAATATAAAGGGGGTTTTAGTATCACTTAATTTTATTCCCCAGTAAATGGAAAATCCCAAGGTTAACCAGAGTAATCCTATAATGAAAATAATGTTTTCAGAAATACCTAACAGTTCTAAAATATAGCGAACAATGGTTACAAGTAGTGCAATTATTATTGGAGTTTTGATAATGCTTATAGCTTCATGTAATAGTGTTTTATGAAACTTAATTCTTTTATTATTCAATGTGTAAATGTTAAAAACATGAAGTACAAAAGTATAATGACATTACTGTTTTTGGTCCCGCCATGAATGCGACATCTTTATGCAATTTATGCTTCATGCATAAAAAAAAGTAATTTAAATGAATAGGAGTGAGGGATTGATAAAATGTCTTTATTTTGAGTATAGTTAAACTATCTTTTCACCTATAATACCAACAAGAAAACCTAATGTAGCTCCTAAAGAAGTCAAGTAATTTTTTTCTAGTTTACTTTCTGGTATGATATCTTGGACTAATAAATATAAAATTCCTCCACTAGCAAAAGTCATTAGATGTGCTGTTAATTTAGGAGAGTCAGTTAAAAGAAAGTGTCCAATTAAAGCAGCGATGATTCCAAAAAAACTTAAAGCTAAAAATATAAAAAGTGTTTTTTTAGTGCTAAGTCCACTTAGCACTAGATCGCGGTAAGAATTAAAAGCTTCAGGCAAGTTTTGCAATCCAATAAATATAGCCAAAAGAGTTGCTGCACTAGAATCAATAGCAAATACAGCTCCTAAAGCAATTGATTCAGGGATGAAATCCATCATCATGGCCAACAGTGTAGCAGTTTTTCCTTCTTTTTTTGCTAAAAACTGATCTAAGCGCATAAAGAGAATTGCCCCAATAAGAAACGAGAAAGCCATTGGAGCCAAGCTTAGTTCTTCCATACCTTTTGGAATTAAAACTAATGCTAAGGCAGACAAAATGATACCAGCTCCAAATGACATGAGTGTATGAGTGATTTCGTATTTTATTGGGCTTTCTTTAATATGATGATTAAAATAATTAGCCAAGAGCCCACCTACAAATACTGTAATACCAGCAAATCCAGAAAACAAAATAATAGATGTTAGCATACTTTTAAACTTAAATCTAACTTAAGTATGTAAATTACGTATTATTTTGTTATTGAAAAAAGATTAGATGTCAATTAGGTAAGGTTTTAAGTTTTATTACTTAGGATTCAGTTTAAATGCTTAAGAGCTATTTCTGCAATCTTTCTTGTAACTTTTGTTGGAGAATTACAATCACAATTATTTAAACCGATAACATAAATACCTAATTCAGGTAAATATACTCCCATTGATTTAAAGCCAAAGATAAAACCTCCATGTTCATAAGAAGTTTTATTACCTAAAGTTTTTATATTCCATCCATACCCATAGTTTGTTTTCTTACCATTTGTTAAACTATAATTAATGAAGGCTTTCTTTATTGTTTCTTTTTTTAAAAGCTTATTTTCTGTTAATGCATGTTGCCAAATATTTAAATCATTAACAGAGGATAGAAGTGCCCCTGCTGAATAGGATAGGGTATAACTAACAAACCTAGAGTTTTGATAATTTTGTTTAAGGTGGTATCCTGATGCTCTATTTTTAATAATGGTTCTATGGTTTCCATACGTAGAATTTTTCATGCCTAATCTTTTAAAAATATTTTTAGTAACAAACTCTTCATAAGTTAAACCTGATACTTTTTCAATTATATAACCTAGAATTACATAGCCTGAATTGTTGTATTTATAATACTCACCAGGATTAAAATCCATAGGTTCGTTTTTAAATAGATTAATAAGTTCTTCAGGAGATATATCATTTTTGTCTATACTATAAAGTTTTTTTAGAGAAGTATAACTTTTAATACCAGAAGTGTGATTTAATAAATGATGTATTGTGATTTTTTTTTGACGAGTAGGGTAGTCAGGTATATATTTAGTTATATCATCATTTAATTTTATTTTGCCCTGTTCTACTAGCATTAAAATCGAAATAGCCGTAAATTGTTTAGTTATAGAACCTATTTCAAAAACATGATTAGGACGCATAGGAACATTTAATTCAAGATTAGCAAGACCAAAAGCTTTATTATATATGATTTTCCCATTTTTTGAAACCAAAAAAGTAGCACCAGGAGCGTTTGTAGGATATTTTTTTTGCAATATACTATCGATAGTAGATTCTAAATTTTGAGCATAACTAATTGTTTGAAAATTTAAAAGGATAAAAGAAATAATTGCTAATAAATATTTTGGAAGAGAGGTTCTTTTCATTTTTATGGTTTCTATATATTATTTTATGGTTGGACGCTAGGTGAAATATATAGGTTACAATAAGCTTAAAAAACTACCTTTTTTATATAACTAAAATAGTTATTATTAATACTCATCATTTGCTTTACAATAAAGCTAATGATGAGTATTAATATAGATATATTACTAATTTGGTAGTATTGCGGGTAATATATATTGAGTCATCATTTTATCAACATTAGAATGTGCATTTGGAGTGTTATATGCAGAAGAGGTAATTACAATAACATAAGGAATGTTCTTAAAAATAAAAATTTTATTTCCACCCCTACCATTAGCAAAAGAAACTTCATACTGTTTATTAGCAACTGTGTATGTTTTATTCCAGAAAAGATAACCATAATGTCTATTTTTTATACCTGCATTAGATTGAGATATTTGTTTAGATAAACTTTTATTTACCCATTTTTTTGTTAAAATCTGTTTACCTTTCCATTGACCATTATTTTTATACAACTGACCATATTTAGCAAAATCAATGGCTCTTAATTGTATTCCACCAGCTGTGTTACCAACTTTTTGAGGAGTATATTGCCATTTATAATTAGTAATATTAAGAGGAGTGAATAGCTTTGTATCAGCAAAAGAAATTAATCCTTTAGGAACAGATTTATGTATAATATCACCCAAAATGATTACTCCAGCGGTAAAATATGTAAACTCTTGTCCTATTTTTTTATGTTTATGTAAGGGGAGATCAAGTGAAAATTTCAACCAGTTTTTTGTAGGATACATGTTTTCTTCATTTCCTGGACTACTATAATCGGTATCATCACCAAGAAAACTAGAACTCATAGTTAAAAGAGACTTTAATGTTATAGAATCTTTCTTTTGAGTATAATTTTTAAATAATTTTAATTGGTAAAACTCTTTTAAGAAAGCATATTCATTTTTAATATGTTTTTCATCAATAGCTATTCCTAGGAGTGTTGATGCAAATGATTTTCCTACTGATCTTGCGTCATGTAAACTATTTCTATTTTCTCCATTAAAATATTCTTCTATTAAAAGTTTATTATTTTTAATAACAACAATTCCATTTATATTTTCAAATCTTTTTTCAGCTATTTTCCTATTTAAAGCCTCTATTTTTTGATGGTTATATTTATCATTAGATAATTCCCAACCACTATTTGGTAGTATTTCTTGAACTGGTATTAAACGTTCATCTACTGTTATTTTTGCTACTTTTATAGCGATATTTCCTTGTGCTATAATTTTTCCAACTTTCACTTTTTTTTCTTTTATATAAGGTCTTATTTGAATGGATAAAGAATGATTACCTTCACTAAAATAATCTTGTCCGCTACCAATTTTCATAAATTTTAACCACATAAACCATCCCCAAAAATCAATTTGTTTTGGATATAGTAGCGGAATTAAAAATTTAAGTTGAGTTGTTTTACTTTTAATGCTACCAGCACCTTTATTTAAGTTTTCAACATAAACTTTTTTACCATTTATTAAAAATGTGAATTGGAAATTTCCCTTATTTAATAATTGATTTTGCGTTAAGTTAGGAGCCAATGACTTCAAACTTTCAATAAGAGGCTTATTTAAGTTAAAATGAATGTTTAGAAATTCATCTTTATTTAAAATGAATTTATTAGAATAGTAATTTGGAGTGGTTTTAACTTTTTGAAAATCAATTTTTGAAAAATTAATATTTTCAATTTCCTTTTTTTGTGCAAAACTAATTATAGTATTACAAAAGATTATAAGGTAAGTAAGAAAGATTAAATTGTATTTTAATTTCATTTTTTGAATATTAAATTATGTTATTCAACAAACTTACTATTCAAAGGAAGTACCAATAGCTCCAAATTATAGAATGGTACTCATTTTTTGTGCTTCAGGTGTATTTTTCAATGATTTTTTATATTGTAAGGGAGTAATGCCTTTAATATTTTTAAATACTCTATTAAAAGTGGTTTTAGAGTTAAAGCCACATTCAAATGATAAGCCTAATAGAGTTATGTGGTCATATCTTTTATTTTGCATTTTTTCAATAATGGCGTTTACGCGATATTCATTTACAAAGTCTGAAAAGTTTTTACCTAAACCTTCGTTTATTACTTTAGATAAAATATTAGGATGCATGTTAAGGCTTTCTGCTAAAGATTTTAGTGTCAATTCTGAGTTAAGGTAAAAAAGATTTATTAGCATTTGTTCTTTTAACCAAGAAGCCTTTTTCATAATTTCTTCAGATGTTTTTTCTTTAATTGTACTATTTTCTTCAGAGTCATTTTTTTCTTTCTTAGCTTCAAGTAGAATTACTTCAGGTCTTAAAAAAGCTTCAACACTTATCCAAATAGTTATTACTGAAAGTAAAACATACATGGGATAATAATCATTAATGCCTAGCTGAAAATTAAATACTACATAATCAATTATAGTATAAGGAACCCACAAAAACCAAAGAAGGGCAAATATTATAATTAACCTGTAAAGCCACTTTAATTTATAAGCATCATTATTACTATAGTTTTTATGCAGCCATGAATGATATTTTTTAATAGATTTTAAAGCAAAGAAAGAGTATGTGACAATGGAAATAATAGCAAATAACTGTAAAATAGGCATCAATTTAAGGTAAGTGTTTGTTTCAATACCAATAATATTATTTGAAAAAGCATCATAACTTATAATTAAGTGAACAACTAATTCTAATAATAAAGGTAGAAAATGAAGAAAACCTTTTTTAGACAAAAGATGATTAAAATTGGTTATTCTTTTTACATATAAATATAATAACGGACCAAGAGCTAGTGAAAAATTTAAAGGGATTATATAAAATAATGGGAAGTAATTTGTTATTTGAAAATCTAAACTTAATACCCAAATATTCCATAACACAATAATAAAGGTAACTAAACCAAGTAAAATATTAGCTTTTCTATTAATTCGTTTAGTAAAAATAAGTAACATTCCGAATGTTGTTCCTATAAAAACAGATGCAATTATGATTAGGTTAAATAAATTTAAATTGGATTCGCACATTGATTGTATTTTTAGTATGATAGAATCATCAGTACAGATTTAATTAAGACCTATAGATTCTAATTAACTATTAGACGAACTAACTTATAAAATGTAATTATAATAATCAAAAAAGTGCAAACTTTTTAATTTGCACTTTAACTACCACTAGAAATAACAGTAATTTTTCTTTATTGATTATTCAAAAGTATTAAACTAGGTATTTTTTATTCAATATATTTATCAATATTTATTTTTCTACTTCTATGATTAGCTTCTTTTACTAATTGCAACATTTTGTCTAAACTTCTTCTGTTTAACAATTTTCCATTAGCAATTACTGTGTTAATTGATTTCGTGTTTTTTATATCTTCTAAAGGATTTTTATTTAAAAGAACCAAATCAGCGTCATAACCAATTTTAATTTTACCAGTATTACTTTTCATCCATTCAGCAGGAGCAACTGTTGCACTATGAAGAATTTTAGAGTTTGACATACCACATTTTTTTAATGATTCAAATTCATCATGTAAAGAGAATCCAGGTACTACACCAGTAACATTAGCATCTGTTCCAGCTGTTAAAATTACATTATGTCTTATTAATGCTTTAGCCATAATTTTAATTGCTTTAGCGTAGGTTTCCCAGAATATTTTTGATTTTTCACTAATTTTTGGATTTTTTTTAACTTCTATATCTTCATAAGCATTATTTCCAGGAAGCCAGCCTTTAGCTAGTCTTGACCCTTCAATTAAACCAGGGTTTGTATATTTAAGTTCAATGGTTTTAATAAAATTATTAAGTTCGAATTTTTGTTTTGGAAAACTTTCGGATACCCAAACTGTTGAAGAAACAACAATATTATTTTTTTTGAGGTTTATAGCTATTGAATCACTATTTTGATTAAGATATTTTAAATAAAGTTTAGGAGTATTGTAAACAACGCCAGTATAATCTTCCATAGTATTTTTAGTGATTTCTTCTATATGAGATAACTGTGATTGTCCAGAGGAATAAAAATGATTTAACCCAATAGAGTAACTTAAGTGGCCTATAGTTAGAATATTTTGTTTTTTCGCTTCATCAGTAATTGCATGGTGTATTTCTTTACTTAATGTACCATTAAGTTTAATTGCATCAAATCCTTGTTTTTTGAATTTTCGGACAGCTTTTCTAGCTTTTTTTTCTGTTGTGTAATTTAGTGGTTGATCAAAATAAAGTTCTTTTATTTTTCTAATAAAACCTTTTTCACTTCCTACTTTTCTTGTTGCTACATATATTTTAGGGCTTACAGCTCCATTTTGAGCTTCCTTTCGCCATTCTAAATGCCTTTTACTTCCGGTCATTTCACTTATGTAAGTAATACCATTAGCCAAATATAGAAGTAAATCATTTTTACTGTTTTTTAAATGTACGTGAGAGTCTATAAAACCAGGAATAAGGTATTTTCCTGTTCCGTTTATTATTTTGTATTGGTTTGTAATATTTATTCCTTTGGCAATGTTTAAGATCTTTCCGTTTTTAATTAAAACAGTTAAACTATCTAACATTTTTGAACTATCCGGAGATAATACACTTATATTTTTTATTGCTATTGGGTTGGATGAAATTTTAAAAATTGATGTGTCTACTAATTCTGTGTTTTTTCCAAGATGTTGGTTGATTTGTGATTTAATTCCAATACAAGATACAATGCTAATAGTAATTAAAATTAAAAAAATGACTAGTATCCATTTTTTGATTGATGTATAATTCATAATGTAAATATTTATTTATACAAAGGACAAAAAAGCTTTTCAATTCGTTACTTTTTTATCTAAAAAGGAACTCTCATAACCTGTTTTGAGAGTAAAAACTATAGTTTAGTATCATTTTTAAGTTCAATAAATTCTTTTGGAGAAATTCCTGTGTTTTTTTTGAAAATACGATAAAAGCTAGCTTCGGAATTAAAACCACATTCAAGAGCTATACCAAGAATTGACATTTTTTTGTAGTTTGAATCATTTAGTTTAGACTTAACTTCATTTATACGATAGTCGTTTATGAAGTCTCTAAAATTCATTTTATAATGTTGATTAATGGCCAACGATATACTTTTTTGAGAAATACCTAATAACTTTGATAGTTCGTAAATGTTTAATTTAGGGTTTAAATAAATTTTATCTTTAAGCATTGCTTTTTGAAGATGATCTATCGTTTCTTCTAGTTTAATATTTGAGAGTGGTATAACTGATTTGTTTTGAGAAGTAATTTCATGCCTGCTGAACGTATAATTAGGCTGTAAGTATCCTTTTAATCCTAAATAATAAATTATAAAAGCTATAAAAAGAGTAAGTAGATTATAATGAATAATTGTTTTGTTTTTTAGATTGAAAAATATATCTAAAGTATGGTTTGTAAGTAAAAAAACACCAACTAAGATAGATAGTGAATAGATGTTTTGTAGCCACTTAAAATTTGGATATGTATTGTCTGATGTTGTATTACATAACCATTTTTTATAATCAGTAAGTTCTTTATAGCCATAAAATAGATAGAAAGGTAGAAAAGCCAATAGTAAATATTCTTCTAGTTGTTTTATATAGTTAAACTTGAAGTTTAGGGCAATTAAATCTTTTTCATAAAAATCGGGACTTAGTAAAGCATAAAAGTAAACAACAAAAGCATACGTTTGTGCCAAAGTGAAAGGGATAAAATGTATCCAATTTTTATTTTTAAAACGAAATTCTGGAGATATGAGAGATTTTATATAAAAATAAATTAAAGGAGATAATGCTAATTCTACTCCGTTAGGGAAAAATCGAAAAAAGGATGTATTCCATAAATTTAAAGTGTGTAGAAGAGGTTTAGTACTTAAAAAACAAAAAGATAATAAAGCAAAAGCTAAAAATTTATTACTGTTTTTATTTTTCTTAGTACTAAGTAATAATATGCTAGTAATGACTCCTTGAATAATTCCAATTAAAATAAGTAAATCAAATAAAGAGAATTGTGGTTGCAAATTGTTTTTATAATTTTTGTGTAGTTAGATAAAAAGAAAACTTTTTATTTTTTTAATAATTATTGAATTTTTCTAAATGTTAAACTCATTCGTCCATTATTAGTATCTGATTAATTATTACATCTTTTCTCAATCAAGTCTTTTTTAGTGGGATTATATTTATTGTTTTTGACATAATAATTTTCAGATAATCCAGTATTATTAAAAAGTGTTGTAAGAGCACAAAAATTATTTAACATGGAGTTATCTTCAATAACTAAATCTTTACGAATAGATTTTAGAAGTTCTAAACCATTTAAATTTTTCAGTTTATTGTTGTTGTATATTATTAATGTTCCATTTAGTGATTGTATTTTTGATAAAGCACTAATATCAACTAATGATGAGTTACCTCCACTTAAATTTTGTCCTTGACCAATAAATAAATCGTTATAAATAACTTTAAGGTTTGATAATCCATTAAGGTTTATAAGAGAGTTATTATTGTTTATTACAAGTTTTACGACATGTGTTAAATCGCTTAAAGGTGATAAGTCAGATATATCTGTTGGAGGAGGAAGTGTTTCAGTAAGGCTGAATAGGTCTCCAATAACTAATGTTCCTTCAATTTTTGAATATTTATTACTACCTAATAGTTCCAAATCTTTTTGGGTTCTTACAATAATTTTATTATCTGTTGTAAAATTCCAAATAGGCGAGCTTGCTAAAACTTCTCCTTTTACTCCAATTGTTTCTACTCTCCAATAATAAGTTTTATTAATTTTCAAATTGGTATATTTCTTTTCTGTTGTTGTTAAATCAAATACTGTTTTAGGATTTTCAGAAGTGTCGAAATACATTCTATAAGTAGCATTTTTTGGAGTGTTTTTTCCAGCTATAAAAAATATGCTTCCATTCATTACAGGGATTAGAGCTAGATTTGGATCGGGATTTGATGAATTAATTTGTTCGACAGGAAAAACTTCTAATTGCTCATTGTTGTTCTGACAAGAACAAAGAATAAGACAGATTATTACGATAAGATTGATTTTCTTCATTTGTTTTTTAATTATTGCCAATGTTACCTGTTGGCTTTTTATAATATTTTTGATTCAAATTCATTTTCTAGTAATACTGCATTCAAATGAATTTTATAGTCGTGCCATTGAGAACCACTATAATGTTCAGTATTATTAACTAACTTGATTAATTCTACTATTTTTTTAAATTCAATTTGAGTCGGTTTATCTGTTAACCTAATCAGTTCATTAATTTCTTTTGAAGTCTCATATTCTTGAATAAATAGAGATTTAGCTTTGGATTGTGTTTTAAAGTTTAGATACATCATTTCCATTCTTTCAAAGTGCTCTTTTGAGATTATTTTCATTATTCTGAAATTTCGATCAGATTTAATTCCAATTCTTTCATTACTTGGTTAATATCAAACTCAAAATCTTTTGGAATATTAACAGTTGTTATTCCCCCGAAATCAACTTGCCAAAATCCGCCACGTTTCATTAATTCATCTCCTAACATTCGATATTCAGATTCTTTATATTTTGAAGAAAGGAAGAACCGTTTGGTTATAAAATTTGATTCTTTTATTATTTTTATTATTTCGTGACTTCCATTTTCGTTTATCCGTGTTGTAAACTCTGTTCCTTTAGTCAGTTTGCAATTGAGAATACCATTTTCAGTCATTCTGAACTTATTTTCAGATAATTTCTCAACATAGAGCATTGTAGTTGCTCTTTTTCTTTTATCGTACAGTTTTATTTCAATTTTTTTCAACATAACTTTCAATTAAATCTAAATATCCGACTTTCAAGATATTCGATTTAATTGGATATTGTTCTTTCGATGCTAAAGAAAATAATCCAAAATAAAATTCAATTTCTAGAGAGTCTTTTTTAGTTATTCTACTATCATTGTTGATGATTAATTTTTCCTCGTCTAAAAATAATTTTTCTCCATATAGCAAGTCATTATTTTCATTGTCACTTATATTTCTGATGTGACTTATTTCCTTAATAATTTCTGTATAACTATAGTCTTTTTCTAATTTTTCGTAAGGATTAATTGAGCACAACCCTAAACCATTGCTACAACCAAAACTTAAACTGATTTTTTCCAAATCTTTTTTTGTATTCAAAACCCGTGACCCGATTCCCATAAAAACAATTTTATTGACATCTTTCAAAAATATTTCATTCGATCTGAAGAACAAAAAATAATCTGGTATTATAGAATTATTTTTGATTTTAAAATTAAAAAGTCTGTTTTCCTTTTTTTTAATTACAAATTCAGTTTTCTGGGGGGCAATCTTTTTTTTAAAAACAAAATATGAAGAGAATAGCCCTCTCAAAATGTACAAGTCGAAAAGGACAAACAGAGATAAAAAAACAACTATATAAACGATTGTTTTTTTTAATTTATTCTTTTTCATTCTCATAGTTTTAATTAGGGATAACGGTATAATATAAGAATATTTTCGGGTTTACGTGCGAGGATTTTCCGTAGGAAAATCAAACGTAGTAAACTTGCAATGATCTTTGATAAAAAATTAAACAAAAATTAGTTGTTTTTTACCACAGTTCTTTGTTGTGCATAGTTATTTTATGTTTATTTCGTTCAAATTCAGTTCAAATAGATTTCCAAACTTGTCATCTTCAAGTTTACTAATTTGAATATTATCCCATGTCAATTCTATCCGTATTTCTTTGTTTTTTCCGTTTTCGATGACTGTAATTACGATAGGAATATTTTCTCTTTTTGTCTTATATAATTTGAGTAATTTTTCCTTTTTTTCATAAAGATGAGAAGTCAGATGAGAACCTAATTCGATATAAATTCCGTTTTCGATTGGTTTAGTTTCGATAAATCCCTTTTCCGAATTTTCTTTTTCTAATCCGTGTAGAAATTCAATTGTCGGAAGTTTTATTTTTTCAATTTTTATTGATTCCAAATTTATTTTTCCGACATACTTTATTCTGTATATTCCGCAAGCTTGTCCAAAAGAATATTGGATTGTAAAACTTAAAATTAACAGTATAAATATTCTTTTCATTCGTTTTATCTAATTAAGCACAACGTTTAGCTATGAATAGTACGGGGCAGAAAATCCGGGGATTTTCGTATCGACACAAGCCATAAGTTTTTCGGTTTTGTTTTTATTTTTTTGTTACTAAATACTAAATTAAAAGATTTGGTGATAAAAGTAAAAGTACACAAAACTTAGGATTAAACACTAAAAACCGTATTATTTATAGGTTTTGTTGTAGGTTGTTTTTTGCTTCATCAAGGAATAACACTCTGATTGACTCAAAATAGTCGGTTTCGAAAGTAATAGAGCGTATTTTACCCAACTTAAATTCAAAATCATAGTTCAGTTCAACTTGCCCATTAGACTTTATCATATCAATTATTAAAAGGTCGTTATCTGTACGGTTTATTTTTCCATAAAATAATTCATCTTCTTTTTTGTCTTGAAATTCGAATTGTCCATATTTTTTTTCACTCCACTTTAATGTTTCTAAAACATCATTAAAGGTAAAGTTTTTTAGTTCTGGTATTTGTATGTTTTTTAGTCTCAAAACTTTTTCAATTTGCTTTTCGGGAGATTCAGAAACTCGCTTTTTCACAAACTTTTTTCTATACAACTTAAACCCATCTAAGGCGTAGTCATTGGGGATATGGTTTACAAGAATCCAATCTTCGTTTTCTGAAATGAAAAGACCTGTTTCCTTTTCTTTCCAACCTTTAATTTTATATGATTCTACTTTCATTTTATCTTTTGAGTTTAATTTCAAGGGGATATTCTTTTCCGCTTATCGAAGTGAACCCCATAATTAATATCCAATCCTCGGTTAAACTAAGATTAATCTTTACATCGTTATGCTCCATAAAGTAAAGAGCTATTTCATAATCATATAGATTCTTTTCATTAATTCTGATTTGTTTTTTCCTTCCCAAATCAATTTCATGAGCATTAAATTCAGGAGGATAAAGTCCATAGCCGAATTCAAATTCATCAGATTCACATAATTCTTCAAAAACTGGCTCACTAGACTTGATGGTCAAATCAATTATTTGATTATTCTCGATTTCAATTGTAGAGTTTTCTTTGTCAAATGAAAAGTCATAATTTCCAATTAAAAAAACCTCTCTTAATTCTTCTTCTTTCTTTTTGAATAAGTTTATCATTTTCAAATGTCTCGTCCAGAAATATGGCTACAGGTTAAAATTGAATTTACGCTGATAATTTATATACCATATTAGGAGTTTTAAAGTCTAAAGATAAATGTAATCTTACTTCATTGTATAAATTAATTGCATTTTTTGTAGCTTTCTTTGCATGTGTTACGTTATCAAAGGTTTGATCGAGATAAAACTCATCTTTTAGTATCCCGTTTACACGTTCTGCCATGGCATTTTCATAACAATGATTTTCTTGGGTCATACTAATATCTATCTTTTTTCTTTTTAATATTTGCGTGTATACATTACTGCAATATTGTATACCTCTGTCTGAATGATGAATAAGTTGTTTAATATTTTTAGCTTGATAAATAGCCTTATTAAGAGCTCTTACACATCCTTTTAATTCCAGGCTGTCACTAAGGTCATACCCCCACTATTTTCCTTGAATGCATATCAGTTATTAAGGCTAGGTAACAAAATCCTTTTAGGGTTCTAATGTATGTTATATCAGAGACCCAAACTTGGTTAGCTTTAGTAATTTTTAAGTCTTTTATGATGTTATTATATTTATAAAAACGATGATATGAGTTTGTAGTTCTAGCACTTGTTTTCTTTCTAAGTGTTAGCATCTGATGTTTTCTAAGGATATTAAATAAAGTGTCTCTACCAACTTTAATATTACCTTTATTAAAATCTACATCTAATGATTTTACAAGTTTGCGTACGCCTTCTCTAGGAAGAGATTTGCGTCTTTTTCTAACTATTTTTATAATCTGTTTCTCGAGTTCTAAACGTTTATCAGCTCTAGATTTGTATTTGTAATACGCATCACGTTTAAGCCCAAAACAATGTGTTATAGTAGTTAAGGAAGCAAACCTCTTAGCTTTTTTTTTAGCTCATTAACTGATTTGTAACCAAGGTCTTCAGCTGCTACTTCAAGGTAAGAATCCATTACCATAGCATCGAGATCCTTTTTAAGTAGTAGTTTTTTAAGCTGTTCAATCTCTTTTTGAAGTGCTTTGATTCTAGATATTTCGTCTTTAGTTTCCACTTTTATTCTGGTGTTCATTAAGTTTTTACGATTGTATTTTTTAATCCATTCGTTTACAGTTGTAGGTGCAATGGAGTAGAGTTTACAAAGTTCGCTCTTTGTGTGTTTTCCGATTGTAAGTTCGGCTAATATTTTTAATTTAAATGGTTCACTGTAACGTCTAATGACTTTGTCATTTCTATACATAATGTTTAAAATTATGTAGCCTTATTTCAGGACGGGTCAAAATTACACACAACGTTGAGTATAAAACACGTAGGGCAGAGGATAAGCACTACACTTCGGGTTTAACACTTAGCTAAATATAAATATTTTGTTTTTATTTTTCATTTAAATGCCAAATTTTATATTTGGCGGATTTTGTAAATAAACATAGACCTTTTGGTTAAACACAAACGTCCTATGTTTTTTATACATTGTTATGGCACGTGTGTGTAGTATTCTATTTTTTCAATGCTTTCAATCTTTTCATTTGTTATATATATCTTTTTAATGGGATTTCCTTTTTGATTATATTCTATTTTAATGTTATCGACTTTAAATCTGAATCTTTCGATACCCCAAGTAGATATAAAATTATCTTTCATAACTTTTATATCAGTTATTTTCCCGTGTAGATTTCTTGAGTAGACTACATTTCTTTGTATTTGCCCTTTATTATCAAATTGAGTGATTTTTGTTGGGTTTTCTATTGTTCCAAATATCTTTTCGTAACTAATTAGTTTTCCATCTTTTATATAGTTAACTAATGTGTGTTCTTTTTTGTATTCATATTTTTTATATGAATAATTTACTTTTTCTTTTAAAGTAATTGAGTCAATTTGACTAGAGTTAATATTAGAGTGGAATAAATAACCTTTATAGTCGTCAATAAAAGTTTCCTTTATTAGTCTGCTTAGGGAATCATACTCTAGTAAAGTTGTGTTATTTAATTTTAAATTTCCTTCCGTAGAATCGTAATATTCAGTTTTTTTCAACAATTTATTTTCAAAAATATAATCTATTTTTTCGAAAGAATTTTCTCTAATTTCTCCAATTAAATCTTCAGATTCTGGAGAATATCCATATATTTTAGAGTTTACTTTGGTACTTGTAATTTTATTATTAGTCCAAGTGAATTTGGTTCTTGTGTTTATTTCATAATCATCATAATCAAGTTTTATAATATTCTGTCCTGATTTATTATAGATATAAACTGTTCTGTTTTCGGATAATTTTTTTTGATTTTCGTCTAATTCATATACAACAACTGAGTCACATTTAATATTAGACAAGCTATAAGTTTTAGGATTAGTTTGACCCCACATTAAAATGGGAAGAATCAGAATAAGTATAAGTTTGATTTTTTTCATTTTTAATGTGCCATAACGGTCTAGTATAAGAATAGTGCGGTTTTGTGTGCGAGGAATTTCCGCAGGAAATTCAGACGTAACAAAAGTGCACTAACTCTCGATTAAGCACTTAATTTAGCATTATTTTTATACATTGTTAGCTTTTAGTTGTGACACATTTGAGTGAGCACGTTTTATTATTATTCCGTTTTTCAATTCCACAAACTTACTCAAATTCCGCTTGAGTGATAATTCCATTTTATTCAGTCAATTTATTATAATATGGCATTATTAATTCCTCTAATTTTTTCCGTTGCGATTTTGTCAAAGAATGTCCTTTCGGTGGATACGTTTTGGTTGGTCTAATAGCCAATTCAATTAGCAATTCTTTTATTATTTCGTTTCGGTCAATTCCGCGTGATAATATTTTGAACGTTGTATTATTCTGAATAACTGGTCTGTCCCAATTCGAATTCTCAAAGAGTTGAGAGGAAATTGAAAAAATGTGAGCAACTCCAATCCAATCATCAGGAATAATTTCGATAATCGCTTTCACATCTTTTTTCGAGATGGAATGATTTGGTTCGCTATTTATTTTTTCGGTTACAATTTTCATTTTTCGGAACAATTAAAGCTAACGTGTTTGTGTATGATTTCGTTGCGTGTTACAGCAACTAATTTAGCAAATACAAACCGAATAGAAAATCCGCGAGGATTTTCGTAAGTAGGCGAGTACTAGCAATGAATTATACACGGTGTTAGGGTACGTTTTTTATTCTCTATATTTTATTTTTCTCGTCTTAACCATCTTTGTTTTTTTCTTTTTCAACTTTCCGCTTTCAGTTTGAATATGGCTATATCTTTTTTTTGAAATCCAATTTCCTTTTTTGTCATACTTATATTCAATTGTGTAACAAACATTATCATTGTCGTTCCAATTTCTTTTGTAAAATATTAAATCTCCTTGTTCATTATATTTATTCGAAGTCTTTTGTTTTTTCTCTCCAGAATGACTTATAGCTCTATTGTTAGAATTAACCAGCTCGTTTTTATTGTTATATTGATTAATGACGACGACGTTATTTTCTAAATCGTAATTTGCAGTTTCATAACCAATTAAACTACCATTTCCATTAAAGTTCTCAAGTCTAATTAAGTTTTTTTCTTTGTCCAAGAAGTATTGAGCGATATTCGAAATTTGTTTTTGGGAATTATAATCTATCTGAACAAAATTGCCAATTGAATCATATTTATATTCAGTGTGTTTTGTTTGATATCCAATTATGTTTATCCATCTTTTGTTATCAAGTCTCACTCGTCTTTCCAAACTGTCATACTTATACATATTTAGCCAAATCAATTTATTTTTATCATCGAACCTTTTTAGACTTGTCAATTGCATTGACTTATTGAAATCCTTATGCTCAATTTCTGTTTTAATTCCGTCTGAATTATAAAAACTCGTTTTTTCAATAATTTGAGCAAAATTTGCATTCTTTTCGTATTTGGTAGCATTGCTGTTATAACTTGCTATTGACTGTGAAAAGGTCAGTTGCGATAGAAGGAAAGTAGCTATTAAAATTGTTAATCTCATTGATGTTTACTTGGTTTCTGTAAATGTACCCTAACGTATTTGTGTATGGTTAGTTGCGCAATTTTAACGTAAAAGTAATTAAAATAGATGAAATTAATTGTCTGCGAGATTTTTCCGAAGGAACAAATCCGAAAGCAATTAATTATACACGGTGTTACCACACGTTTTTTTATTCAGTTAATATTTCGTTTAATATAAAATTCAAGTTTTCTATTCCAACTTTACTTAATCCACCATATTTCATATTCGGTGAAAATGGTTCCGATTTTGTCATTTCACAACCTTCCAAACACAACCAAACCTTTCCTATTTCCTCATTTTTTTTGTTATAAAATCTCAAAATATACTCCGATTCAGATAAACTCCAAGTAGTCTCTGACCATTTGAAATTACTCGGATTATTGAAAAATGTAATCAAATCAGCCTTATTCAATTCCGACACAGTTTTGGAAGTCAAACGACTCGTTAGAAAGTTATTATTAAACAACTTTATTTTCGCAACTTGTTCTCTTGGGAATTTGTATTTTCCAAATCCGAAATTCTTTTCAAACGCTTTTACTTGTTGCTCAGACGTTTTGTGCATATAAAATTCATTCAGTTCGTCAGTTGCAATGTGTTTTGAATAAAATTGTCCTCTGTCAGCAATATCCCAAATAATTAGAAATACGATTATGGCTAAAATTCCAATTACTGATAATATTTTTTTAAGGATTTTCAATTCGTGACGGTTCTTCTTAAATGTTTGGTAACGTGTTTGTGTATGGTTAGTTGCGTGTTTTATGCAAGAAATTTAGCAAATAAAAACAGAATAGAAAGTCCGCGAGGACTTTCGTAAATTGGATAAAACCAAGCAATTAATTATACATATTGTTGGGCAATCGTGCTTTTTTTATTCAGCTCTCTATTCCTGCAATTTGTAAGTGTCTAACCGATATGTCAATATATTTTGGATTGGAAAATATACTTTGTTTTCTGTCACTCCAATCATTTAATTTGCTAGAAATAATCTTTTTGTCAAATGTTTTTTCGGTTGAAGCAATGAAGTCAATTGAAGATAATAATTCAAGTGCAAAATCTGAATAAAATCCATTTAGGAAGTCAGTTGTGTTCTTTGCAATTATTGCTAATTCCGGTTTGTTTTCAATATGGTTTTTTACATCATTAAAACCATCTGCAACTATAGTTAGTGGCTCAAAAGGTTTTTTGTCCATATCACTATATCCCATTACATAACTACCGTTAAGTGCATTCAAAACAAACCTTACTTTGCCAGAATATGGTCCATAAAAATTAGGTGCAAATTGTAGTTTGAAATATTTTTTCGCACCAAATCTTTGTAAAAAGTAACTAACTTTTTCACTAGAAAATTCAGAAACAAATTCTCCGTTTTTAACTAAGTCATATAAAACATATAGCAATAAAGCTCTGGCATCTGTTAATTTAACTCTTTCTTTTTTGAGTTTTTCTACAATTTGAGATGATGGTTCAAAGACAAATATTTCAATGTCAAGATTACTTAGTTTTTCTTCAATTATTTTTTTTACTTTTTCCCATTTTAGTCCGCCATTTCCTGCTCCAAGTGGTGGAATAGCTATGCTTTTAATTTGATTTAATTTTATAATATTTATTAAATCGTCTAATCCATCTTCTATATAAATGTACTCAGATGGTTTTCTCCAATGCTGTTTGGTTGGGAAATTAATAATAAGTTTTTCTCCTGAACTAATATTACTATCAGTTGTCACAAACATTTTACCAACTACAACTTCCTTGTTCTTACAAGCTGTTGAATATGATTTATAATTATTAGGATATGCTTTTTTAAATTGTAATGCAATTCCTTTACCCATAATACCAACAGTATTAACTGTATTTACAATGGCCTGAGCTTCACTATCTAATATGTTTCCCGTAACGTAATTAATCATGATTTTTTTAATATTTATAATAAGCTCTAGGTACTACCTTAATTTTTTCTTCTTCAATTCCCATATTGACTAATTTTTGTTTAGTCTCTTCATTATAACAACAAAAGCCAACTATAAATTGTGCAGGTAAGTCTCCAGACACTAACAATTCAGCTTGTTTTTTGCGTTTAATGTTAAGATTTTCTTGACCTCCCCAAAATGGCGCTCTTATAGAATCCCAATCTATAATATTAGGTAATTCGTTTACTTTACTATTATCGTAAAAAGAGCTTAAGTTATCTGTTGCGTGTCCATCACTAAAATAATAAATTTTTTCTGATTGAATTAAATTGTTGATAGGACAAGCTAAATATATAATATTTTCTGCTGGTGTTGCTTTTTCTACAAAGTTTCCTCCATTTTGGATTACATATAACATTGGCATTTTAACACCAAAATAGAAAGGGATGAAATCTCCTAAAACAATTGTTTCTGCATTAAAGTTAAGCATATCACCATTGTCAATACTTACGTTTTTAGTACTTCTTGTGTCAATCAAACTGACATCACCAATAGGAACAAAATTTGGGTTGGAATTTGGTGAATCTTTATGAGTAATTCCGTTTAGCATAATATTAGGAATATTATCTATATGTGTCATTCGATAGATGTATATATTCTCTAATTCCATTAATCTTTATCAGTTGTTTTAGTCAATCCTCAAATTTATGCTTTTATTTTCAATAATTAACGACTAAACTATTTTTCATACGAATCTCGGTATGTTGTCCAACGTATTTGTGTATGGTTAGTTGCGCAATTTTAGCGTAAAAATAATTAAAATACTTGAAATTAATTGTCTGCGAGATTTTTCCGAAGGAATAAATCCTTAAGCAATTAATTATACATTTTGTTAGCAACAGTTTTTATCTAATTCTCTCCTATTAATTTTTTTGCATTTTCATAGTCTGGCCATTCATCTGCCGTTATAGAAATCGAAATTTGTTCAATCCAATAATTTTGATCCGTAATGTTGTCATTAGATATTGATTCCGTAATACTCTTTCTTGTTGATAATTTCGCAAACGTAAAAGCCAAAACTTCTTTTGTTAGTTTCAGAGACTTTAAATATTCTGGTAGAATATCTAATGAACAAAACAACGAGTAATATAAATTATGTAAATTTTCAAAAGTCAAAGAGTAAGGCAATTCACTATTCAGGTATTCATATAGTTTTTCAGCTCTATTAACTTCAGATTCCGATAAGGATTTAATGTCAAGCTCATATATGTTTTTTTCAATTATTCTCTTTTCGGTAACTCGTTCTCCTTTCCAAAAAAATCGCTTTCCAATTTTTCTCAAATGTTTAGCACATTCAGGTATAGTCGTTAATAGTCCTTTTCTTTTATGGTTCATTCCTCAAATTGTTGCTAACGGATTTGTGTATGGAACGTAGCGTGTAAAAAGACACTAACTTTTCGGATAAACACAGAGCCGAATTTTTATATTTTGTTTTTAACTTTTTCTTTTTTAAAAAGCCAAATTAAAAATTTGGCGGACTTTGTAAACATACACAAACCTCTCGAAAAGCCTTTAATAGCTATGTTTTATACACCGTGTTAGCAACAGTTTTTATTCGTAATATTCGTATTTATAATCTTCTTCTCGTCTTAAAATTCCATTTTTGTCTTTAGAAACTACTTTCGTTAATAGTCCTTTTGAATATTCGTAAACAGTACTAAATATTAAATTGTCACTATTATCTGTTTTCGTAGTTTTTATAATTTGTCCGATATCATTTCTGTCATATCTGAATATAATTGAATCCATATTTTGATAGACAAATTCTCCATTTTTGTATTTATATTTTAATTTTTTATCTGCGGAATAACCAAAAACAAAATCTCCTTTTTTCTTGTAATAACTTTTAAGTTCATTTTCTGCTGTTTTGACCTTAAATATTCGATTTTTTCGATAAATATAAATTAGACATTCTTCAAGAAGAAATTCGATTGTATTTGTTCTTTTATAATAATCACAACTCTTAATTAGTTTGTTGTCCGAATCGTATTCATATTCAGTTAAATCTTGGTCTTTATCGTCTAACCAAGTCCATTCTGTTCTTATGGTTTGGTGATTGTCATTGTACTTATATTTCACGTCCCAACCGTCAGTAGAATCTGAATTATAAAACTCACGTTCTCTAATTATATCTCCATTTATAGCAAAATCTTGGATTAGCTCGATATATTCTTCATTTAACTTTCCATTATCAAATTCCTTCGTTGATACTGTTAAGGATTTTACTTTTAGTTTGCTATATAATTCGTGGAAAGAATTATCTAAATCATAAAAATCTTTCTCTTGTCCAAATGAAAAAAGTGGAATAAAAATCAGTAATATAGATTTAAGCGATGAGTTCATTTAAATTGTTGCTAACGGTTTAGGCTATGATTT
>NZ_QOCC01000027.1:0-2500 GCF_003318185.1 Tenacibaculum sp. E3R01 | reverse complement strand
CCGGATGGTCCCGGTAGATTCATACAGGATTACTCGTGTCCCGCACTACTCAGGGTACTGCTATATTATCTTCGCTTACCTATACGAGACTATCACTCTCTTTGGTTCGTCTTTCCAAACGATTCTAGTTCACTTAGACTCTAATGTCGCAGCCCTACAACCCCAATACTGCCGTAACAGCATTGGTTTGGGCTAATCCGCGTTCGCTCGCCGCTACTAACGGAATCACTATTGTTTTCTCTTCCTCCGGGTACTTAGATGTTTCAGTTCTCCGGGTTTGCTCCTATAAATAGGTGACATGTCTTCAACATGCCGGGTTGCCCCATTCGGAAATTTACGGATCATAATGTGTGTGCCACTCCCCGTAACTTATCGCAGCTTATCGCGTCCTTCATCGCCTCTGAAAGCCTAGGCATCCGCCATACGCCCTTATTTAGCTTATTGTACTTTTTGCTGCAGTATCTCTACTACAACGAGCTCTTTATAATTCTTTATTTTTATAAAAATATTGTTGTTAGATCGTAATCTAACTTCTCTATCTTGATTCTTTACGATATCATTTTTACCAATATGTCAATGAACGTTTTTAGACCTATAGCCTAATTGTGGAGAATATCGGAGTCGAACCGATGACCTCTTGCGTGCAAGGCAAGCGCTCTAGCCAGCTGAGCTAATCCCCCATTATGAAATTCAGAATATGAATCCTCAATTATGAATGTTGAATTCTCTAACTTCCAGAATTTCCTTCCTAATATATACTTCTTTATTTGTAGTCCCGGGCAGACTCGAACTGCCGACCTCTACATTATCAGTGTAGCGCTCTAACCAGCTGAGCTACGAGACTATAATAGCTATATATTAGTGTATTTTAAAATTAACAGCAAAGAGCAAAATGTACCTCTTTTGTAACTCACCATCTTTCTCTAGAAAGGAGGTGTTCCAGCCGCACCTTCCGGTACGGCTACCTTGTTACGACTTAGCCCTAGTTACCAGTTTTACCCTAGGCAGTTCCTTGCGGTAACCGACTTCAGGCACCCCCAGCTTCCATGGCTTGACGGGCGGTGTGTACAAGGCCCGGGAACGTATTCACCGGATCATGGCTGATATCCGATTACTAGCGATTCCAGCTTCACGGAGTCGAGTTGCAGACTCCGATCCGAACTGTGATATGGTTTATAGATTCGCTCCTATTCGCATAGTGGCTGCTCATTGTCCATACCATTGTAGCACGTGTGTAGCCCAGGACGTAAGGGCCGTGATGATTTGACGTCATCCCCACCTTCCTCACGGTTTGCACCGGCAGTCTCGCTAGAGTCCTCAACTTTACTTGTTAGCAACTAACGATAGGGGTTGCGCTCGTTATAGGACTTAACCTGACACCTCACGGCACGAGCTGACGACAACCATGCAGCACCTTGTGATCTGTCCGAAGAAAACTCTATCTCTAAAGCTGTCAGACCACATTTAAGCCCTGGTAAGGTTCCTCGCGTATCATCGAATTAAACCACATGCTCCACCGCTTGTGCGGGCCCCCGTCAATTCCTTTGAGTTTCAATCTTGCGATCGTACTCCCCAGGTGGGACACTTATCACTTTCGCTTAGTCACTGAGATAAATCCCAACAACTAGTGTCCATCGTTTACGGCGTGGACTACCAGGGTATCTAATCCTGTTCGCTCCCCACGCTTTCGTCCATGAGCGTCAGTATATACGTAGTAGACTGCCTTCGCAATCGGTATTCTGTGTAATATCTATGCATTTCACCGCTACACTACACATTCTATCTACTTCCGTATAACTCAAGTCAACCAGTATCAAAGGCAGTTCCATAGTTAAGCTATGGGATTTCACCTCTGACTTAATTGACCGCCTGCGGACCCTTTAAACCCAATGATTCCGGATAACGCTTGCACCCTCCGTATTACCGCGGCTGCTGGCACGGAGTTAGCCGGTGCTTATTCTTACAGTACCGTCAAGGCCGTACACGTACGACTGTTTCTTCCTGTATAAAAGCAGTTTACAACCCATAGGGCAGTCATCCTGCACGCGGCATGGCTGGTTCAGAGTTGCCTCCATTGACCAATATTCCTCACTGCTGCCTCCCGTAGGAGTCTGGTCCGTGTCTCAGTACCAGTGTGGGGGATAATCCTCTCAGACCCCCTACCTATCGTTGCCATGGTAAGCCGTTACCTTACCATCTAGCTAATAGGACGCATAGTCATCTTGTACCCATAAATGTTTAATTAAAAAGCGATGCCACTTCTCAATATTATGGAGTATTAATCTTCATTTCTAAAGGCTATCCTCCTGTACAAGGCAGATTCTATACGCGTTACGCACCCGTTCGCCGGTCGTCAGCGGAAGCAAGCTCCCCTGTTACCCCTCGACTTGCATGTGTTAAGCCTGCCGCTAGCGTTCATCCTGAGCCAGGATCAAACTCTTCATTGTATAATCTTTAATATTATTAATGAATAAGTTTCAAAAGAATTTTTTTAATCTAA
>NZ_QOCC01000033.1:10082-21639 GCF_003318185.1 Tenacibaculum sp. E3R01 | reverse complement strand
CGTCACCGTTGGAGTTACTGTCACTGTAGATTTATCAGTAAGTTCGCTACTACAACTAGCGTTTGATGCTAAAATGTTATAAGTTGTATTTGCAGTTGGAGTTACATTAAAACTAATATTACCTCCAGTACCAGCTATTGCTGACCCAACATTATTATCATTACTATCTAAACGTAATTGATAATTTACTCCTGAAATACTTGAATTTAATATTATTGTTCCAGTACCCCCTATACAAATTGTATCATCACTTACTGCAAGTGTATCATCCACAACACATAAAGTTGCACTACTCTTTTCACCACATAAATTATTAGGATGTTTAACTACAACATAATATGTTTTACCATTTAAACTAGCATTTGGATTAATTCCTAAAACAGAAGTAGTCACATTACTATATGGTGCTGTGTTTGTTAGCATTGTCCCTCCAGAATCGGGATCTCCATCATACCATTGATATGTTAATCCACTAGTTGCATTATTTGGAACACTATAATTAGGTGTTCCTGTTGTAAATGATGTTGCTTGATCTGCAGATGATACAACTGTAAAACTTACAGAACTTACACTAACAGAAGTTGAAATATTACTTGGTGCTGTATCAATATCTATATCTATAGCTAATATTTCTCCACCTGAAACTCCATTATAACCTCCTGTTCCTCCAGTTACTCGACCACTACTATCGAAGCCAGTTCCGTCTAAAACTCCATCTTTAGTAGCATCTGTCCCTCCAGATTCTACTGAATCAGGACATCCGTCATTGTCACTATCTGTATCTAAATAATCAGGTGTTCCATCATCATCTGAATCACATGAAATTAAAGAAATAGCAATCTCATCTAGTAATAAAGTATTATATGCTGCATCAGCATTATTATTATATATTTCTACAGTAACCGTTGTTGTTGTTGAAGTAAATAAAAATTCAAATCGTTGCCAAGCCAAAGTTAAAGTTCCCGTATTGATCGTTTGCAAAACAGTTCCAACCCCATCTTTAATCTGCATCCTAACATCAGGATAAGCACTAGCTGGCTGACCACTTTCTTCTTTGGCAGCTACAGCAAATAAGCTATAGGAATATTGCTGATTGGCTTGCACGGTTATATTTTCTTGATAAAGTAACACTGGAGCTACACCTATTGGATTATCTAACGCCAAATATTTTCCTTCTGTATTACCAGTTGCATCAGCAGCTGAGTTTGGTTGATACCAAGATTGCCCTGCAAAATCTGTATTGGTACCTACCCTCACATTAGCTACGTTCGCAGCTGGCACGTTAGGATGACTAGTAGCTGGACTACCAGTTCCCGTTCCAAAATCATCAGAAAAAGCATAACACGTTCTTTCATTAATATCTAATATCCCATCATTATCATCATCTAAATCACATACATTATTTATACCATCTGCATCTGGGTCATTTGCTGTAGGTGTACCTACAATAGCGCCACTTGTACAGGGATCTAATATATTTACAGAAGCACTTAAAACATCTACAAAATTACTTGATTGAGTCTCTGTTGATGTTATATTAGTTACTGTATTTGTAACAGTAACTGGTCCTATACCAGAATTCACTGTAGTAACTATTGTGAGAGTTGCCACTTGACTTGCAGTTAACGTTCCTACGTTCCAAAGCCCAGATACAGAATTATAAGTTCCCCCAGAATGACTTGAATAAGTAACATTACTTGGTAATACATCAGTAATATTAACATTAGTTGCTGTACCTACTCCTTTATTTGTTGCTTGTATTGTCCAAGTAACTGTATCTCCTTCATCAGCACTTGATACATCTACGCTTTTAATTACATTAATATCTGGTGAACAATCTGTAGTTGCTGTACTAGGACTACCAATGTTATCAGCAAGTGTAATATCTGTTGCCGTTCCTGAAAAGTTCGCTACTAATAATGCATAATACTTACCTGCTGTAGCAGTAATATTAAAATTAAAGCCCGCAGCTGCTAAATAATCACATGCCAAAGGTGTTCCATAAGAATCACATTGAGTAGTCATATCACTAATACTATCGAAAGGCCCCCATATAGCACCATCAACATCAACTGAATTAGAATTTGTTTGAACTATATTTAAACTCCCACCCGTGGTAGCTTTAAAAAAAAACCACTTTGAATTAGGTGTCGAACCTAAACAGTCGTAATTATTTCCTGAATTATTATCCATAGCAGACCCACCAGAGGTTTCCGCAGGATATGTAACAGCTGAACCTATACAAACCGTTGTGTAATCAGTAATAACATTACAATCTTGTGAAAAAACTTGACCTACTGAACTAATAAAAAATAGAAATATTAAAAAAAGTTTTGTCTCTTTTTTTAATGTACTGATGAATGAGAAATATTCTTTAATCATAAATTGGGGATTAGATTAATTAACAATAATTAATAGCTTTTAAAAAGCTTAATTATTCATTCTCAGCAAAAAGTAAATAGTAAAGGATTATACTAAAATTATAGTATAATGAAAAGAGTAAATTTCTTTAAGTGTAAAATATTGTGTGGGGGACAATATTACTCTAATTGATTGCTAATATACACAAAAATTTAACATTTACAAAAAAAAGGAAATAATTAATCACCTAACCTACTCTAGATCAGCAATAAAAAAAATAAAAATTAAAACTAGTTTTCTTTAGGAAAAGCTTGCTTATTAAATATAAAAAGTAAAATTACTCCTATAGTAATCCAAGAATCTGCACCATTAAAAATAGCATTAAAAAAAGTAAAACTTTCACCCTCATATATTGGAAAATAAAGCATATCAACTACTTTACCATAAAATAATTCTCCATAAGGCTTATCAGCAAATAACGTAGCTACTTTATGCATAGAAGAATCGAAAATAACACCATAAAACACTGAATCTATAATATTACCAACTGCCCCAGCTAAAATTAAGGCTATAGCTATAATTACTGCGTTATGTGTTTTTCTTTTTATACTTTGTATTAACCAATATATAATACCTGTTACAGCTACTAATCTAAATAACGTTAAAAATAATTTTCCTGATTTACCGCCAAACTCAAAACCCCAAGCCATTCCATTATTTTCAGTAAAGTGAATTTTAAACCAGTCGCTAAAAACAACTACCTCTTCACCTAGAGTAAAGTGTGTTTTCACATATATCTTACTTATTTGATCAATTAAAATTGCTAAAATTACTGTTAGGATTGCTATGTTCTTTTTTGACATTTTTTTATTTTAATAGCAACAAAAATAAGAAAACTATTGTTATTGACTAATTTAGTCTAAACCTTTATCTATTCTTTGTAAAAGTTCTTTCCTATAAGATTTCCCTATAGCTAATTTTAATTCGTTTTGTAATACAATTTGATTACCGTCTATCATTACAATTTTGTTAAAGTTAATAGCAAATGATTTATGAATTCTTATAAAGTTAGTCGGTATTTTCTTTAAGAAATCAGTAAGTGTTTGTGGAGTAAGAATTCTTTTATCTGTATAAATTTTTATATAATTTCCATAAGCCTCAATATAATTGATTTCATTAAAATTTAGTTTAATAATTTTTTTATCACTCTTTACAAAGATTGAACTATTTTCTTCTTCTTTATTTTTAGAAAACACTTCTGATTTTATAACTCCTTTCTTTTTTATTTTCAAGACAGCTTGAAAAAAACGCTCAAACGAAAAAGGCTTTAATAAATAATCTGCAACAGATAATTCAAAACCTTCAATTGCATATTCTGGATATGCAGTGGTTATAATTACTGACGGCTTTTGCTGCAATGTTTTCAATAAACTTAATCCTGAAAGTTTAGGCATATTAATATCTAAAAAAAGTAGATCTACTTCTTTTTCTTGTAAAATAGCCATTACTTCAAACGAATTTTTACATGACGATACTAACTCTAAGTTTGGTAATTCTTTAATATAACTTTCTAATATTTGACGAGCTATTGGCTCATCATCAGCTATAATGCATTTGAGGTTCTCCATCTAAAAATTAAGTATTAATTTCACTTTATATTCATTTTCTGTTTTTACAATCTCTAACTTATGAGTTTCAGGATACATTAAACTCAATCGTTTTTTAACATTTTGTAATCCTATTCCACTTTTTCCTTTTTCTAAATCATTTTCTTTCAAACCTGAATCCGTTGAATTTATACATTCAAACTTTAAGTTTTCATCAGTGACATCGACTAGCACTTTAACATTACTTTTTTCATCTAAACTAACTCCTAAATGTTTAAATGCATTTTCTACAAAAACAATTAATAGCATAGGAGCAATTTGTTTTCCTATATAATTACCTTCTAATTTAAAATTAATTTCAGATTGTTCTTCTAATCTTATTTTTTCTAGAGAAACATAATTTTGAAGGTAACTTAATTCTTTTTCAAGTGCTACATAAACCTCTTTTGTTTCATATAAACTATAACGTAATAAATCAGAAAGCTTTAACATTAAACTTGGTAACTTATCTGATTTAACAACAGATAGTCCATATAAATTATTTAATGTATTAAACAAAAAATGTGGGTTTAACTGCGCTTTCAATAACTTTAACTCAGCTTCTTTTTCTTGCTGACGACGAGAAAAACTATCTCTTGCAATTTTTATAGCCATTCCAAAAACCATTGCTAGTAATACAAATCCAAAAAGATTTAAAAACATTTTTAAACTTAATGTTTGCTTTAATGATTTACTTATAAGATATACAGGAATAATCGTGAAAATAATTCCATTTAATATAAAGAAAATAAAAAAGGTAATTTTCTTTTTATTAAAAAATGGTAAAATAAAATAGTTAGTTGAATAAATAGTTGGTACAATAAATAAAATAGCATAAAAAGCTGCAGACAATCTGTTTTCTGATTGTATTCCACCTACTAGCACTAGGAATAAGCATCCCCAAACAAAAACATTTTGTACTACTTTATTGTCAATCCAAGTATCAATTTTTTTCATTTCTTCTATTTAAAAACATCCTTCAAACATACATTATACTTACAAAATAACCATTTTTTAATGATGAAAGATACTTTTTTTTATTTGAACATACTCCTACCAATGATTATAGTAAAAATCACTTTTGTCATTTTTTAAATATGGTTTATCACTCTTCTTTTTTTCAATACAACTTTTGATTGACTTTTGAAGTGTTCATTATAAAAAACTATTAATTATGAAATTTCACAGATCAATCTTTATTTTTCTTTTTAGCATAACATCTACTATTATTTATGCACAATCATTACAACTACAATTAGATAAATACACACCTTATATTAAAGAATTAAATCAGGGAGTTGCTGTATTAGTTCAACGAAACGGTAAAACTACAGTTGCCAACGCTGGCAAATACAACTTTAACAATCATACTATTTTCAATATTGGAAGCGCTACTAAAAAAATGACTGCTATTTTACTTTTACAAGAAGTTGAAAAAGGAACAATAAAGCTATCGGATTCGATTGGGACTTATTTACAGCCAATTAAAAATGTTGACGGAAGTTTAACTATTGAAACATTACTAAGACACAGAAGTGGTTTGGGAGAAATTGTAGGGAAAAATTTTGAAAAGGATTTTTATGCAAAAAATGATTCTTTCTATAATTCAAATTTTCTTAATAAAATACCTAAAAATAACCCTAAAAAAATTGGGAAGTATGATTACTGCAATACTAATTATATTCTATTAGGTCATCTTTTAGAAAAAGTAAACGATAAAAGTTATTTCAACTTATTACAAGAAAGGATTTTTACTCCTTGTAACATGACAAATACCTACCCTTATGTATCAAAAAAACTAAAAAATTTAGCAAAACCTATTCACAAAAAAGAAGATATAACATCGTATTTAGATTATAGGTTCTTTGCTAATTATGCCTATGCTGCAGGAAGTGTTGCTTCTAATTTAAACGACATGTCAAAGTTTTACAATCACTTATTTCAAAAGGGAACATTGATTTCTGAAAAATCTTTACAAAATTTTACTGCTTTTGATGATGCAAATTATGGTTTGGGAATTATGAAATTTAAAGATGGATATGTTGGCCATGGTGGTAACAACATTGGTTATTCCTTTAGAGAATACTACAATCCTAAAAACAAAAACTTAATTCTTCTATTTAGTAATGCTCGTATAATTCCTTTTAATAGAATGCTTAAAAATGAGCTTTTCAATTTTATAGATGGTAAAACAGATACTATCTCTTTTAATAAAAATGTTACTTCAGATTTCAAAAATGTATTAGGTAAATACCTATTTAACTCACATGGAATGAAAATGACAATGGAAATTAAAGAAGAAAATAATCATCTTTATTTTTTAGCTCAAGGAGCCCAAGTTATTTTAATAAGTAAAGAAAAAAACAAATTATATAATGGCAGTTTTGGTGTAGAACTAGAAGTAAACCCTGAAAAACCTCAAGAATTAATTTTTAGACAAAATGGGTTAGAAACTACTATTAAACTTATAAAATCATAAAAAAATGAAATTAGAAATACAAAATATATCAAAGAAATATAACAAAGAAAAGTACGGTTTAAAAGATTTTTCAATGACTATTGAAAAAGGGATTTTAGGATTATTAGGTCCTAATGGTGCTGGAAAATCTACCTTACTAAAAATGATTGCAACCGTAAGTAAACCTTCTAATGGAACTATTTTATTAAATAAAAACAACATAACTAAAGACGCAAACTATATACGTAAACAATTAGGTTTTCTGCCTCAAGACTTCGGAGTATACCCAAATTTAAATGCTTATGAATTTTTAGAATACATGGCTGCAATGAAAGGAGTTGGTGGTAAAAATCTACAACCAAGAATAACACAATTATTAGAAGGTTTAAATTTAATTGACGCTGCTAAAAAACCTATAGGCAGTTATTCAGGAGGTATGAAACAACGTGTTGGTATTGCACAAGCTTTAATAAATAGCCCTAAAATTTTAATCTTTGATGAACCTACTGTAGGCTTAGATCCTGAAGAACGTGTTCGTTTTCGTAATTTAATTTCAGACTTAGCAAACAACTGTATTGTTATTTTATCTTCTCATATTGTTTCTGATATTGATACAATTGCTGATCAAGTTGCTATCCTTAAAAATGGTTCTTTGATAGTAAAAGGTCATCAAGAAAATATCATAAGAAAAGTTCAGGATAAAGTTTATGAAACTAAAATTACAAAAGAAGATTATACAGCGTTCAAAAACTCACATATTATAGTAAGTACTACACGTAAAAACGGCGATTTAATTGTTAGATATATTTCTGAAAAACCTGATAGTAATGCCATAAAACAGCAAGCCAATTTAGAAGATGCCTATTTATACTTAACTAAAACTAATTAATTATGAAATCATTCTTTACCATTATAAAATTAGATTATTTACAACGTACAAGAAGCTATGCTTTTTTAATTACACTTTGTGCTAGTTTAGCAATTGCCTACACTTTTATTCCTGAACCTAATGCTAATTATTCAACTATACGAATTGCTAATTATATTGGCACTTATAACGCTGCTTGGTTTGGTTATGTTACTGCAATCATGTCAAGTCTTTTTCTGTCTTTAATTGGTTTTTACTTAATTAACAATAGTATTAAAACTGATTTAGAAACAAAAGTAGGCCAAATTATTGCTTCTACTAAAATTGAAAACTTCAACTATTTATTTTCTAAAGTTTTAAGTAATTTTTTAGTTTTACTAGCCATTTTATGCACCATCTTTATCATGAGTAGTATACTTTTCTTTTTCTACAATGACGGTTTCCCTTTTGAAATTCTTCATTTTATAAAACCTTACTTTATAATAACAATACCTGCTCTTTTTATTATTTCATGCATCGCTGTTATTTTTGAAGTCTTTTTAGGGAAGTATTCTGTTCTACAAAATATCGGTTTCTTCTTTTTATTCTCGCTACTGATGCTTTCTAACAAAAAGAATCAAAACAATTTTTCATTAGATATTTTAGGCACTGAAATAGTAATGCATCATATGGAAAATCAAGTGAGAAAGATTACCAATGCGAAAAAAACTAAAGAGCTAAGTATAGGTTATGTTTTAGGAAATGTAAAAGAAGCTAAAAAATTTCAATTTGACGGAATAACATTTCCAATAACTTTTATTTTAAGTCGTTTAGCATGGATTCTTTTTTCTATAGGAGCAATAGCAATTACTTCATTATTTTTTCATCGTTTTAATTTAAAAGAAAAAAGTTCAAATAAGCCATCTAAAATCAAACCTAAACAAAAAACTTTATACAAAGATATTACTCTTCTTAATTTACCAATGGTTAAATCTAATTACAAAATTTTCCCATTACTAAAAACCGAATTTCTCTTATTAATTAGAAAAGGAAAAACATGGTTATGGCTTATTAATTTTGCTGGAATTATTTCGTTATTACTAACCCCTTTACAAATTGCTCATCAATTTATTTTACCCATTTTATGGTTTTTACAAGTAGGTAGGTTATCAGATGTTTCAACAAAAGAAATTGAAAATGATATTTATTATTTTTCATTCTCATCATATAAACCTCTTTCTCGTTTATTATTTTCTCAAATTTTAGCAAGTGTTTTCTTACTTTTATTATTAGCAAGTCCTTTATATATCTGTCTAATAATTCATGGTGACTTTATAGCTTTTAGTTCAATTATTTTAGGAGCTATCTTTATTGCTTTAATAGCTATTTTTTTAGGGATCCTAACAAAAGGAAAGAAGTTATTTGAAGTATTATTTTTCATGATTACCTATGCCAATATCAATAGAATACCTTTTGTTGATTATTTTGGAGCCTTAACACATAATTCTATTTATATTGCTAAACTATTAATTACTATCACTTTACTAATAGTCTTTAGTTTTTTAATACGAAAAAGAATGATAAGAAACTTATAACTCTTAAAAAACAAACAATACAATATCAGTGGAGATTAAAACAATAAAACCGAGTCCTCATTTAGAAAAATACATTCTCTTTTATTATGAATTAGAATTAAACAATGAAGCATATTATGCATATCCTTCAGACTGTAATGTTGTTTGCCTTTTTAAAAATGCTGATGTAACTTATTCTAATAATGAAATTAAAATTATAGAAGACTCCTCTTTTTCAAATTCTTTCACTGCTTTAAATAAATTTACAACTCCTTTATTTGTAAACACCAAAGGAGTTGTAAAAGAATTTGTAATTATTTTCAAAGCTTTTGGTTTATCTCAATTTATTACTAAAAATTATAATGGAATCCCCTTTTTTCAAATTGAAGAGTTTGACGATTTCTTAAAAGATAATCCTACTTTTTTTAATAAAACAGAAACAACTAAAATTAAATTAATTGAAGATTTTCTGCTTACTAAACTGAATGAAAAAAAAGATTTAGAAATTATTTTAAAAAGTATTTTGCTTATGAAGAGTAATGAATTAACCATTCACCAGATTTCTGAAAAATGCAATTGTAGTTATAAAAAGCTATATCGTCTTTTTTTAACACACTGTGGAATTACTCCCTCAATTTTAAGAAAAAACATTAAATTTCGTTACTCTTTAAAAAAAATGAAGTCTAAAAACTCTTTTTTTAAGTTATCTGATGTTGCTTTTGATTCAGGATTTTATGATCAGGCTTTTTTTAATAAAATATTTAAAAAGCTAACTAGTGAAACTCCAAAACATTTTTTTAAAAATGTCAGTATTTTATCTGAAAAAGAAATTTATTTTAAAAATATAAAATAATGTTAATGTCCATTTAATACAATTAATTTTTATAATTGAAAAGTAACTTTCGAAAGTTATATTTTATCAATTATTAAAAATTATGAACACTTTTCCGAAAATTAATATCTGGTCTATTTCTGAAAAAATATTATTTCGTTTTTTCTTTACTTATTTTACCTTATTTATCCTTTTTAAGAATAATGGCGCTTATCCTTTTTTTGGCTACATTAGCGAACTTTTCAATAAGTTTTTACATAATTTTATTCCTTGGGTAGGTAAAAACATTTTAGGAATTACTTATAAAATTAGAGTAGGTCCTAACGGAAGTGGAGATACTACTTACGATTATACATTAATTTTCACAATTGCTCTTATAGCTCTGTTATCAACAATAGTATGGTCTTTTTTAGATAAAAAAACTAAGAGCTATTCAAAAATGTATTATTGGTTAACACTAGCAGTGCGCTGTTATGTAGGATTAATGTTAATTAATTATGGGATGGTTAAAGTAATACAACTACAGTTTTCTGCCCCATCAATGTCTAGACTAACTCAAACTTATGGAGATTCTTCTCCTATGGGGCTAGCATGGACTTTTTTAGGTTTTTCTAAAGGCTATAATTTATTTATGGGAATTGCTGAAGTTTCAGCTGTGCTACTTTTATTTAGAAGAACACTAACTTTTGGATTAATTATCACGCTAATGACTACAGCAAATGTTATGGCTGTAAATTATTTTTATGATGTTCCTGTAAAAATACTTTCTACACATTTATTTTTAATGTGTGCGTTTTTAATAGCAAGAAACTTTAAAACTTTATGGGGATTTTTCTTTTTAAGAACTCCTATTGCTCTTACAGATATATATAAACCTATTTTAAAAAAGGGTATTAGTAAAGCCATGTTAGCTTTTAAAGTATTACTTTTAGGATACGTTTTAGGATACGGTACTTATAGCACTTTAGAATCTAAAGAAAAGTACTATGGTGATAGTTCCAAAAGTATTTTAAGAGGGCTTTATGAAGTAGATGAATTTAAATTAAACGATACATTAATCTCTTCTTCTAACAATACAAAGAAATGGAAATACTTAATGATTGATGGTAAAAAATATGCAAAAATTAAACCAATTGGCAAAAAAAGTCAATGGTATAAATTAACTGTTGATTCAACAAAAAATGAACTGATTTTAAAAAATTATAGAGATACTTTAGAAATCTATAATTTAAAATATACAGAAGGAGATAGTACTAATTTTTATTTAAAAGGAACCGTGAAGTTAGATACTATATCAATCAAATTAAAAAGAACTAAAGATTACAAAAAGAAATTCCTATTAACTAATAGAGGTTTTAATTGGATTAATGAATTCCCTTATAATAGATAAATATGCTACCAAATATTCCTAAAAATAATTATTTAATACTTTTTGATGGTGTTTGTAACTTGTGCAACAATAGTGTACAATATGTTATTAAACATGATAAAAAGAAGATATTTTTATTTACTTCCTTACAAGGAGAAATTGGAAGGAATATTATTAGTCATTTTAATATTGATACTAATAAAGTAGACTCTATTTTGCTATTTACTCCAGATAAAAAGATATATGCTAAATCTACTGCCGCATTAAAAATAGCCTTGAAATTAAATATTCCAGTAAAGCTATTGAGTATTTTTTTTATTGCACCTACTTTTATTAGAGATGCAGTGTATTCTTATATTGCAAAAAACAGGTACAAATGGTTTGGTAAAAAAGAAGCTTGTTATATTCCAACACCAGAATTGAATAATCGTTTTTTATCTTAAAAATGTTTTATAAAAAAAGACCAATGT
>NZ_QOCC01000033.1:0-10044 GCF_003318185.1 Tenacibaculum sp. E3R01 | reverse complement strand
ACATTGGTCTTTTTTTATAAACTAAATTAGGTTATCCTTTTAACCATACTTTACGTAACTCCTTTTGTTTTTGAGTTGCGTTTGAATTTTCTTTTAAACTACTTCCTTTTGTATATGATTGAGTTAATGTTGTTTTAATTACAACTTCTTTACCATCTCTTTCTAATTTAACCTCTACTTCTTTTCCAGGCTGCCACATATACATTGTTCTAAATATCTGATTTGCATTTTCTTTAGTTAACACAACTCCATCAACTGCTTTAATAGCATCATTAGGTTGCGCCCCATTTTCTGCCCAAAAGCTATTATTTTTAACTCCTCCAGTAAACCTTACACTTTGAGTTGGTTTATCACCTTTTACAATCATAACCCCATCATTTTGAATATAATTGGTTTTTACTTTAGATTCAGAAATATTTAATCCTGCTTTAGCAAAAAATGTATTATAATCTATTGGAGTAGTTCCTACAACATGTGTATTTAAAAAAGCTCCAATTGACGGATAAGTCATTGCTGTTATTTCTTCAATTAAATTATCATCTACAAATGGTTTATTTTTTCCATATTTATTAGATAATTCTTTCATTAATGATAAAATACCTCTATTTCCATTACTCTCTTCTCGCATTAAAATATCAATACACATACCAATTAAAGCTCCTTTTTGGTAAACATTATAATATTGTGGAGCGTATGGTTTATCTAAAACATTTTCACTCATTTTAGTAAAACTCATAGTATCATTCATTCCAGAAGCTGATTTAATTTTACCCATAACTTTCGCATAAAACTCATCTTCATTCACTAATCCTTGATTTACTTGAAATAAGGTTGCAAAATATTCAGTTACTCCTTCATACATCCATAAGTGCTTTGAAAAAGTTGGTTGGTTATAATCAAAATAATGTACGTCTTCAGAATGAACACTTAAAGGAGTTACAATATGAAAAAACTCATGAGACACAACATCTATCATACTTTTAGCTAAAGCATTATCAGGCATTCCTTCTGGTAAAACTACTACAGTAGAAGTATGATGTTCTAAAGCTCCAAATCCTTTAGGTGCTTTCTCAGATCCATCTGATAAATATAAATAAATATCATAACGAGCAGTACTATTAACACTACCTAAATAAGCTTTTTGAGCTTGCATCATTTTTTCCATTACCGCTTTAATTTTTTCAGCAGAATGTTTTTTATTTGGAGAGTATACACTTAATACAATTTTAATATCACCTACTTTAAATTCTTCAACATCTAATTCACCATAAAACATTGGATTATCAGTTATATCAAAATAACGAGGGGCAAAATAACTTGTAGTTAAAGAAGTTCCATCTTTACTAGTTTTTGTTCCAACTTCTTGTAAAGCTGAAGTTCTAGCAAATTTTGATGGAGCTACTACATCTAACTTATATTGACTATTTTTTAATGAATCAAAATATCCAATAAATCCATGTAAGTTTAAAACGTAGTTTGTGTTTTCAATATTAGTTCCTGCAGGTGAAAAAGGAACTTCTCCTCCTATACCTCCTTTAACTTCCATATCAAAAGTATCATTTACTAAATATGTTATTTTATCTAAACTAGCTGCATTATTAATTTCCCAAGTATTAGTATCAACCTTTTTTACTGATAAAGCATTTCCTTTATAATCAAACGCTTTAAAACCATCAACATATTTACCAAAATCACTAACAGAATATGTACCTTGAACAACTCTTGGTAATCTATACGTTACTTTTTCTGTAGTAAATCGTCCAGGGTTTATCGTTACAGGTACTTTATCATTTTCAACTTTAGTTAAATCTAATGTTGTTTCTATTGGATTTGAAGTAGCTAAATCGTTAACCTTAGTTTTTGAAGTACTACATCCAACTAATAATACTCCTGCCATAGCAGTAATTAATATGCTTTTATTCATTTTTAATATTTTTTCTTCTATATAAGACGCCTAAAGGTACAATCTGTTACTTTATTTTTTTATAAAAAGAAGTTAATTCTCTTAAAGGGTAATATTAGCATGGATCAATTTTATACTAAGTTTTCTTTTCATTTAAATATTTCATATCAAAAAAACGATTATTTCACCCTGACTATTAACCTTTTTAGTACCTTTTCTTATTAAAAAACGGTCGGTATAGAAAACATACTAATATCTAGAAAATTACTTCCTATATATTGAACCAAAAAAGACTCCTAAGTCAGGAGTCTTTTTTATATGTCTTAACAAAATTATAAAAATTATTGCTTACGCTTTGCTTCAATACTTAATGTCGCATGCGGTACTAATTTTAATCGTTCTTTTTGAATTAACTTACCTGTAACTCTACAAACTCCGTATGTTTTATTTTCAATACGTGCTAACGCATTTTTTAAATCACGGATAAATTTTTCTTGTCTAATAGCTAGTTGCATGTTTGCTTCTTTAGACATTGTATCTGAACCTTCTTCAAAGGATTTAAAGGTGGGTGAAGTATCTTCAGTACCATTACCAGATCCATTTTTATAGGAATCTTGTAACAACTTTAAATCTTCTTCAGATTTTTCAATTTTCTTTAAAATAATTTCTTTGAACTCTTGTAAATCATTATCAGAGTATCTTACATTAACGTCATTCATAATGCTATATTTTTTCAATTAACATTTTACTTTTAATGGTATCAAATTCAATTTCTGTACCATTTTCTAACGCTTCAACAAAAACCAACTCATTTGTTAATGTTTCTGTTTTAATATAGGTTTCATTTGCTAATATTGATTCTTGTAAATCTGCAAAATTTAAGAAAGTTAATCGTATTCTATCTGTTACTTCTAAACCAGTTTCCTTACGTGCATTTTGAATTCTATTTATTAATTCTCTCGCTACTCCTTCTTTACGTAAATCATCTGTTATGGTAACATCTAAAGCCACTGTTAATCCTTCTGCATTTGCTACTAACCAGCCTTCAATATCTTTTGATGAAATTTCTACATCAGCGGTTTCTAAATTAACAATTTTCTCATTAATTTCAACAGATATTTTCCCTTCTTTTTCAATTATTGCAATATCTTCTTGAGAAAAAGACTGTATCTTACTAGCTATCAATCTCATATCTTTACCAAACTTAGGTCCTAAAGCTTTAAAGTTTGGTTTTATTTGTTTTACTAATATACCAGAAGCATCATCTAACAATTGAATTTCTTTAACATTTACCTCAGATTTTATTAAATCAGCAACTGCTAGTATCTCCTCTTTTTGAGTTTCATCAAGTATAGGAATCATTATCTTTTGTAGTGGCTGACGCACTTTTATTTTTTCTTTTGCTCTTAAAGAAAGAACTAAAGAAGAAATAGTTTGTGCATTTTCCATTTTTCTTTCTAATGATTTATTCACAAAAGATTCATCATATTTTGGAAATTCTGCTATATGAACACTTTCAAAATTTTCTTTTTGAGTTGCAGCAGTTAAATCCTTATAGAGTCTATCCATAAAGAATGGAGCTACTGGTGATCCTAACTTAGCTACAGTAAGCATACATGTATATAACGTTTGATAAGCTGATATTTTATCTTGTGCGTATTCTCCTTTCCAAAAACGTCTTCTACATAAACGAACGTACCAATTACTTAAATGATCTTGTACAAAATCTGAAATTGCTCTAGTTGCTCTAGTAGGTTCGTATTCTGAATAGAAAGTATCAACTTTTTTAATTAATGTATTTAATTCAGATAAAATCCAACGGTCAATTTCAGGCCTTTCATTTAATGGAACATCAGCTTCACTATAACTAAAGTTATCAATATTAGCATACAATGTAAAGAAAGAATATGTATTATATAGCGTACCAAAAAACTTACGTTTTACTTCTTCTATACCGGCTAAATCAAATTTTAAGTTATCCCATGGATTTGCATTTGAAATCATATACCAACGTGTAGCATCTGGCCCATATTCAGCTAGAGTTTTAAACGGATCAACAGCATTTCCTAAACGCTTAGACATTTTATGTCCGTTTTTATCTAATACTAAACCATTAGATACAACATTTTTATATGCTACAGAATCGAACACCATGGCTCCAATTGCATGTAAAGTATAAAACCATCCACGTGTTTGATCTACTCCTTCAGCTATAAAATCTGCAGGGAAACTTTCTGTATTATCTATTAACTCTTTATTTTCAAACGGATAATGCCATTGTGCATAAGGCATTGAACCAGAGTCAAACCAAACATCAATTAAATCACTTTCTCTATGCATTGGTTTTCCTGAAGCTGATACTAAGATAATTTTATCTACAACATTTTTATGTAAATCAATTTTATCATAGTTCTCTTCAGACATGTTACCTACTTCAAAGTCGGCAAAAATATCTTCAGAAAGTACTCCTGCTTCTACTGATTTTTTTATCTCTTCTTTTAGCTCTGCTAATGACCCAATACATAACTGTTCAGTTCCATCTTCAGTACGCCAAATAGGTAAAGGTATTCCCCAAAAACGAGAACGAGATAAATTCCAGTCATTTGCATTTTTTAACCAGTTACCAAAACGCCCTTCTCCTGTTGATTTTGGTTTCCAGTTAATTGTTTCGTTTAAGTCGAACATTTTTTCCTTAACATCGGTTACCTTAATAAACCAAGAATCTAATGGATAATATAAAATTGGTTTATCTGTACGCCAACAGTTAGGATAGCTATGCACATACTTTTCAACTTTAAAAGCTTTATTTTCAGTTTTAAGCTTAATTGCTATTTCAACATCTACTGACTTTTCTGGAGCCTCTCCATCAGCATAATATTCATTCTTAACATATTTACCTGCAAACTCACTTACTTCTTGCCTGAATTTACCTTGTAAATCTACTAATGGAACTGGGTTTTCATTTTCATCTAATACTAACAATGGTGGCACCTCAGGTGTAGCTTGTTTTGCTACTAATGCATCGTCAGCTCCAAAAGTTGGTGCAGTGTGAACTATACCTGTACCATCTTCAGTAGTTACAAAATCACCTGAAATTACTCTAAATGCATTTTCTGGATTTTGATAAGGCAATACGTAATCTAATAATTGCTCATATTTAATACCTACTAAATCTTTACCTATAAATTCATTAGTAATTAAATATGGAATTTGTTTATCTTCTTTTGTGTACTTATTTAAATCACTTTCGTTTTCAACTTGTTCAAATTTCTTTCCAGCAAACTGTTTTGCTACTAAGTTTTTTGCTAATACTACTTGAATAGTTTCAAATGTGTATTGATTAAATGTTTTTACTAAAACATACTCGATTTTAGGTCCAACTGTTAAAGCAGTATTACTTGGTAATGTCCAAGGTGTTGTTGTCCAAGCTAAGAAATGAACATCTCCTTCTACTTGTAAAAACTCAGGTAATGTATCTTTTATCGTTTTAAATTGCGCAACAACAGTCGTATCAGTTACATCTTGATAAGTTCCTGGTTGGTTTAACTCATGTGAGCTTAAACCTGTTCCTGCCTTTGGTGAATAAGGTTGAATTGTATATCCTTTATACAATAAGTTTTTATTATAAATTTGTTTTAACAACCACCATACTGATTCCATGTATTTAGGCTTATAAGTAATATATGGATCTTCCATATCTACCCAATAGCCCATTTTTTGAGTTAGGTCATTCCAAATATCCGTATAACGCATTACTGCTGTTTTACAGGCTGTATTATATTCTTCTACAGTTATTTTTGTTCCTATATCTTCTTTAGTTATTCCTAATTCTTTTTCTACTCCAAGTTCTACTGGTAAACCATGTGTATCCCAACCAGCCTTACGCTTTACTTGGTATCCTTTTTGAGTTTTATAGCGACAAAAAATATCTTTAATAGAGCGTGCCATTGCATGGTGAATTCCAGGTAACCCATTTGCTGAAGGTGGTCCTTCAAAAAAAACAAACGGCTCATTTCCTTCACGGCTAGTAATACTTTTCTCAAAGATGTTGTTTTCTTCCCAGTAGTTTAATATTTCTTCTGCTACTTTTGGTAAATCCAAGCCTTTGTATTCAGTAAACTTCTTACTCATTTTGTTATTATATTTATTGAATGTGCGAAATTACGTATTTTCTTGTAATTGTAATGTTTGACTTATAAAAAAACGCCTCTGAATAGAGACGTTTTTTTGCTTTTATATACTTTACTATATTATTTATTACTTGATTTTACATTTTTAATAGTTTCTAAAATATAAAAATACGATCTTCTATTCTTTTGGTGTTCTTCTTCTGTACATTTACTTTTTCTTCCTTCTTTACAATTATTTAATAATTGGTCTTCCCCATAACCAATTGCACTTTCTATTCTTTTTGAATCAATTCCTCTTGAAATTATATAATCTCTTGTAGATTTAGCTCTATTATCTGAAAGAATTCTATTATACTCTTTAGTTCCTCTACTATCTGTATGTGATTCAATTTTTATAACCATTTCTGGATTGTTTTTCATAACAGACACAATGTTTTCTAATTCATATTCAGCATCCTCTCGAATATTGAATAGGTCAAAGTCAAAATAAATTGGGTTTATAATTATTTGATTTTCTACAATTAAAGACTCTAATTGTAAATCAGTTTTTAATATTTTCTTATTTACATCTAAAGTTACTGTTTCTTTTTGTGTTGCTTTATAATCATCTTTTGAAGCGACCACTACAAAGTTCTTTTCACAATCAATTTTTTCAAAAGAATAAGCTCCATCAGATTTTGTTACTTGCTCAGATATTGGTTCTCCTTTTTCATTTATTAATCGTACAGTTACATTATCAATAGGTTCTCCTGTTCTTGTGTCTGATACAATTCCTTTTATATCTTCTTTACAGTCATAAATTATAAAACTATAAATATCATCATCTCCTTTTCCTCCTTTTCTATTTGATGTAAAATATCCCTGAAAACGCTCTTTATTTATTACAAAAGAAAAATCATCTCTAGGTCCATTAATAGGTTTTCCCAAATTAATAGGCTCTGAAAAAGAGTTTTCTTTTACCTCGCTCTCAAAAATATCTAAAGCTCCTAATCCTATATGCCCATCTGAAGAAAAATACAACCGGTTATCATTTCCTACAAATGGAAACATTTCTCTTCCTTCAGTATTAACTGTTGCACCTAAATTTTCTGGTTCTCCATAATTACCATTATCATCTATGGCTACTTTATAAATATCTGTGCTTCCATAGCCATTCGGCATATCAGATACAAAGTATAATGTTCTCTCATCAGGACTTAATGCTGGATGCCCTACAGAATAACTATCATTATTAAAAGATAATTCTTTCAAATCACCCCACACCTCATTTACTTTACTTACTTTATATATCTTTAAATGTGTAGTTCTTTCTTTATCTCCTTTTAATTTATCACCATCATAATTATTTCTAGTAAAATACATTGTTGAACCATCTTTTGTTATAACTACATTAGATTCATGATATTTAGAATTTATTGAATTTAATTTTTCTGAAGTGCCTACATATAATATTCTATCTTCTCCGACGTTTTTTTCTTTAGACGAATAAACGTTTAAATATGGTTGATTATTCCATTTATATAATCGAGTGTCTTTAACATCTATAGGCTTTGTAGAAGCAAAATACAATGTATTATCATGTACAAAACCACCAAAATCAGAATACTTTGTATTCACTGAAAGATTGTGAATATTTATATACGTTTTTGGCCTGTTTGAATATTCTATAAAGTAATTTTTATTTTTCTCTAATGCTTTTACTCTACTATCATTTCTTTTCAATTTCAATAACCAACTATCTGACTCTTCAATTTTACCATTACTCTTTAATGTTTGAGCATATCTAAATACATGCTTTGGTAAAGCCATTAATTCGAATTTCTTCATTAATTCAGCATACCATTTTTCTGCTTTATCAAAATCAACATTAAAATAATATGAGTCTGCCAACCTACTTATAACCAAATATGTTTTGTCATCTTTGTTATAAATAGTTTCATACAGTTCTGCTGATTTTTTATAAGCGTATTCTTTAAAATACCTATCAGCTGCATATTTTCGTTGCCCAAAAGCCATAGCAGTTACTAACAATAATAATAAAAGTATTGTTCTTTTCATGTCCCGTCCGTTTAATTGTTCTAGAAAAATCTTGGCGATTTCATCTTTTGTTCTTTAAATATCTCATATCGAAGCATTACTTCATGAGTTCCTGAATTGTAATTACTATAATTAGATGTCGTTAAATCGTAAGCATAACCTATTTGTAATGATTCATTAATTTGAAACCCTAACATTGCACTAATTGAATCATCCCATCTCCATGCTGCTCCAACTCTAAATTTATCATTAAATAAAAAGTTCGCTGATACATCTAATGATAATGGTGCTCCACTTACTATTTTACTTAATACCGCTGGCTTAAACTTTATTGTTTCGCTTAAATCAAATACATAACCTCCTATTAAAAAATAATGCATTCTTTCTGTTGCCACAACTCCTCCACTTGACACATCATCATAATGATCTGTTCTCAAAATGTTTGGAACTGCAAAACCTAAATACCAATTTGACTTGTAATAATAAACTCCTGCTCCTATTGTTGGTAAAAACTTACTTATATTTTGATTTAATGATCTATCATTTCCATCTCGAAAAACTCCTTTACTCCAGTCTACATTAAAAAAACGCCCTCCTAACTTTAATCCAAATGCTAAATTTCCATCTTCACTTGTTCGAACGGTATAAGAAACATTTGCATCTATATACGTTTCATTAGATGGACCAATTGCATCATTTACCAAATTTATTCCTAATCCAACTCCTGAATATCCTAACGGAGTATCATAACTTAATGTTTGAGTATCTGGCGCTCCATCAATTCCAACCCATTGTGTTCTTGCCAAAACATTGATCATTGTATGTCCTTTTGAACCTACATATGCTGGATTAACACTCATTGTATTAAACATATATTGTGTATACTGAGGATCTTGCTGTCCGCTTACTATACATGAACTTAGCATTAAGATTAGTATGCTGATTACTTTTAATATATTATTCATCCTTACTAATTTCTTTAGGTTTATTAACGATTTTTTTTATTATTTTATTTAAAAATACAGTAAAAAACTACATTGCAAACATTTAAACAAAAAATAGTCTTTTTTATAAAATTTTGCAAATTTATAACATTAATCTCTATTAATATAGATCCACCCCTTTTTAGGTTTTGTACCATTTCCTAAATCAAGAACATAGAAATACGTACCAGAAGGTAATTTATTGTCTACTTGAATATTTACTCTTCCTGTAGAGGTGCCATCCCACTTATTATTATACTGCTTCTTTTTATACACTAAATTACCCCATCTATTAAATATTTCTAATGTATTAGTAGGATAATTTTCTATACAATCAATTATTAAAGTATCATTACTACCATCATCATTGGGTGTAAACTCATTGTAAACACTAACACAGTCATCAATTCCAATAGCATCTCCAAAAATAGAATCGTTTAAATCTGCACTATCAGCAATTCCATCACCGTCTGAATCTGTTCCACTATCTGGTAAAACTCCTGTTCCTCCACCTTCATTTGGATCAATAACATCAGGAATTCCATCAGAATTCCCATCAGGTAAGTTATCATTATTTCCTGAATCTCCAAATCCTGAATCGTCTTCATCTACTTCATCTGAAATACCATCACCATCACTATCTGGGCCATCTACTACTCCATTTCCATCCATATCATCATTTCCGCCTTCAGTAATATCATTGATTCCATCATCATCACTATCTAAATCTTGATAATCTGGAACTCCATCTCCATCGGTATCAACTGTATCTCCATCTCCTCCATTTCCTTCTCCGAAATTACTTGAGTCTGAATCTACACTATCTGAAATACCATCGCCATCACTATCTGATCCTCCTGTATCATTTGAATCGATAACACCATCATTGTTCGTATCTAAATCGCCATTTCCATTCTCTATAACATCATTAATTCCGTCATTGTCACTATCTAAATCTTGATAATCTGGTACGCCATCGCCATCTGTATCT